>JAIYAV010000103.1 GCA_027488855.1 Saprospiraceae bacterium
CGCCGCAAGCGGCGTGTGGTGCGGAGCAAAACGTCGTGTTCGTCGTGTCGTCGTGGTGAATAAACATTTTGGCGTTAGCCAAAATACATCTCTTGTGTTTCGAAAAACAGAACCAATCGGCCCTGCCTCACAGGGGGCGGGGGTTCTTGAATTTTGCACAATCTTGTGCTGATTGAATCAATTTTTAATGCGTTTGCTCTGCCTACCCCCGCAGCACCTCCCTCAACCTTTCCGCCTTCAACAAACACTCCGCATATTCCTCCTTGGGATCAGAATCAAACACAATCGCACCTCCCACCTGCAAAGACAAGTACCCACTTTCCTGCTGGTACAACAAACTGCGGATGACCACATTAAAATCAAAGTCGCCATTCGGCGCAAAATAACCAATTGCCCCGGAGTACAGCCCCCGGCGGCTCCGTTCCAATTGTTCGATCAACTGCATGCTGCGCAGCTTGGGCGCGCCCGTCATGGAACCCATCGGGAAAGCCCTTTTGATGGCTTCAATGGCAGGAACTTCGGTGGACAAAGTGCCCGTCACCGTCGAAATCATCTGGTGTACGGTATTGAAGCTGTAAATGCCAAAAAGCTCCTCCACATTTACCGTTCCCGGCTGGCAACTGCGGGCCAGGTCGTTGCGTACGAGGTCTACGATCATCACGTTTTCGGAGCGGTTTTTGGGGCTGAGGAACAATTCGGTTTTGAGCGCATCGTCTTCTTCTTCGGTTTGGCCCCTGCGAATGGTGCCTTTGATGGGTTGGGAAATCAGTTTTTGGCCCCGTTTGGCCAAAAAGCGCTCCGGGCTGGCACAGAGGGCAAAATACGCTTGCCAGCGAAAGAAAGCGGCGAAGGGTGTCTGGGTTTTGAGCCGCAGGTGTTGGAACAGGGCAAAAGGATCTACATCGCAGGCTGGATGATAAAACTCCTGGCAGAAGTTCATTTCATAAATGTTCCCCCGGCCAATTTCCTGGCGAATTTTTGCTACGGTGTGCAGGTATTCCTCCCGCTGAATGCGGGGCTGGAGCTCAATTTTTCTGGCTGTTTTGGCGACTTGGACTTTGGTTTGTAGAATCTCCTGGTAAAGGTTTTCAGGGGCCCGGGTCGCAGAGGCAATCGTCAGTACCTGATCCTGCACAGAGATGTGGTGTTCGGGCACAAAAAAGCGCAAATCTGGCCATTCCAGCGGGTCAGGATGGCGGGAATCCAATTGCTCCAACTCGTTCTTCAAGTCGTAAGCCAGATAACCAAAGAGGTATTCCTGTGGGTACTGGTTTTTGAATTGGGTCAATTGCTCAAATGCCCCCTCTCCCGCCCAAGCTTGGATGGCGTCCAAACAGCCTGCGCCAACCAGCAAATCGTAGGCCTGATAAGCATCCTGGCTATGCCCATTGGAATCAAGGTAGCTGAATTGTTCAAAACGGGCCAACCACTGAATCAGCTTGGTCTTGAAAGCTTCCAAAGCGGCTGGGTCAGCGAGCTTGTTGCGGTAAATGCGCCAGGTGGGTGCGGATAGGTCTACCATTCAATGTCGGGTATTTTTTTGCTGCAAGGCTAATCAACCTTCTATTCATAAGGCTTCTTGTATTCCAGTACCAGGCATTTTGCTCGGAGGACATCAATTGCCCCTGGCTTCAGCCTGGGGGCAGCGGAAATCCCTCAGATTTGGGCTTTAGCCCAATGTCATTGACTTTAGGAAAAAAGGTGTATTCAGCGCAGGATTGTGCTGAGGTCTCCCCCACGCCCCCTAAAGTTCTGTTTTGAACATGGCGATAAGCCCCGCTAGGGGCGAAATATGGGTAGTATATCGCGATGTCCAGGATTTTCCGAGTCCCGTAGGGACGAAATGTGGGTATTTTGCCTCGAAGGATACCCACATCGCGTCCCTACGGGACTTTGAGAAGATCTTGTGCAATTGTTTTCTACCCAAATCACGCCCCTAGCGGGGCTTATCGCCATGTTCAAAACAGCCCTTGGGGATTCTGAAGCAAAATCACGATGCCAATTTCAAGGCAAAAATCCTAAATTCAATGACATTGGGCTAAAGCCCGATCAAAGGAAAAACCCGATCCACGCGCTAAAGCACGTGGCAATTGATGTCCTCCAAGCAAAATGTCCAGTAGTGTGCTCTTGCATATACCCTAAACATTTAGAAAGGATTTTTGTCCTCGGGTCACAGGCATTTTGTTTTACAATTCCAAAATCTTCACATCCACCCTTTGATTTTTTGGATCATTTCTCAGTGCTGAAACCGGCTGCGTTTTACCATAGCCCTTCATCACCAGGCGCCCTTCTACAACCCCTTTGCTGATCAAATAATTCCCGACGGCAGCAGCCCGACGTTGGGACAAACGATCGCAAAAATTATCCTCACACAAGCCGTTGGTGTGGCCCCCAATCTCGATGAGTACCGCCGGGTTGTTGTTCAAAAACTTGACCAAATCGTCCAATTGTGGGTAAGAAGCCCGATTGATGAGGGTATCGTTGACCGCAAACGTGATGCTCGACATGCGGAAGGTTTGCCCCTTGCTGAGGTCTTCCGTTTTGAGGGCGCTGAAGTTTGGATTGAGCACTACTTTGGCCTCCGCCACGGGTGGCTGAATCGGCGCAGGTGGCGGGGTGGTGACTACTGGCGCAACGACGCTGTCCTTTTTGGGTGGGGTCACCTTGGCTACTTCCGGTTTTTCCTCGCAGTCTTCGGTGATGGGGGTGATTGGCGAGGCATTGTCCAGCAAGAGGTTGCCGTTGTAAGGGAACAAATTCGGCGTTTTGTAAAAAGCCTCAAAGGTAATGTGGGTATAATCGTCAGTAGGCTCAAAGCGGAAGTTGTACTCCAGCCAGCGGAAATGCACAATCAGGTTGGTTTCAGCCAATAAAAACTGGCGGTCACAAGCCGAAAATCCGCCATAAATGCGGAGTTTGGCCGGGGTACCGTAATTGGCTTGCCCCCCTTTGGCTTCACTTTGGCCAATGTATTTTTCACTCCGCGCCAGAAAAATTTTAAACTCGTAGCACTTGCCCCCTTTTAGTGGCTTGCTCAGTTTTTGGCTGATTTTTTCCCAGGTTTCATTGTCGCGTACCACCATGGCCATGTAGGTCTTGCCATGTTGGGCCGGAGTAGTGACGCCAAAATCACCGCTGGGTTGGATGTCTGGAGCCAGGGCTGCATCCGCGTTGCAATTCACCCAACCTTTGGGCAAGTGATTGGCCTGGGGTGCATCTTCAAACGAAGGATTTTGCAGGTAAATCAAGGTGTCTTGTGCAAAAACACCAGACGCTACTGTGCTGAACAATACGGCTACAGCTAAAAACAACTTGTACATAAGATGATATTTCAAAGCGGAACCAACGAAACTGCCCAAATACTTATAATTCGAGGATTTTTACCTCCACCCTTTGGTTCAAGGGGTCGTTTTTAATGGTCGACAGGGGTTGGGTTTTTCCATAACCTTTCACCTGCAAACGGGTAGCAGTGGTTCCATGTTTGATCAAATAATTGGCCACAACTCTGGCCCGGCGCAAAGATAAACTATTGCAGTAAGTATCGTCGCACAGACCATTGGTATGGCCACCGATTTCGATTACCACTTTATCATTTTGCTTCAGGAAATTGTTGAGCTTATCTAAATCCGCATAAGAACTGCGGTTCAAAGTGGTGTCATTCACGTTAAAAACAATGGAGCGTATCCTGATGGTTTGTCCTTTTGTAAAACTATACAGGGTATCCAGGTTAGGGTTCTCAATGACTTTCGGGCCTTTAGGCGTGGTGTTGACAGTCGTTGGGTTGGCTGGAGGTTTTACCGGGGTTGAGACCTGAGGATCTCTGGGCCTAGGGTTCTCTACTGTTGGATTTCGAGTACCTCCAGTAGTTTTAGGGCCATTTGAAGTATCTTTCACTGGAGGGGGCGTAGTCGTTTTGGTGATTGCGACTGGTGGTTTGTCCTTACAGGGCACCATCGTCAAGGCCGAAGCATTGTCGAGCAAGATGTTGCCATTGTAGGGAAACAAATTGGGTGTTTGATAAAATGCCTCAAAGGTGATGTAGGTAAAATTGTCGGTAGGTTCAAATTTGAAATTGAATTGCCGCCAATTGTAGCCGCCGATGAGGGGCGATTCAGCCAGCAATTGTTGCCGGCTGCAGGGTGAAAAGCCCCCGTAAATCCGTATTTTGGCGTTGCGCACATAGTTCACCTTTTCGTCGGTTACCCGGCTCTGGCTCAAGTATTGTGGGCTTTTGGCCAAATAAATGCTGAATTCATAACATTTACCCCCTTCCATAGGGCCAGTCAGGCGTTGGCTGACCCTTTCCCAGGTGGAATTGTCGCGC
This sequence comes from Saprospiraceae bacterium, assembly GCA_027488855.1. Taxonomy (GTDB): domain Bacteria; phylum Bacteroidota; class Bacteroidia; order Chitinophagales; family Saprospiraceae; genus Haliscomenobacter. The sequence goes on from JAIYAV010000103.1 coordinate 4,325, forward strand.
ACGACCAGGCCAAGATAGGTGTCGCCATCTTGCGGCAGCATGGTTACCCCAAACTCGCCGCTGGGTTGTACATCCGGTTCTGACTCTCCAGGAAAGCCACAATCGATCCAGTCTCTCGGCGTTTGGCTGTGTCGAGGGGTATCCTCAAAAGACGGGTTTTTGAGTTGAATTTTTTGCTCCTGGGCTTGCGCAAAGTTGCTGGTTCCTCCGAAAACAAGTACCAGGGCCCCAAAAAAGAATAGTCCACTCCTCATATAACAGTATTTTCGGATAGTTTGCCTAATTGGAAAAGGAACGTTGAAAAAGTGCCAAATGGTCTTTTATCATACCCAAATTATACCATTTGCACAAAAAAAGAAAGGCTTAGCCGCTGAGAAGAGCTGAAAATTCCAATTTTAACTAAAAAAATCATCCAGATCCTGGTCAAAAGCCTAGCCTTTCACTCCTACAAAACTACCGTTTCCAGTCAAATTATCACCTTTTCTCTTTCACTTTTTATTGAAAAGCATTGAGTCCGGTCACATCATGGCCCGTAATCAGCAGGTGAATATCGTGGGTGCCCTCATAGGTGAGCACGGTTTCGAGGTTCATCATGTGGCGCATTACCGGGTATTCGTTGGTGATGCCCATGCCACCGTGGATCTGTCGGGCCTCGCGAGCTACTTCCAGGGCCATGTGTACGTTGTTGCGTTTGGCCATGGAGATTTGTGCGGGGGTCGCTTTGCCCTGGTTGGCCAGCGTACCCAAGCGCCAGGCCAGCAGTTGAGCTTTGGTGATTTCGGTGATCATTTCCGCCAACTTCTTCTGCGTCAACTGGAACTGACCAATGGGCCGACCAAACTGCATCCGTTCTTTGGAGTAGCGCAGCGCCGAATCGTAACAATCCATAGCGGCACCAATCACGCCCCAAGCGATGCCGTACCGGGCTTTGGACAGGCAGGATAAAGGCCCTTTCATGCCCTGTACATTGGGTAAGATGTTGCTTTTGGGCACCCGTACATCTTCAAAAACCAATTCCCCAGTGATGGAAGCGCGCAGTGACCACTTGCCATGAATTTCGGGGGCAGAGAATCCCTTCATGTCGCGTTCGACAATCACGCCACGCACCACTCCACCTTCGTCTTTGGCCCACACCACGGCTACGTCAGCAAGGGGGGAGTTGGTGATCCACATTTTGGCCCCATTGAGGATGTAGGAATCCCCATCTTCTTTGATGTTGGTGACCATGCCATTGGGATTGGAACCATGATCGGGCTCGGTGAGGCCAAAACAGCCGATGAAGTCGCCATTGCCCAGTTTGGGGAGGTATTTGCGGCGTTGCTCCTCCGATCCAAACCGATAGATCGGGTACATCACCAGCGAGCCTTGTACCGAGGCCATGGAGCGAATCCCGGAATCGCCGCGTTCCAGCTCCTGCATGATGATGCCATAGGCAATTTCATCCATGCCACCGCCGCCGTATTCCTCGGGTAAACTGGGCCCAAAAGCGCCAATTTCGGCCAGTCCTTTGAACAAATGAGTGGGGCACTGTGCCCGATCTGCATATTCTTCAATGATGGGAGTTACTTCTTGTTTGACCCAGGTACGCACTGCATCGCGGGCCAAGAGGTGGTCTTCGCTGAGTAGCTCGTCAATGTTGTAATAATCGTGCCCCTGAAAGCGATCCTCACGTGCTCGCTTCTGAATTGGCGGTGTGCTCGCCCCATTTTCTAAGGACATACTGTTTGTTTTTTTATGGTTAGGATTTTAAGGCAAGATGAATTATTTCCTCATCCTGCCTAATAATTCATTCAATCTGCAAAAATACGGATTTATCCTACTCAGTTTTAGTATTTTCGCGCCGTTAAATCCGCTTTTATGACGACGATTGCGCTAGAGGGTATGCAGTTTTTTGCCAATCATGGCTACTATGAAGAAGAACAACTTACTAACACGTATTTCATCGTAGATGTTTACGTGCAAATTGGGGATAAAAATATGCGTGAGACGACCATTGCCGACGACCTCACGGGCACGGTCAATTACGAGATGATCTACGAGATTTGCAAAATGGAAATGAAAAAAACCACCCGCCTGATCGAAACCCTGGCGCAGCGCATTTACAACCGGCTAAAAATGCAGTTTCCCTTTGCTACTAAAATTGAAGTGAAATTGAGTAAAAAGAATCCCCCCCTAGCCGGCGTAGTGGAGCGGGCTTATGTGCACATTAGTTAGAATTAAATTGGCCTACTTTTTTCAAGCAACCATTCCAACTCTTCCTCGCTAAGCAAAGGCGACAACTCCTTTACCACCCGCTCGTGGTAAGCATTCAGCCACTGCACTTCCGCAGCAGTCAACAACTGCTGCTCAATCAAGTTAAGGTCAATCGGGAACAGGCTTAGGGTATCAAAGCGCAAAAACTCGCCGTATTCACTCTCCACGTGCGACGCACAAAGGATCAGGTTTTCGATCCGAATGCCGTACTCATTGGGGAGGTAAAAGCCAGGCTCATTCGAACAAATGTGTCCAGGCTCCAGGGCTGTCGTGCCTCTGCTGGTCGTAGCATTGCTGGCAAAACCCTGTGGGGGCTCGTGTACACTCAGGAATGCGCCTACGCCGTGTCCGGTGCCGTGATTGTAATTCAGGGCCTGTTGCCAGAGGGGTTGCCGGGCCAGGGCATCCAGTTGTATGCCGTTGGTACCCCGGGGGAATACCGCACTGCTCAGGGCAATCATCCCCTTTAGCACCAGCGTGAAATGTAGGCGTTGTTGTGCGCTTGGTTCACTCAGGGCAATGGTCCGGGTGATATCGGTCGTACCGTCGCGGTACTGTGCCCCACAATCGACCAACAGCATTCCCTCGGGTTTGATGCGGGCCGATCCCTCCTGGGTGGGGCGGTAGTGAATGATGGCACCATTGCCTTGGTAGCCAATGATGGCCGGAAAACTTTCACTGACGTAGTCGCTCTGTTCGGCGCGGCAGGCGGCAATTTTTTGGGCAAAATCGTACTCACTCGGCGTTTCACCCTTGGCTAAGGCAGTTTCCAACCAGCGGAAAGCCTGCAAAAGTGCCACACTGTCTTTGCGCATGGCCCCTTTGAAATGGTAAATTTCTGCGTGGTTTTTGATGGCTTTTTGCCGCCGGATCAGGTGTTCGCCCTCTTTGATGCGCACCTTGCTCAGCAGTTGATACAGGTGCCAGCTACAGGATCCCGCATCAATCAGCATGGTATCGCGGGCACTCATTTCGGCACAAAACCCATCGATGCCCGTGTACAGCATCAAGCGAACTTTGTCTTGCTGCAATTGGGTGTAAATCTCCGCAGGCACCTTGGCAGAGTGGATGAACAAGCAGGCATCTTCCAAACCCACGATCAGGTAGGCCACAAACACCGGCGTATAGGCCACGTCGCTACCACGTAGGTTGAGCAGCCAGGCGATGTCTTCGAGGGTGCACACCAGGTGCTGGGTGCAGCCTTGGGCTTGCATTTCAGCGCGCAGCGCCTGCAATTTTTCGGCACGACTCAGCCCGGTAAAATAGGTATCTTGCTCAAACACGGGGTTGAGGGGCAAGGCTGGGCGCGATTCCCAGAGTGGCCCCAACAAATCGAGCTGGGTATCAAATTCGATGCCTTTGGTCGCAAAACGTTTTTCGATGTAGCGCTGCTGTTGTACGCTAAAAAGTTTGCCATCAGCAGCCACCACCGCACCCGCAGGCAGGTTGGCCACCAGCCAGTCGATGTGCTCGGGAGCATGGGGCACTTGTTGCTTTTTGAGCACAAAAGGGCCACTGGCTAGCTCCTGCTCAGCCTGAAGAAAGTAACGCCCATCGGTCCAAACCTGCGCCTCGGTAGCCGTAATCACCAGCGTACCTGCTGAACCTGTAAAGCCAGACAGCCATTCGCGGAGCTTCCAATATTCGGGCACGTACTCGCTTTGGTGCGGGTCGTTGCTGGGCACAATGTAAGCGGCGATTTCCTGGCGTTGGAGGGCGGTGCGAAGGGCGGCAAGGGCGGTGTGTGGCATAGTGGCGTGTTTTTGTGCAAAAGTAGGGCTTGGGGTGAAACCTTTGGGAATTTTTTTCGGCAGCTAAAAGGTGTTGCGATGCTTATAAAATATAGAAAGGTAATTTTTATTGTCTTAAACACTCATAGAAACCCAATCAAATTCACCATTCTCCCCGTCACCCCTTTCTCCTTTCGGTACGAAAAAAAGTGCGCATTGTGCAGCACCGTGGAGTACGGCGACACTTCAATTTGAGCAAGGGGAACACCCGCAGCCAGCAATTGCGCGCGATTGGCCGCTTTCAAATCCACAAAATATTTTTGCAAGGCTTCATCCCAACGCTTGTGGTCAGTGGCAAAATGATCGGCTACATCTGCGTTTACTTCAAAGGAACATTCGTCAATACAGGTGCCGATGTAGGCGTAACAATCGCTGGGATTGCTGCCGTATTCTTCCTGCATTCGGGAGAGGGTCTTGCGCACAATTTCCGCAGCCGTACCCCGCCAGCCCGCGTGAATGGCGGCTACTGCGCGGGTGCGCGGGTCAGCGATGAGGATGGGGGTACAATCGGCGATGGTCACCGTCAAAAAAACGTTGGGAACTTGGGTGATCAAGGCGTCGTAGCCATCCGTACGGCCTGGAGCTTCCACTTTGAGCACGGCATCACCATGTACTTGGTAGGAACTGGCCACTTGTTGTGGCTGAACACCCAAACTGTTGAAAAAAATACGGCGGTTTTCCGCTACTATCGCTGGGTCATCCTCGGTAGAAATCCCCACATTCAGGGCAGCATAAGCCCCTTGGCTAAGCCCACCGTGTCGGGTGCTTTCCGCAGCAATCAGATCAGGAATAGAAGAAAAAATGCTGGGTTTGAGGTAGCAGTTCCCCGCTAGATTCACCATTGGTATTACTTAGGGACACCTGCTTTTTCAGCGGCTGCGCTCACAAATTGCAACAAATCGGCAGAAGGCTCCTGAGTCAGTGTGCGTGCTTTGCTGGCAGCCTGGAAAGCCTCTTTGTATTTGCCAATTCCAAACAAGGCCCGCCCGTAGTTGTAATACGCCGTTGGTTGCCAAGCTGCATTGGAGTCTTCCGCTTTGAAGGTTTTGTTGGTCACCAATTTGAGCTCAAATTCCGCTTTGGTGAACTCATTGAGTTCAACGTGGCACTCCCCCTTCATCCGACGTGCCCGCCAGTGAATCGGTTGGTGTGGAATTGAGGTTCTGATGGCCATGTCCAAGTCGGCAGCAGCAGCAGCGTAGTTCTTCTGGTGCAGATTCACAATGGCACGCCCCATGTAAGCGTCGGGGCTATGTGGATAGATATCGATACTCTTGGTGAAATCGTACATGGCATCACCAACGTTGCCCAATTTGTAGTTGACGTACCCTCTGCGCTCGTAAGCTAAAGCGTTGCGGGTGTATTTTTCGATGGCACTGCTCAGCGCATCTTTCGCTTCACTTTGTTGCCCTTGGGTCAGGAGTTCGCGACCACGCAGAAAGGTTTGTACAGCGGATTTGTCGCCTTTGGGTTCAATGAAGGCATGCTCAACCAACGATCCATTGTCCAATTTCCATGCGCCGATGTTGCCAGCGATGGCATATTGAGCCATGGTATCCAATAAATGTACGGTATTGCGCCACGATTTTTCGGACGCAGTATTGATGATGCTACGAGGAATGTCGAGCATACTTTTTTCAGAGATAAAAACCTCCTCAGGTTTCAGCAGGATGTCGTTTTTGTAATATGTTTCTGCACGTTGCAAAAACATATTGAGTGCGAGCTCAAATGTTCTGTCGGATCCGAACTCCAAGTGACCGGACAGGATGATTTTGAATAACATTTTGCTGAGTTTTGAAAGCCTCTTTAAAATATGGTTGCTTACTGTTCAATTGCTTCCCTTAAAAAAAAACATGCAGCACATACGCAATAGTTATGCACTACCCCAACTGCACAAGCTCAACATGCGTTAAAGGTGTTCTCGTCAAAATCCAAAGTGTACGTCATTAGTCCATCGCAGTGCTTCAACAAGCGATAGGGTTCACACACTTCAGAAAAAACAAAAAGCGATTAAAAATCTAGTGGTCTCAAGAAAAAATCCCGCTGGTAGCCTTAGGATGGCTACACTTCAACTGCACAATAGAAAAAGACGCTGAGTTATTTCAGCGACGTGAGGATAAAGGTCGGGACTTTCAATTAAGAATACAATCTTTTTCTTTTAATTTTTTAAACTTTATTTAACAATGACAGAAGTATGACGGAGTGAGATTTTGGAAAAAACACTGATTAATATTGTTAGAAAGGGTGGGGAAATGGATGTGGCTATTCTTAATCTGTATTGCTGGAATTGGCCGAATAAAATTTGGAGCAAAAAACTTGTAGAAAAACACAATCGATTCTTTTTTTTTCAAACAAAAAGAGCACTATTGTATTTTTTATCAACTTTTTCTTGCCGACAACCAGTACACCAGCGGAATAAAACAGGTGGTGAAAAAAGTACCAATGGTCAAGCCACCAACGATGACGTACACCAGCGTTTTTTGCAAATCTGCGCCAATGCCGCTGGTGAAAAGCACGGGCACCAGCGCCAAACTGGTGGTCAGAGAAGTCATCAAAAGCGGCTTGAGGCAAATTTCGCCCGCGTCGTGAATGGCGCGATCCAGTGCCTGCCGCCGGGGCATTCCCGCCAGTTCGTATTGTGCCAAAAGCCGATTGATGGTATCCACCTTCAAGATGGGGTCATCCACAATAATGCCCAAAACCACCACAAACCCAATGGCCGCCATCACATCCAGAGCGGCTCCGTTGGCATACAACAGGAGCATGGCCCCAAAAATACCCAAGGGCATGGTAAGCATGACGAGTAAGGGTTGCACCAGGTTTTCAAATTGTACTGCTAAAATGAAATAAAGCAGCACAATGGAAATGGCGAAAATCTGGAGCAACAGACGCAGGTTTTCCCGGGCTTCAAAATAGCGCCCGCCAAAATCCAGGGTGAACCCATATTTTTTTCCCCAGGTAGCCAATTGATTTTGCAACTGTTCATAATTCAAACCTGGGTCACTAAAATCAACCGATTTGTACTCTCCACTTTTATCGGCGGTGATGAATTTAAAATTGCTCCGGCTTTGCACCTGTATAAAGGTCTTTAAGGGGTAATATTGATTGTTTTGCCCCAGGATGTTTTGCTCCAATTTTTCCTGCCAATTGCTAGTCTCTTTGGCTTGAAATCGAATCGGCTTGACCTCGCCAAAACGTTTGATCTCGGTGATGTTGAACTGGCCAAAGAGGCGCTGCAATTGATCCCGCACACTCGCGCTGGAAATCCCATAAAACGCCATTTTATCGGCATCAATCAACAGTTCAATTCCCGGTTCTTCCTGCAAGCCTGCCCCCTTTTGCCCCTTTAAGGCCAACAATTGGGGCAGCTGGGTATTGAGCGCGTCCAAAGATGCAGCATTAAAGCGGCCATTGGCGGGTTTGATTTTGGCTTCAAAATAAGCGGCATTGCTGCTGAACAATTGGGTGAAGGCATTGGGGGCATCGCGCAATTCAAAGACACACCGTGGGTAGTGCCACTCTAACCATTGAGCAACGCGTGCATCCAGCCGCTCGCGGTCTTGCTGATTTTTGCAGGCGTAATAAAAATCGGCGCGGGCAACGGCGTTGTCTTCCTGTTGGAGCAAAAACTGGCGTAGCCCAATTTCCACTTCGCGCACCTGAGCAGATTTGCCCATACTTTTGTCCAATTCCCGCACCCGCCGTAGGTTCTCTTCGGCATCGATGGGTTCGTTCCAATCCAGGTGCAAGAGGGTTTCGCGGCGCTCAATGTGGGGTAAAGCGGATACGGGAGACTTCGCCAACATCCAAAAGCCCAGGCTCATGAGCAAGAGGGTGAAAGTCAGTACCACAACCTTGTGCCTGAACACCCAATGAATCATGCGGTGATAGCCCTTCGCCACCCAGCGGAAAAAGCGGGTGTCTTCGCGTAATTTTTCGGGTTCGCTGCGCAAAAACAAGCTATAAAGCAGCGGTGCCAATACAAAAGCTACCAACAGCGAAACACCCAGCGAGATGCTCAGGGCGATGGCTTGGTCATACACCAGGGCACCCGCCAAGCCGCTCATCAACACCAATGGCGCATAAACGGCTACGGTGGTCAACACCTGACTGATGACGGGGGCGGTGACTTCCTGTACCCCCACCACGCAACTGTCGAGCATGCTCAAGCCGCTGCGGCGTTTGCGGGTGATGTTGTCCAGCACGACGATGGAGTTGTCGATCAGCATGCCGATGCCCAGGGCCAAACCCGACAAGGAGATGATGTTGAGCGAGATGCCAAAGGCCCAGAAGAACACAAAAGTGATGATCAAAGACACGGGTATGCTAATGCTCATCAGGGTGGGCGAGGCCCAATTGCCCAGAAACAGGAACAATACCGCGATGGCCAGAATACCGCCATAGAGCAGGTCCTGGTACAAATTGTCGATGCCCGCGTGTAGTAAAAAACTTTGATCCTGGGTCATGGCAAAACGCACCTGGGGGTAATCCTTGCGAAAAGATTCGACCACCTCCACGATGCGTGGGGTCAGTTCGTTCATTTTAGACAGGGGTTGTTTTTGCACAGTAATGACCAGCCCTTCTTGCCCGTTGTACAGATGGTACCCGCTGGGGCGTTCGGTGATGGGTTCGACGCGGGCCAGGCGCTCCAGGGGTACGATCCCACCGGGTGTACGCACGGGCAGGCGGGCGATGTCGCTCGGGGTTTCAAGCCGATTGGCGACCTTAACGAAGTAGCGGTATTGCCCATCGCGAATGGAAAGACTGCCCAACTCCTGATTGGCCCCCTGAATGGCCGCGCTCAGCACCGATTCGTCGGTGTTCAAAGCGCGTAGGGCGGCTGGGTTGGGTGTAACTGCAATCAGTCCGCTACGTTTGCCATTGATGTCGACCAGGGATACGCCTTCCAACTGTTCGAGGCGTTTTTTGAGTACTTTTTCAGTCAGTTCTGCGATTTCAAGGTATTCCTCCCGGCGCTGCGGAACGACTTGAATGCGCACAATGGGAATGTCGGAAGTGTTGATGCGCATCACCTGCGGGCGGGGCATATCACGGGGCAGAAAGCTACTAAGGCGATCGATTTTTTCGTTGGCCTCGATGTAGGCCAGATCCATGCGGGTTTTGAAGTCAAATGTGAGGTAGAGCAAAGCGCTGTGATTGGCGCATTTGCTTTCGATATTTTGAATGCCCTGGAGCGAGAGCAGGTTTTCGCGGATGCCTTTCACGACGTTTTCTTCCAGGGTAGCAGCAGCGGTATTGGGGTAGTTGATGCGGATGAGAATTTGGGGGACGTCGATGTTGGGAAGCAGGGAAATGGGGAGTAGGCGTAAGGCGGCCAGGCCGAATACGATGAGGACGGAGAAGCAGAGGAGGACGGCGATGGGGCGTTGGACGAGGTAGCGAGTCATGAATTTTATTGAATCATCTATTGCTTCCAGATGTTAAGGTACAATATGTTTTTTTCTTCATCAATTATTGGTTCAACTAAATCCTGATCAACCCAAAATTTCGAAATCCACCAACCTCTTTTTGAACTTCCCGCAAATAAAACCCCACTCGGGGACAAAAAATGGAATCTACTATAAAAAATGTACATTAGTAGTAAAAGCTCGCCCTGAGCCAGAACCCCATCTTCCTTTCTGGTCAATATCCTCAAGTCCGAAGGCATCTTTGATTTGCACTTCCCAGCCACCAGCTTTGCGGGTTTTTGAAAGTTTTGAACTGGATCAAATCAAACCCATCGCCCTGCTTTTTCAAACGGGTTATCTCCCCGTACAGAGCAAGGACGAAGAGGGCCTGATCAACCTGGATTACCCCAACAAGGAGGTACGCGACTCCATGCTGGAAGTGCTGATTGAAGGGTTTGCGGGGGTGGATGCTGGTAGTCTTATGAAATTAGGTTTGTAATAATTCCTTTCAGCGCTTTAAGTATTGCGAATATTTTATTGATGTGCTCGGTCGTTGCATCAAATCCTTGGCTAATGCAATAGTTTTTACCATCCAGTACCATAAAATACCAATCTCGACCGATGATGTAGCAACCGTACATCGGTTGTTTTTTTTCGTTGAGCGCTTGCCCAACCAGCATAGCTGCTAGAGCCTGCCCAGCAGGTTCGCCTTTGGTTTCGGTTTCTTTTTTGAACTCATTAAAGCAAAAAAACGGTATTTCTGGCTCCCGATAGCCAGAGGCGATGAATTCATCGGGCTTACCACTGAGCAGAATGGATTCATTGTTTTCGCTCAGCAGGGTGGCGGAGATGAAACGTTCCGCAAAAAGATTAAAACGATAAGGCTCCGTAAAATTGATCAAACTAAACATGGGGCCTACAAAGTGCAGGCTCAATTCCTGCTCATTCCAAGAGGCATTGAGGATCAATAACTCTTGCAAAACACTTAAAAAAGCAACTTCCTTTTCGTTGGGGAAAATGGCGTCAGCGCTATTCAACCAATCATCCATCAGGGGCATAATGCGTATTTGGCGCACCCCAAAGGCTTTTTCCAGAAAAGCCAATCGGCAGTCATTGAATGATTTTTCGCTCGTTTCCATCTTTTTCTCCGCTTAAAGGCTTGTAAGATTTGCCTGCACGAATTTACGTTAAAAACGGGACTGATTCATTGTTTTTTCACCGGCGCATCGTGCGAAATCTGCAAATTATTCGAAGTAATCACCTCCATACCGGCCTTAATCCCCTCCACAATTTCAATTTCCCGGCCATTGTCCAGCCCAGTCGTCACGTAGTTCCACTTAGCCAAGCCATTCTCATAGGTGAACACCACCGGGCGGCCTCCACGCAGCACTACTGCTGCTTTGGGAACCACCACCGCTTTTTTTTGCGGGACATTTACACTGGCTTCTACATTCATACCGGGCAGCAAACCGGCCGGGCTCCTGATTTTTAAACGAACCTGGATCATGCCATTTGCATCTACGCCAGGGTTGATTTCGCTGAGGGTAGCGGCGTAGGTTTTGGCAGGCATAGCCAGGGGCTGTACCTCCGCATTTTGCCCAATGCGCAGCAAGGGTAGGTCTGATTCCAGTACCTTCACCTCCGCATACAAATCCTGTGCAGAATGGATGCGAAATAACTCCTGCCCCGCCTTGATGTGCATGCCTGCTTGTACCTTTACATCACTGAGTACCCCGCTGACTGGAGCACGGATGGTGCTTTGTTGCTTTTCGTAGTCCAGTTCTTTGAGTTCTACTTCAATGCCCGACAGCCCGGCGGCAGCACGTAGTTTTTTGCGTACTTCTTCGGCTTCCTGGGAGCTTTTGCCCTTGAGTAGGCTTTCGTAGCCGAGTAGTTGGCTTTCGTATTCTTTTTGGGCGTTGTACTGCTGGATGAGGAGTTTTTCACGGCGGAGGTCCAGAGCTGTGATTTCGATGGTGGCAATGATTTCGTCTTTTTTGACGGCCTGGTTGTTGCGGGCGCGGCAAGTGAGGAGCTGGCCGGAACGCTCGGAGAGGAGGAGTTCGGTATAGTGGGGTTGAATGCGGCCAGAGGAATGGACGATGTAGGCGAGGGTAGTGAAGTTGGACGAGGCAATAGTAACTCTAGTACTCGTCGTACCAGCAGAAACTGTAACTATGTTAGCTTCTTGATCCTTTGAAGAGGTAGGCGTGCAATTTGAAAGGAGGAAGATGCCTGAGATTATGACCAATAAGAAACCACTAGTATTATTCATGCTTGAAAAATTGAACGCCAAAAAGATAGTAAAGTACGAATATTTTTCTTCATAGTGGTCTCTTGTACCGCGCCTATTGAGGTTTTATACAAATGTTTTTGGAAGATTTTTTGGGGTTTATAGGTTATAAATCGCTAGTGTGTAGTATAAAAAATAGAGTTCGATTGGGCTGAAATTTTAAACTAGTGCTCTTTAATTAACCGTACAGAGCATCGATAGTCAACGTATTCATCAACAATACATTGATATATTTTATTGCTTCTTTCGTCTTTTGAACTATAGAATACGCGGATAAAAATACTACGTAAATTAGGATTGTCGGCTGATTTTGCTGAAGAAGCAGACCAATAAGAAATTTCCTCTCCAGCATAAGAAATTTTATTCTCACTCACTACCCCTGGAAAATCTTTAATATGAAGTGCTGATTTAACTTTATCGCCAACATAAATAAACGCTGAATATTCATCGCTTGCCTTAGATCCATGATGTCTTTCTAAATCCCTCCAATCCTCCCTCGTAGGAAGCCTCCATTCTTTTAGCTGATTATCAATTGCTTTTGCCTCCTCCCAAGTGTAAAAAAAATCTTTACAGTTTGGAGGATTAAAACAATTCTCTTCAGACAATTTGATTTTTATATTCTCCGCCGTCCAAGTAACACCATTAATTGTTACAGTTTCAAACTCGGCCGTATGGTCAATAGCATTTGAACTGTTCAGCACAGTAAAAATCATGTGGACGTAAAGTGTTATATAGCAGATCATTGTTTGTAAATTAAATTATAGATAAAAATCAGGAGTAATAATCCTTACTGATAAAAGGATCCGATCACGCCTAATATAAAGATATGGGTAAATATCTTTATATCCTAAACCTGAAAGAACATTATTATTATCAAAGTAAAAATTGCCCTCGTTGTTAGGTTCAACACCTAACTGATTTTTTAGAAGTTTGAGATCGTCAATATTAGTTACAAAATAAAAACGATTACGACCGGCTTGATGCTTCTGAGCGAAAAGCACAGCTTTATTTATACAACCAGAGCATCCCGTTGCTGGAATAATAAAAACAGAATCGGCATTGGTCTGTTTATTAAAATAGGAATTGATTTTTTGTTCAGCTTGATTTGTGCCGGAATTATTTTTAACACATGAACCTGTCAGGATCATGAATAAGCAACAAGAAGCAGTAATGAAAAATTTACTTCTTCTTGATTGTAAGTACATCAAAGGAAAGAAAATCATCCTGTTTGTCATATGCTTTTCTATTTGGAATTAAAAGCCCACTAGGTGTGATAGTTGCCATAGAAGGGAACAAGCCTTCTGGCAAGATAGATTCTCCTAGGGGCTTAAAGTTGTCATCAAATACTGAAATAAAAAATTTAGGTTCTATTGCTGCTTGGAAATCAGCAAGCGTTCTTGGCAAAATTCCAAACCGGTAATATACTTTTTGGAACTGATCATATTTGATATTCCAATAAGTTCCTGACAAAACGTACTCGTTGGCTTCGTCACTGTCAGGTGGCTCATAATCATAACTTGAATTCAAGGGTTTGATCTCTTTTAGAAATGATGATTTTGCGGAATAGTGTTCAGTTTTAGAATTATCCTTTAAATCTGTAACCATTACACTATCACTTATGGCAAATGCGACTATAAATTTTTTAGAAGACTCATTAAAATCAAAGAAGGTTTCATCTTTAATATCCCAGTCGCCTTCGAAAATTTTTTCAGGATATTTGCCTACCAGTTTACTTGTGCCTCCCTTTAGGTTTAAAGAAACAAATGGTTTTCCAATTTTATTTCTTGGAAGTGTTTTATATAGAGTCCCTGCTAGAATCAAGTCATTCTCAGCCTTGATAATTGGGCGATTATTATTGGGGTCAATTACAGGAAATTTGAGAGAGCCATCATCTTTAATATCAAATTTTTTCTTTACATTACCTTCCACATCCACTAGATAAATCCTACGTTCCCAATACGAAGATAAATAAATTTCACGATCGGATACCCATCTAAATCCAGAAATACTGGTGCCAACTCCGTTTGGACCTTCCTTTGCAAAGGAGACAGTTTTGATCAACTTTTTTTCTTTGAAGTCATAAAAATTGATTTTATTGGCTCTTTTATAAAATAATAGCAATTGTTCACCACTAGTGTTTTTTAAATACTGGATACATTCTGACTCAAATCCTGTTAATGAGTCCAGTGGTATTGAATAATGGTGAGTGGTGAAAAGATCATTATCAACAAAATTCGTATCAACATGCTTGTTCTCTAGTTGGCAGGAACAAAGGAAGATTGAAAAAATGAACGAAAAAACGCTTAAAACTTTCTTCATGTTATTTGTTTACGTTATTCACGAAGATTCGATTTTATACCTCGCGGATTCAGGTTTTGTGGAAGTTGTTTCGGTAAAACCCAGTAAAAGCTAAGTTTTAGATTTCGTTTACACAAAACCTTACTCCGTGAGGTATAAAGTCAAGCACTCATTCCCCAAATACCTCTTCTCGATCCCCACTACAATCTTTTGTACCATTGTCATTAACACAATTAGCCCCGTGTCCATCGGCTCTACCCCTACAAACACCAACACAGGTTTGAGGAGCGTTTGTACATTGATTGCAAAACCACAACGAGGTTTTACACTGAATTAATTCAGTAAAGGACATTAAGATTAAGGCAAAGAAAATTTTGGATTTCATAGTTAGTCTGTTGGAGGTGTACAATCTGAATCAACATTACAGTCTTTTGTTCCATCTGTAAGAACACATACCTTTTCCTTAGGCTTATCTACTCTAGGTTTACAAACTCCTTTGTATTCTGGCACAACAGCCAAGCTATTAGTGTTTGTCAATGTAAGTATTGCGATCACGCAGCACAAAATCAATGCAAGTTTTTTCATATACAGAATTTTTTTCTATTCCTACTCTCTCGGCTTTTCGGAATCCGCCAAATTCAACTGCCAAATTTCCATTGTGTTGAACTCCCTACAAAGGAAACCCCCTTCGGGGACAAAAAACGGAATCACTAAAAAAATTCAAATTTTCTCCTCCTGCTCCATTCCCCTCACTACATATCTATTCGCCACCCGAGAGTATTCAATATCCCATCCCTCATATTTTCGTATATCCGCAATCCATCTTTTCATTGTCCGTGTAGACACTTCAAAAGCACCTGCCAGTTCTTTCAAGCTTCCCCTGCGCCCCTTGCGCAGCCATTCTTTTAGCCTTTCCAGGCATTGGTGTTTTTCTACAAAAGTCATACAGTATGGTGTTTTGTGGAACGACGAATGATTCAAGTGACGAATGACAAATAAACGGCACTTCGGCTTCGCTCAGTGACCGTTTTGTTTATTCGTCATTCGGGAAATTTGTCATTCAATTAGAATATAAGCGCGTCGTTTTTTACAATACTCAATCTCATGTCCCAGGTTCTGTAGTCGTTCAATGTCGCGTGCCAGTGTAGTTCTAGGTACCTGCAAGGATGCAAGCAATTCATCAATACATACTTCTTTGTGTTGCTGTAAACAGTCCAACAAGGTGTTTAATCGATAGAGCGTTTCTTGATACTTCATACTATGTCTAGTTTATGGTTTATAGTTGAAAAGTTGAAGGGTTGAAGAGAGGCTACCGCAGCGACTTAGACCAGGGCTTGGTCAAAAACGCTGCGGCAGCTTCTTTTCAACTCTTCAACATTTCAACTCTTCCTCTCCTTTCCCAAAGCATTACCGGCAATACCCAAAAGACCACCAGCAACGAAAACACCAGCCCCCCGGCTGAACCCACTGCCAAAGCAAACCAAAACACCTCTGTATCCCCCTCCAGCATAAATGGGATCAGGCCACAGATGGTCGAAATAACCGTCAACAAGATGGTACGCGCGCGGCGCAGCGTTGCCTTGAGCAAAGTACGATTGGCGTAGCGGGCATGGAGCAGCAAGTGGCGGTGGTCGCTGATGATGAAAATAGCTGCATTGACCACCATGCCACCCAGTAATACAATGGCCGCATAGCCACCCTGATCGAAGTAAAAATCCCCCCAGGCGAAGGTGAGAAAGAGGCCAATCAGCGAAAGTGGGATCACCGTCACAACAGCCAACGGTAGCCGCAGGCTCTCGAACAATACCGCGCAAATGATGTAATTGCTGAGCAACAGCAGTAGGATCAAGCCATATTGGCGGCGCGTTTTTTGGGTATCCCAGCGGTAAGTTTCTTCCTTTACTTCGTAACCCGCGGGCAGGCGGGGACGTAGGGTTTGTAGTTGTTCATCCAGGTGCTTGGCCCCAAAAGTGGGGGAGCCCACGTAATCAAAACTCAGTAGCCGCACATAGCGCCGATCTTCGCGGTGAATGGAGGGCGAGCCTTTTTCCCAACTCAATTCCGCCAAATTTTGCAAGCTCAGTCGGCGGCTGGTATCCAGACTCAAGGGGCTGCGCAACAAGGCATCAATTGAAAAATCCTCGGCCCTTTTGGCACTGAGGAATACGGGGATGAGTTGGGCACTGCTTTGTCCATCCCCGGGGGCATTGCCCATGTTTAAGGGGATTTCGAGACCTGCATTGTTGGGTAAGGTTTGTTCCCGTAAGGCGCTACTCAACTCACTGCGCAAAGCCCCGGCCTGCGCTAGGCGGGCAGCATCCAGTTTGAGGTGATAGGCGTAGGTCGCTTTTTCCTCCCAACTCAGAAGGGCATCGGTATTGACTTTTTGCACCCGGGGGTGTTGCTCCAATAAGGTTTTGAGGTTTTGGGCCTGGCGCTCTAGTTCATCGTAGTTGTAACCCAGCATTTTGACTCGGAAACTAGGCGTTCCTTCTCCCGAAGCATTGGAAAAGCCCTGCCCTACACCATATACACTCCATTGCACCCCACTCCAGTCCAGCGAACGGGCCACCAAGCGCGATTTGAGCTGAAAAGGCAGTGCCCCTGTTTCATATGCCTGTTCAAAAGTGATTTCAATGCTGCCATACTCACCAGAGTAAACATTGGTCACGTATTTTTCCACCCCTTTTACCCCAGCTAAATAATCCTCCATGCGACGTAGCAAATAATCCATCTGGGCGGGGGTATTCCCGTGGGGCAACTCAGCGCTGATGTACAAACGGGTACGCTCGGGGTCGCGGTAGCTGTAGCGCTCGTATACATCGCGTACAAAGAGGCGCAGGGCACCACCCAGCAGGCGGTCTACCCAGGGACGAATGTCTTCCTGGTAGCGGTCGCTGCCGATGCTTTGGTTGTACCAGGGTTGGCCTTCCCATTTGCTGGGGAGCAGGAATACGGGCAGGCCAAAGGCGAGTAGCCAGAGGGTAAGAAAAGCGGGGCGATAGCGAGCACAAAATGCAATCAGACGGTAATACCCCCGGAAAAACGCCACGTAGGGGCGCCCCTTGCGGGTGCCCGAATGAGGTTCGTTTTTAGCGCGAGGTGGTGCGGAGTTGAAGAACCCCCGACCCCTAAAGGGGAGTACATTTTCATGTTTCCCGGCATTTTCTGTTTTATCAACAAAGGACTCAACCTTAGACTTACCTCCAATGTACTCCCCTTTAGGGGTCGGGGGTTCTTCAGCCCCAGCACCATCTCGCACATTTTGCCCTAATTTCTCAGGCCCGCGCCAATCCCTGAAACCCTGGAACCCTGGAACCTTGGAACCTCCCACCAACTCACACATCCCCGGAATAAACCCAAATGCAACGATCAACGAAGTCCCCAGCGCCAAACAAATCACCACACAAAAATCACTCAAATTCTGCCGCTCTTCCGCAGGCAACAAAAACACCAACAACAGCGCAGCGGCAGTAGTGAAGGTAGCCCCCAGGAGTGGAATGATCACTCCGCGTTGTTGCTCCTGGCGGTAGTAGTCCAGCATCACAATGGCATTGTCGATCATGATGCCAAAGGCGATGGCCAGGCCAGCCAGGGTGTATAGGTGTACCTCCACCCCGAGTAGCCATACCGCCAGAATGGTCAGAGCCAGATTGATCACTAATGCACTCAACAAGATGAGCAAATGCCGCCAATTGCGGTAAGCCAGCAGGATAAACAGGGATAAGATCGCCATCGAAAGGCCCGTGCGGCGATAAGTTTTGCTCAGCTCTTTAGCCAGGTATTCGGTATTGTCGTAATCGAGGCGAACCTGATAGCCAGCGGGTAAGTTTTGGGCAATCTTGGGAACCTGTACTTTGAGGGTTTGGGCCAGCACAATGCTGTTTTCGGCGCTGCGGGCATAAAGGCTGAGGTTGACCGAATTTTTGCCATTGATGCGGAAATACTGTTGAGGTTCTTGTTCTTCAAGGTATATTTCTGCTACTGCTTTTAAGGGGATGCTGGCCCCGTTTTTTCCAGACAGATGAATGGTTTCTACCCGGTCGAGGTCAAAGGTTTGACCGCCTTTTGAGGCCAATCGCACCTGCAAAAAATATTCTCCGCCTTGTTCCGTACGCACTGCCCCTGGAAATGCGATGGCAAAATGATCCTGCAAGGCGCTTTCTATTTGTTGGGGAGTGAGTCCGTAGGCACGCAGGCGCTCGGGGAAAAAATTGATGCGCAACTGGAGGTCTTCGGTACCCGAAATTTGGACTTCGCGCAGGCCATTCACCTCAGCCAGAGCTTTGCGAAAGGTTTCTTCGGCTATTTTTTTGATTTGGAAAGCGGCCGCCGGGCCTTCAATGGTGTACACCAGCAGGGGGCTTTGGCGGATGGCGGCGTTTTCACCCCCTCCACTGCGTTGTACTTCAGGGTAAGCTACACCAGCGGGTAGGCTAGGAAATACCTGCCGGATCAGGGCATTGAGTTCAAATTGTTTGAGCTCCATGTCCACCTTGCGGTCAAAAAGCAGGGTGATTCGCCCATGGTTGTAGCTGGATACGGATTGAATGGACTTGAGCTCGCTCAACTGGGCCAGGATGCCCTCCAATACCGAGGTGGCTTGTTGTTCTACTACCTCCGGGGTGGAATTAGCTACGGCAAAGGAAACGATGAACTGCGTAGCGTGATCCTTGGGCAAGAGATCAACTTGTAGGCGAGGTAGGGCCACCATGCACAAACTGGCAATGGCAACGAACAGCAGTACAATGCGTATTGGGGATAGGGGCCCCATGGGAACTTAGGATTACTGCTTTTAAGTTGAAGGGTTGAAAAGTTGAAGGGTTGAAGAGTAGCTACCGCAGCGACTTAGACAATAGCCTTGTCAAAAACGCTGCGGCAGCTACTCTTCAACATTTCAACCCTTCAACTTTTCAACTCGAAAGCGAGGGTTTTGAGAAATTAATTCATACGAAACGGAAGTGGAAAGTGGAGGTTTAGTTGATTGTTATAAATTAAACTCCAATATCGGCTACATATTGCAAAAAAAAAAAAGAAAAATGATGGATTTTTTGAAAATAACTTCCACCTAAAGTTTGCTTCCTGTGCTCAAGTCATACAAAGTCAACTTGCGCAAGGCAAAATACGCTTCCCAGAAAGAGCGCAGCGCCGCAAAATAAGTTCGTCGCGCTTCATCTTTTTCTACCAGGGCCACATTCAGGTCGGTTACTGTAAGTTTACCCAGGCGGTATTGCTCCAGGGCGAGTTGGTAGCGTTCGGCACCAATGGCATCGGTGCGTTCGCCAATGCTGATGCTGGCCCGCAGCAGGTCGAGGTTGTTGATGATGGTGGAGATTTCCTTGCGCAGGTTCAGTTCTTCCTGGGCGATGGTGTATTCCACTACTTTTTGGTTGGCCTCGGCAATGCCCCGTTGGGCTTTGTTGCGCCCCCAGTCCATAATCGGCACGTTAACGCCGATGCTAAAGCGCTGCTGGTTCAGGAGGGGATTGAAGGCTTCGTTGAGTTGGGCTCCGGCACCGTTAAAGCCCAGGGAGGCGGTAAGGTTCACCTGGTTTCGGCTGGTGCGGGCTTGGTTGAGGTCGCGTTCTGCTTCCAAGCGGCGGCGTTCAAAGGAGATGTATTCGGGGCGGTTTTCTTTGGCCTCGCGAAAAGCACTCTCTTCGTCCATACTCTGTAGGGTAGGGTGTCCAGAATACAAAAAAAAGACCTTTAGTTTTGTGAAGTCTACGCACAAAAAAAAAGGTCTGATGAGCGAAAAATCACTCAGTACAAAGATAGCAAAATTCAGCGAAAAAG
>JAIYAV010000272.1 GCA_027488855.1 Saprospiraceae bacterium
CAAATAATTTCGCATTTACTGCGACCAAGAAATTGGTATTGATGAGCCGATAGTAGATTTTTTCTGAGAAACTTGTTACTAGTAGATATGCACGAGGGCTCTTTATGAAGATGGAGAGCCCTCTTTTTTGAGGTCTTACTACATGAACAGGTAGGATTAAAAGCAGAAAAGGCTACGAAGAACTATCGGATTACAATGATCTTTGTTAGCGCCATTGGTATTGTCATTCTATAAAAATTTAAGTTGTATGGTAACTTCTTGTTCTAACCCCTTGATTGATATTGAGAAATACCAAGAGAGATACCTTGATGTAATGGTTGTGTTTGGATGTGCGAGGAATCGTTGTGAACATTCAGGCATCTGTAAAATGTATGTATTGCCCGCAGAAAAAGCAGCAAGCGAAGCTTGTGATTGTCCATTCAAGGCTCAGGGAAAGTTGTTATTTAATGATAACGAGCACACCCTCGGTTTAAGATTTGAAGCATCCTTTGCCCAAACGGCTGCTTGGTAACGTTATTAGCACAATTTATGGGTTCTCCGCTTTTCGGGGAGCCCTTTTTTTTAGACTTGAAATTATATTGATTATCAGGATATTAATAATTTGTCTGTGCATTTTGGCATAAGACCCACTTCGTGAGGTATAACATAATAAAGCGCTAAATTATTCAATGTACTAGACATCCTATTGGTGTCAAGTTTAGCTTTTGCTGTTGAGGATAACTCCTAGAGAGAGTAATTGTGAATGCAAAGCTAGGGTACAAAAAGGTGTTAGCGCTACAAAAACGCTCCATTGTGGAGTCAGATGGGGGTACAAAGGGGTTACATCAACTTTAAGTGGGTGATTTTTCTATTTTTTTGACCAATCTTCGCATCGAAAATTGTGACGACAGATACCAAAAAGCAGCACTCAAGTTAGAGGGTTGGTACGAGTCAAAACTCCCAAAAATTTGCCGGATGATACTTTGAATTCATGATTGTTGACGCAATCAATGAAACGATAAAACTATTGCGATCAATCAAGGGAGGCAATAGCAACGCCAACAACAATCTCAACCTTGCCCGGATGAAAATGAAAAGCGGCCTTTCCTTCATGTATACTGAGACACGCTGTAGTGATGAAGCCAGATAGCCTTGGGGCTTTTACCAAAACTGTGATGATAGTCAGGTTATCAATGCCTGTTTTGAGGGGATTGCAGCAGGAATAAGGCATCATACTTATTTCTTGTTACTAAACACGAATAATAATAGAATTAAAGAGCTGACGCAGCACATTTTAAATTTGCAAAATAATGGATAACAGGTATACATACCTTGCCCGGGTATCACGACCCTTATTGTTATTGTTGTTGACCATACAGTTTTGTACGATCAGCTCTGCCCAGGTATGGATTTCCTATCCACAAACTTCTAAATCACTATCGGTATGCTCCAGCGGAGATAGTCTATTTATCCGATTGGATTTGACAAAAACTACCGAGATAGAAGAAATTGAATTACATTTCCCGCCTGGCGTAACTTACATACCTGGATCCTTGCAGCGCTTGGATGGTTCTCCTGACTTTGTCATTGCTGAAAAAAATACATCAGACGTTTCCAATCCTACTTTTTCAACGGGTAATACCCCTTACCGAATTGGACAATATATTTCTTTTGTGATTTTGCGTAGGGCAACTTGTCTAGCGTATCGTGAATTTTTAGAAAAAGGTGTATTTAAAGACAATGTTCGGGTCAAAACAAGTGCCGGTCTGGTTGAGGATTTCAATCCAGAGCAAAATGGTTACCGAATATCGGCACCGAGCATAATTTTGAGCCCGCCTCCACCACAGGGCAATACGATTCCGAATGCCACGTATAACCGAAGTATTTTTGTTGCCAATACGGGTAATGCCTGCATTGATCGGGTTTATTTTTATGCTGTTTATCCCGTTTCAGGGCTTGATTTGTTGAGTTTAAGCATCGGTAACTTAGTATTGAAGCCATTTTACGCTACAGGAGATACCCTTTGGTATGAACTATCGAGTAATTTACTGGGGAAAGATTCCACATTTTGTCCAGGCGAACGTATAGCCATTCAAGAACGGCTAAAAGTACTCAGTTGCGCTCCGGCTAATGCATATGGAGTGACCTGGGGCTGTGGTAGTGACGTTTCGCAATGGTGCGAACGTGTGGACGAAAAAGGGATTTTTATCCTTTCAAATGGTACTGCTATCCCGCAAGCTACTGCAAAAACCATTCAACAAGTTAGTTTTTGCCGCGACGGCATTGTGGATATGACCTATCGAAATGCAGGCACGGGCACTGCAACGGGTACGATGTACAGTTTGTCCATCAAATTGGGACATAATGCAGGAAATACCTATGCAAATCTGCCAAGACGTGACCCCGCCATTACCATCGTCGAAGCAAGAATCAATGACCAAAAAGTAAACCTAACCCAAATGGGGGTAGAGCCTTGGGTTTTGGATTTGAGTCAATTTAACAAGGATCCTGATGGCACAGGCGGCATCTCTGACTTGGACGGAGATGGCCAATTCGATGACCTGGCCCCGGGGGCAGGTTTTGTGCTCCAGTTTGTAGAGAAAATGACCTGTTATGCCCAATGCCCAATGCCTAATTACGCGTTTGCCATCCGTACTAAAGTGGACTACGCGACCTTGTGTTCGGGGGCAATATCTTCTTTGAATCTCATTACTGCACAACCTTATTATATATATCATACACCCACCAATGAATTGTCCATTACTGCACCCGCTCAGGTACACAGTGGTGAGGTGATCAATATTCAGGCTTGTTACTCTACCCAGTACAACCCGCCCACCTTCCGCCCTACGGACTCGGTCTACCTTGAGGTCACCCTTCCGGCCGGCGTTCGCCTGAACGGGACGAGGGGGCGTTTTCAAATCGGCGGGGTCGACGTGGCTGCTGCCGATATCACCATTCTTGGGCAGTTGGTAAGGATTCGGAGCAAAGGGTTCATCCAACCTTTGTGTTATTCTTTTGAAGCGATATACGATTGTGGCCCCAATGCGCCCAGTGCGGATTTGAATTTCTCCTTCAGCATGTATTATGTTGGAGACAACGCCTGCAGCTGTGTGCAGCAGTGGGCTTGCCGCAATCAGGTCGTCAAGGTGGCTTGCTTGGAGTGCAAAGATCAACCAGGCTTGTTGAATGCGGCCCCACGCGTAGAACGCACCAGCTACGGCTTCACCGATAATAGCCTGCGTATCCGGGTCAACCCAGCCACTTTACCAGCGTTGAGCAGACAAACGGCGGCGGCGCGTGACGAGTTCACCCTGAGTATGGGTGCCCGCCAGGTGGGTGCTCCTGGTCAAACCTTCAATTCCCTCTACTTCAATTACCAGATTGATAAGGTAGCGAATCAGGAGGTCTTGCAGTTCATTGGTGGTACTTTGTTCTGGCGGCGGGGCACTCAGCAGAGCTCATGCACCATTGGCCTCCCCGAAATGAATGCCAGTGCCACCCAACAAATCATGAATTGGAATTTCACCCAACTTTTGGGTACTTGTTTGCCGCGCAGCTTGGCGCCTGGCGATTCACTGTATTTAGAACTACGCTTTGTAGTCACAACTGCGAATAATGGTTTGCTGTATGGGCCCAATCGGCGTATTGCTCCTGGCCAGTCGGCTTATTTTTATAACCTGGCTTCCAACAATCAGCGTTTGTATTGTCAGGACTGGTCTCCCCCTTTGTACACCATAGGTCAGCAACGTTTTGCGACCGCTTACGGCAGTTTTAACCTGGCAGGTTGTACTTCCATCACCACTCAAAACGATTATGGGGCGTTTTACAACGATCCTTTTGATGTATTCCCCAACGAATATCGACCTTTTGCGTATCTCGACTCGATTGTGTATACCTTGCCTCCAGGTTTTTCGATGGATCCGAATGGAATTGCTCAGTTACTTACCAGCAATTGGTCTACACCTACCCGCATCTCCGCTAATACTGCCATCAAGCTAGTTCCGATTCTCCGAGGAAATAAATTGGTATTCATCAACCCCGGCAATTGGCCGACTTCCGATTTGACCTATAACCTGAATTTTACACGCAATCGGCTGCACATGCCGATTATATCTTCGTGTAGTACGCCTACCGGGGCACTCACGGGGGAGGTACGGTATTTTGCTAAAGAATATTTTTACGCTGGTACTAATGCGCAAGCTGGAATCGGAACAACGTCGGCAGGTGTAATTAACGTGACACCTGCTGAGCGGCCCAGCATCAATCTGCTCAACCTGAGGGGTACGGTGGAGGGGGATTCGCCAGGTCAATGGGAAGTGGAAATCCGCAACCCTTCCTCCCAAAATGCCCCCTACCTTTGGGTCGCTTTTGAGGATGGCCCCGATCAACTGGGCATCGATATTCAATCCCTGAGTTATGGGACCATTCAGCTCAAACCTATCGCATATGGCAATGGCAAATGGTACAAAGTTGATGCCAGTGGCGTATCCCCTGGTGAAGTGATCAAACTTGCCATCCAATTTGTCTTCCAGGGCTGTGCACCGGATAGTGTGCGGATGTTGGCAGGTTGGAACTGTGCTGCTTATCCCAGTTCGCCCATCACTAGCACTTGTGCCGAAAATGGCCTGTCCCTCAAGGTGGCACCCCGCAACGCCGCGCTTAAACTGGCTTTGCTGAGCGCCCCTACTGCTCCACTGCCCCTCTTGTGTTCACCATTTAATGTGGAGTTGGAATACACGAGCATCCAACTGGGGAATGTATTTTCGCCCAAAGTCCTAGTCGACTTACCCAAGGGGATGCTCCTGAATCGACTCCGCCTGGAATACCCCAACGGATCGGGTAATTGGGAAACCATTACCCCCCAACGCACGGGCAATCGGCTAAGCATTGACTTGAGCGTCCACGACAAATTAAAGGCTAAAAATATTCCCGGGGTCTTGTTCAACGATGAGCCCAACAATCGGGCCATGCGCATTTCCCTGGATTTGAGCACCGACTGTGATTTTTCTCCAGGTACTTCCCTGCGCTTTATCGCCGAAGGTCAAATGGATTGCACAGTTCCAGCTCAAGGGAGCGGGCTGACGATTTTTTCGGAACCGATTACCATAGTTGGGGTTTCTCCACCTTACACACCAGTGATTTCAGCTACACAGAGTATCGCCTTGGATGGTTGCAACAACACTGGCGAGCTCAAACTGAGTGTGGCGTTGTTGAGGGGTAAAACCACCACGACTCAGGCGGATCGCACGCTGGTATACCTTCCTGCCGGGGTGGAATACTTATCTTATTCCTGTACGTCGCCGAATCGAAACAATTGTCCGACCAGTAATCCGCTGCTCAGTAGCGATGCGGTGACGGGGGAAACCCTGTTGACCTTCAATTTGCCGGTAGGCATCCCCCAAACATCTGGCGACTCGGTCAATCTGACCCTCAAAATTCGACCGAAGGCGGATGCCCAATGCAGCAACGCCTTGCCATACCGCATTGAACAGCGTTATCACGCCCGAGGGTTGTTTTGTGGTCGCTTGCGTTGCCCGGAAATGGATTTTGTAGCGGGAACATATGCGCAAGGTGTGATCAGCATAGCCAAACCAAGGGTACAAATAGCTTCACTTAAGGCGGCGTATGCACCTCGAACCGATCGGGGCATTCCGGTATTCTACGAGGGCATAATTCGTGTGCTCGATCGCAAATCTGGACAGGGCTTTCTTGATGTGGATATCTTTTGTGCGGATGCCAACCGTCAACCTCTGGGGAATCGAGTTGCTACACAACGCATCAATTTAAATGAAGATCAGGTTTTTATCCCCATCAAAGGGCAATTTGTGGCCTGTGGGCCGGACAACGGAATCGTGATCCAAACCCAGATTGGCCAATGTGTATGTGCCCAGGCTGGCTTGGTCTTAAAACCCATTGCACCCTGTGCACAAGTTACGGCTCAGGCGAATAAAGCTGCGTTTTGCCCGGGCGAAAAAGCAGTACTTACCGCCACCTTGTCCAATGGCGCCACCCTCGGGGCTTGGCGTACCCTTGGTACGGGCACCTTAAGTGCTCCGTCCAGCCTTTCTACCGTTTATACGCCTTCTGCTGCTGATCTTGCCAACGGTAAGGTTTCGGTTATTTATGGAGGGATTACAGGGTTCTGTGGCTTGGTGGAGGATACTGTTACGATTACGCTTCTGCCCACACCGAGTTTGCTTGTAACGCGCGACCTGGAATTGTGCAATGGCATCAAGTCAGATTCTATCGTGCTTCGGGGTAACCCTGATGGGGTCGTTTTTCGTTGGATCAACTCCAACCCTACGATCGGTATCCCTACGACTGGGGTGGGAACGATCCCCCCGTTTCAGGTGATTAACCTGGGTACCAACACTACTCAAGCTCGACTTTCCGTGACGCCCGAAATCACCCTGGCGGGCACCACTTGCCGCAGCAACCCAGTCAACTTTACCATTACCGTTTTGCCCGATGTGTTAACCCGCGATAGCCAGGAAGTATGCATTGGGAAAAGTTTTCAACTAAATGCCCCAGCTGAGGGTGCCAATTATCAGTGGACACCTACGTTTGGATTGAACAATGCCAGCATTGCCAATCCGACTAATTTTAGAGGGATCGGTGTATCAACGGAGTATGTAGCCAATTTCCGCACTACCAATAACTGCCGGGCTAAACATACCCTTAATGTAAAAGCCATCGATTGCCGCCGCGTCGCCCAATTAGGCAACCGGGTTTGGAACGACCTCAACAATAATGGCTTGCAGGATGTAAACGAGCCTGGCCTAGCCAATGTTGAAGTATTGCTGTATAAAGAGAATACGTCTAACCCAATTGATTCGCGCCGATCAGACAACGCGGGCTACTTTTTGTTCGGAGAGGTGAATCCGGGCACTTATCAACTGGGGCTTACGCTACCTCTTCGTGCTTACCCCACTCTCCGTACCTCTGATTCCCCGAGTTCAAACAACGACCTTGACCCGCTTAGTTTGCGTACCTTACCAATTGTATTGGAAGCGGGTAAGATAGATACCACATACGATCTTGGGTTGGTTTTTCCGGTGCAGTTATCGGGTCGTGCGTGGTTGGACGCGGATGGGAATGGGCTGCGTGATTCGAATGAAAAGCCCTTGCCCGGTATTCGGGTCAACGTTTATTCGGCTACCGAAGGCACCCTATTGAACCGTAATCTATTCGATCAGCCTCTTCTTCCCAAATTGACCGATGCAGAGGGGCGGTACGTACTGGATAGTTTCCCTCCCGGCCAATACGTACTGGAATTTGTGGCTGCGACGGTTCCAGCTTATCAAGAATATACCCCCACTATACTCAATGCCAACGCAAATACACTGGATTCACTTGATTCGGACGTGCAGGGCACCGCAAGTAGTGCCCGCACTAGTCCTACGGCTGTGCTTACTGGTGGTGCAAGTATTCAGCGTCTGGATGCTGGTTATCTGTCTGCACCATGCCCTTCGGAGGCTTGTACCGCTCGCTTGGGGCAGTGGACGCTGAAGGATTTGCGCTGGAGTAACCCCAGCAGAACTCCGGGTTTGGATGCAGCCGTTTTTTACCAGCGTTGCTCAGCGGATCAGACCGAATTCCCGCTTTCCGACGTATGGCCTTATTTGCCTGATCCACAGAAGCCAGGGCAAAACATCTACCTCAATGATCCCTTGTTTCGCTGCGTATTGAACTACGAAGTATTGGAACAACGCCAAGCTTATTGTAATGGAAAGGGAGCAATAATTACCCGTTTTATCGTCTTGCGCGATGCCTGCGACAATCGAGTGCTGGATACGCTCAAAGTAGGTATTCAACTTGGGGATGCGCTTGCCCCCAAAGTGCTAGAAA
Organism: Saprospiraceae bacterium; assembly: GCA_027488855.1. GTDB lineage: Bacteria > Bacteroidota > Bacteroidia > Chitinophagales > Saprospiraceae > Haliscomenobacter. Next base: position 7,831 of record JAIYAV010000272.1, read on the forward strand.
AACCTAAACAGGGATTACAGCTCAGCGCAGTGGCGGATTCCTGCACGGCATGGTTTCCAGTAGACACGGCGGGGCTGGCCAAACTGGGCATTCGTTTTGTCGACAATTGTGATGCACCTACGTTCAACTTTCGTTTTTATAGTCCCAAAATCAATACATCCGGAGTGCAGTGGAAGGAGCAATCACTCGCCACTTCACCTGCCGGAGTACGGATACCTTTGGGCACTTTTCGGGTACTACTGGAGTTAAAAGATCAATGCGGCAACGCTAAGCTGGATTCTCTTGATTTGGAGGTATTGCCCCACCCAAGTACGAGTATCACTTGTTCCCCTCCGGAAAGCATCAATTTGACTTGCTCGGACAAACGGGTTGCCCTATTGGATGAGATAGGTCAAAATAGCACCGCCTTTGGAACCGTTCAAGTTCACTTTTCCTTACAATCCTGTTACCCCCTGGATACAACATACCAACTGCGACGCAGCGCTTCCCCAAAGGGAGATAGCATCTGGCGTACCTGGACTTTGAGCGCCGATCTGCCGAACCAAAGGAAATCGAGTACGTGTACTCAGTTGATCACGGTGTCTACCCTGCGCGAGTATCAAGTTGAGCTGCCCGCAGATGTCAATACGCTAAACTGCCAGGAATCCGGTATCCCCCAACCGAAAGTTCAAATTGATTCTTGCCTTACCCTGAGGGTATCGTTCATCGACCGCAAACGCCCCGGAACCAGGGGGGCTTGTTTTGATATTGAGCGGGTGTATACCCTAGAGGGATCGGGCATATTGTTCGAATCCGAATGTCCTGGGGCAAGCCTTCCAGTGGATACCTTGCCGAGTATTTCCAGCCGCGCAAATGCCACTCGTCTAGCACTAAGGGTGAAGGATGTATCGCGCAATGGCCAGGAGCGATTTATGCTTTATTGGTGGGATGAAAAAGGGAATCAGCTGGATTCGGCTCAATTTAAGACTCGGGTTTGTGCAGACGGTCGACCTTTGCACCGCCTAATCTACAAGCAAATCATCCATCATTTTGACGACGAAGCTCCGGTCGCCATAAAACCAATACCCTTTGCACAAAGTTTCATTGATCCGTTGTCTTGCCGGGGTAGCGTAGTCCTGAATGTTCGAGCATTTGACCGCTGCGAAGGTAACTTAAGGGTGCTGCCAGAACAGTGCAAAATCGCCTTACAGCAGTCACTTCAAACCGTCGATTGGCAATTGGTCACTGCGGTTGACCCTAACTGGTCTTGGCGCGCTCTTTCCGGTGATTCGATTCAGATCAATGTGGCAGAATTGCCCCTTGGGCGGCACGATTTTCTGCTGATCTTGCGCGATGCCTGCGGCAACACCTCCCGAGAAATTCGGGTACCCTTTGAAATAACTGACCCCTTCCAACTTTGTGTCCCAGTTACGGCAAAACCTAGGATTGATGGGCTGATCTTGACGGAATATGGTGGCGAAATTAGCCGCGTTGAGATTAAGCTGCAAGGTACATCTAATCGGACTTCGCTCTCCAATCTGCGTGGAAGCTACTCTTTCCCTGATCTTTCTGCGGATGGAGACTTCAACATTACGCCCTTTCGGGATGATGATCACCGCAATGGGGTGAGTACCCGTGATATCGTAATTGTAGAAAAACATATCCTGAGTGAAAAGGTATTAGATAGTCCGTATAAATATGTGGCTGCGGATGTGGATCGTTCGGGTGCCGTTGCGGTTCTGGATTTGGTACTGATGCGTCGGGTGATCTTGGCGTTGGATCGACGTTTCCCAAACAATACCGCTTGGCGTTTCGTAGACGCGGCCTTTCCGCTCAAAAACGAATCACTCCGTACGGGTTTTCCCGATACCATCCAGGTCAATAAGCTGAAAAACGCCGTCCGTGCTGATTTTATTGGTGTCAAAACAGGTGATGTAACGGGCGACGCCAGCGCACAACTGCGCAGTAGCGGGATTCCCGAACCCGGCCCCCCCCTTTCCTTGCAGGTAGTGCTTGAGCAAAACCCCACAACGGGTCTGTTGAGCTGTACTTTGCCCAGCGCTCCACTGCTGCGCCATCAGGTGCAAAGCATTCAGTTTACCCTGGCTTTTGATCCACATGCGCTGGCTTTGGAACAGATCGATTACGGGGTTTTCCAACCTGACCACATGGGGGTATTTGCGGTGGATGGTTTGCTGACCTTGAGCTGGAATGGGTCCATAAAGGAGTTACAGCAATCCCCAGCATTGTTCACTTTGCGCTTTAGGCCTAAGAACCCTGGAGACACTAGCCCTTGGTTACGCCTTGTTTCAGCGCCTGCCTCAGTGGAGGTGGTCAATACGCTTGGGCAATCCTTGCCCTTGGATTTGGATTATCTGGATGCGCTCAAGGACTTGATCTTGGCCCAAAACCGCCCGAATCCTTTTAGCACGGCTACCACCATCGCCTTTTATTTGCCCGCGCCTGCCCTGGCAAGTTTGAGTATTTACAATGCAGCCGGGCAGTTGGTGCAGCGTATTGAAGGCAACTATCCGGCAGGTTGGCAGGAAGTATACCTGGATCGCCGTAGCCTGGCTGCAGGCTGGTATTCCTATACACTGGCTACTGCGTATGGGGTGGCCACCAAAAAAATGATTGTTATTGACCCTTAACTGGGCTTAAGTCTTTTGGGATGTAAGGTCCCAAGGCTTGGACCATCAGGAAAGGTGGCACTGAATCCATATGTTTTTTACTACGACAAATCTAATCTAATGACCAAACGACTACTGTATTCTTGCTTGCTTCTCCTTATGGGGGTGGTTGGACTCGAGGCTCAGGTGCTCATCAGCTACCCCAAACGAGCCAAAGAGGTTACCGCTTGTCTGGGGCAGGATACCCTCTGGGTGCGTCTGGACGTGGCTTCAACTACGCTTAGCGGAGCGTCGGTAAGGCTCAACCTGCCGCCGGGTGTGGCTTATGTGCCCGGCTCGGTATTCAGAGTGAATGGCAGTACCGGCCTGACCATCGCCCAGAGTTCCATTACCAACCTTAATAATCCGAGCTTTTCGCTCAACCCCAATGCCTTGGTGGCGGGTCAGTTCATCGAGTTTGGCATTGTGCGCAGCGCGGATTGTACGGCGCGCCAACATTCCTTGAATGGATTCTCTTTCAAGGACTCGGTGATCGTCAACTCTAGCGCTGGCCAACAAGTGGAGTACGATCCCAACCAAAACTCATACAACCTGCGTTACACCTCGTTCATTCTGACGCCTCCGGCACAGCATAACGGAGCGGAGATCAATGGGAGCTACACCCGCAATTTTTCAGTTTTCAATGGTGGAGTGGGCTGTTCAGCTGCCGCTCAGTTTTATATTGTCTACCCTACGGGAAAGGTTCAACAAACGGCGCTTAGCCTGGCAGGTAACCCCCTTAGCCCTATTCGCACGAATAGAGACACCCTATTTTACAGTGTAAGTGGCGCGGCCTTGGGTGCCGATCAACTTTTTTGCAATGGCGAAGTTTTGGAATTCAGAGAAACGGTAAAAGTATTGCAGTGTAACCCCGTGATCACATACGCTGCGGGTTGGGGCTGCGACAGCACTCCGGCAGAGTGGTGCCAGACGGTGAGTGGCACGGGGACCTTTGCCATGGCGGCGGGTGCGCCCGTTCCGGCCTTAAGTCTAACAGTACCCCAGCAAGTCAGTTGGTGTCGGGATGGGATTGTGAACATGGTATACCGCAACAATGGTAATGGCAGCAATGCCGGCGGTATGTACAATATGCTGCTGCAACTGGGGCATAATGCGGGAAATACATACGCGAATACACCAGTAAAATACTTTAAAGTCAACATCATCAGCGCGAGCATCAATGGAGTATCGGTGACGCTCAGCCAAAGCGGAACCAATCCATGGGAGGCTGATTTGAGCCAGTTTACGAGCGACCCTGACGGAGTTGGTGGCTTGGCCGACCTGGATAGTGACGGGCAGTACGACGATCTGGCACCGGGGGCGGGTTTTACCTTGCAGTTTGTGGAGCGGATGGTCTGCGACAACGCTTGTCCGATGGCCACTTACGCTTTTGCCATTCGGAGCAGGGTGCGTTTTGTGGATGCTTGTGGTGCGCAGATATTGACCAACAACCTGGTTCTTGTTCAGCCTTACTATATTTACCATACACCGACCAATTCCTTGTCGGTGCTGGCACCTCCGCAGGTGGCCAGCGGGCAGGTGATTCCAATCCAGGCTTGTTATACGACCCAATTTAACCCGCCTACTTACCGGCCTACAGATAGCTTGTATTTGGAAGTGACCTTACCTGTCGGCGCGCGGCTCAACGGGGCTACGGGCAATTTTGTGATCAACGGCACACTGGTGGCCTTGAGCGCGATTGAGGTGCTGGGCCAAGTGGTGCGGGTGCGGCGCAAGGGCTTCAGCAATCCGGTGTGTTATACCTTTGAAGTGGTGTACGACTGCAGGCCGGGTGCATTGGGCGGAAGCGTGCCTTTCAACTATAAATTATATTATGTGGGCGACAATGCTTGCAGCTGCCGAGAAAACTGGGCCTGCATAACGCGCAATGTGATTGTCAATTGCCAGGATTGTGTATCGGAAGGTGCGGCCAATGGAGGGCCATCCATTCGGCGGACGACCCTGGGCTGGACTAACCAAACGCTGAGTGCGAAGGTGAATCCCCTCAGTCTATCGGTACAAAGCCTGCAAAGGATGGCTGCCCGCGACTCCTTTGTGTTGAGCATGGGGGCCAAAGAGATCATCAATACTCCTGGAGGGGAATACCGCAACCTGTTTTTTTATTACCAATTGGACAAAGCTGCGGGGCAAAACGTGCTTAATTTTAGCGACGGTCGCTTGTTTTTCAAACGGGGCAACAACCCTGCACGCAGTTGCCCGGTCAGTTTGCCACAGGACCTGAGTACTGCCACGAGCCAACGTTTTCAATGGGACTTCAGCCAGCTCCTGGGTGCCTGCTTGCCAAGCAGTCTGCTAAACGGGGACTCCGTATGGGTGGAACTGCGCTTTGGGGTCACTTCGGTCAACGACGGATTGTTGTACAGCCGCGACCTGGCGGTAGCCCCCGGGCAGTCGGCCTATTTTTTTAATCGAAACGCCAACAACCAAGCTGCCTTTTGTGGTTCCTGGATACCGCCTTTGTTTGTAGTTGGGGAAATTCGCTTTGCTGTAACTTATGGCAATTTTAACACTAGTGGCTGCACCAGCATTCAACAAGATGCTGATTATGGCGCGTATTATGATGTGCCATTTGATGTGTTTCCGAATGAATACCGACCCTTTACAAAGCTGGATTCCATCGTAGTTACCTTGCCAGTGGGTTATGCCCTTACGCCGGGCTCTGTGCCTAAATTACTTACGACCTATTGGAATACAACTACTTCGGTAGCCCGCTTGCCAGACATTAACCTTACACCCATTGTGAATGGCAACCGGGTTGTTTTTCGCAATCCAGGTACTTGGACGACTTCAGACATGACCTATGCTCTGAATTTTGCTCGCAACCGACTAATCATCAACGTAGTACCAACCTGTGCTACGCCCAGCGGTAGTGCGGTAGCTGGTCGGGTCGAGTATTTTGCGCAGGACTATTATTACGTCTTGCCCAATACCAGCACGAGGTCAGGGTCAGATATTTTTAGGATTACCAACAACACCAATACGCGTCCTCGAGTAGAACTGGCAGACCTTACGGGGGTGGTTCGTGGGAGGTCTCCGGGATCCTGGGAGGTAGAAATTCGCAATCCGAGCACACAAACTGCGCCGTACATCTGGTTTGCAGTAGAAGACAGTCCAGTGGGCGAAGGCATTGACGTGGCTTCGGTCTTGCAAGGGGCGACACCGCTTACGGCACTGAGTTACCCTGGTGGTAAATGGTACAAGGTGAGCACGGCTGGTATTCCCTCGGGGGGCACCATCAAGCTCAAGCTCAACTTCAGCTATACGGAGTGCGCTCCAGACAGCTTGCGGGTGCTTGCGGGCTGGAACTGCGATGGTTATCCGGTATCACCGAGCGCATATGTATGTGAACGCATCCAGCGTTTTTTGAAGGCCGATCCTCAACCGAGCGAGTTGCAGGTCTACCTGAGTAGCCAACCTGCGGATTCGATTAAACTGTGCGAGCCCTTCAATGTAGAAATAGCCTTTGCGAGCACGCAAACGGGGCCGGTGTATGCGCCTCGGGTGGCGGTAGACTTACCGGCGGGGGTCACCATATCCCGGGTACAAGCGGAGTATCCCCTGGGTTCGGGTAATTTTGAAACGATTAACGGGGTACAAACAGGTAATCGGCTTCTGATCGATTTGACGCAGCACAACGGCATCGATTTGAATGTGCCGGGCACGCTGACCCACCCTGGGGTCAACGATCGTCAAGTGAGGCTCCGGCTTCAATTCAATACGACATGCGAGTTTGTGCCTGGGAGCAAGTTGAACTTCCGGGGCCTGGGGAATCGGGACTGTGGGGTGCCGGCTACGGGCGATAATGCGCTGGTTCGTTCCGGCAGCTTGTTGGTGAAAGGCACGCCACGCCCCTACCTGGCTGTAATTACCACGAATGGGAACCTTGATTTCAAGGGCTGCAACAGTACCCAGGAACTAAATGTAAAGGTGATATTGGCTGGCGGCCAAACGACGGCGCAGCAAGCAGCACGGACTTTGATCGTTTTGCCAGCCGGCATCGAATATGTATCGTATGTATGCGCTTCATCCAACGGGAGCAACTGCCCGGGCGCGCCCACGGTGAGCAGCAATGCGGCTACGGGCGAAACGCTGATTTCATTCCCCTACAGTGGCGGTATTCCCCAAGTAGCTGGAGAGAGTATTGATTTGAAGTTGGTGGTACGTGCTCAGACGGAAGGAGATTGTGCGAGCAGTTTGCGTTATTGGGTGGAGCAACACTTTAGTGCGGATGGCTTGTTTTGTGGCCTAACGCAGTGCCCCAAGATGGAGTTCATCGCTGGGGACAATGACCAAGGGCTGATGAGCATTGTCAAACCTACGGTTGGTTTCCGCAGCCTTACTGCAGCCTACAATGACCAAGGCGGTGGTCAATACGAATTTTTCTATTCGGGCCAGTTTGCATTGCGGAATGATTCGGACATACCGGGTACTGTATTGGTGGATATGTACTGCCTGGATGCAAATGGGCAGCGTACGGGATCGGTATTGGCTACCCATACTTTTGATTTGGAGGGAGGCATCAGCCAAGCATTTAGTGGTTCATTTGTGAGTACCTGCAACCCTGTCTGGGGGATCATCGCGGTGATTCGTGCAGGTCAGTGTGTGTGCCCATTGCTGTCGCCCGCAGTTATACCACGCGAGTTGCGTCTGATTCCGCAGGATTGTCCCACGGTGAGTGTCGGTTCACCCCGTGCGGATTATTGCCAGGGGGAAAATGTTCCAGTTGTTGCTTCGATTATGGGTGTGGCTACGGGAGGTGCCTGGCGCAGCCTGGGCACGGGTGTTTTTGCGAACGCAACAGCGCTGAGTACGACGTACACCCCCTCGCCAGCGGATCGTGCAGCAGGGCAGGTGACCTTGATCTACGGTAATGTGTCTAGCCTGTGTGGTACCTTATCGAAAATGCTTGTAGTCAATTTTACGCCAGTAGCCACGGTTGATGCGGTAGCTGATCAGGTGATTTGTAATGCAAATTTGACAGGGGCGATCAACTTTACGTCGCCTACAGCAGGGGTTGTATTTCGCTGGACGAACAACAACCCTACGATTGGTTTACCGATCAGCGGAGTAGGTAATATTGCTGCGTTTAGTGCCCGAAATGGTAGTTCGAGTGTGATTGAAGCCATCATAACGGTTACCCCCGAGCTGACCCGCAGCGGGATAACTTGTTTGGGGACTCCGCGCACATTCCGGATTCGCGTATTGCCCAGTGTTTACAACAACACCGAGGTTGAAGTTTGTGCCAGTACCGCCTTCAATTTGGCGGGGCCGCTCGGTGGAACCAATTATCAATGGACACCCAGCGCGGGTTTGTCGCAGCCCAATAGCCCAACATCGAGTGTTCCTTTAGGGGTACTGAGTACCACGGAATACATTCTCGCGTACCGTACAGCGGGTGGTTGTAGCGGGCAGTATGTGGTGACCGTGAAACCGCTTAATTGTACCCAACCAGCTATGCTGGGTGATCATGTGTGGGAAGATTTGAACTACAATGGCATTCAGGAAAGTGGAGAACCCAGCCTTGGTCAAGTCACGGTACTTTTGTACCAGGGGACTGGCAGCACGGTTCCAGTACTGTCTGCAACCACGGATGGTTTGGGCAAATACCAATTCAACAATTTGCCTCCTGGTGATTATGCGATTGGGGTATCGCCTCCAGCTGGATTTGGGATTAGCCGGCAGGATGTGAGCGGAACAACGGAAGAGCTGGATAGTGATCTTGACCCGATCTTGAAGGTATCCTCCTTCAAACCCATGATGAGCGGCCAGCAGGATTTGAGTTTTGACATTGGCCTGGTTCGTCCTGTAGCGTTGGGGGGCACGGCCTGGGTGGATGATGGCGATGGGATTCAAGAGCTCGGAGAGCCTGGATTGGCCGGGGTTAAAGTGCAGCTATACAACGCAGCTACCCAAGCTCCGGTGGTGTTCAACCTGTTTGCCCAGCCCATTGGAGCCCGTTTCTCCAATGCAAATGGTCGTTATACTTTCGACAGCATTCCTCCAGGGAGTTATTACCTAGTGTTTGATGTACGCACCGCAGCACAAGGAGCCTTGTATTCCTTGACCTTACCGAACAGAGGGCTTGATGATGCGAAGGATTCGGATGCCACGGGCAGTGCTGGCGAAGGGACGATACCAGCCACCGGCTTTCTGCCAAGTGGAACTCGTCGGAGTGACCTGGATGTAGGTTTCGAGGTTGTTCCCTGCCGGCCATTTACCTGCCAGCAAGAAATTGTAGTTGGTTTGGATGGGGCGACGTGTAGCCGCAAAATACTGATCAGAATGATTATTCTGGGAGATATTGCTGATCCGGAGGGTGCCGGCCTGGTTTTGTCTATGCAAGACCAAAAAGGGAATGCGATAGCCAATAATGTATTGACAGGTGCCCATGTGGGTAAAGTGAAATACGTCATATCGACGCCCAACTGTCCTGAAAATACCTGTTGGGGTGAAATCACGGTGGAGGATAAAAATCCGCCCAAATTGGTTTCTAGCGACTTCAACTCCACGGTGTTGAATTGTATGGATTTGCGTTATGTTTTGAATAATTATCAGTCGGTAGGGGCAACCAATACGCGCAATTCGCGTGTTCCTAAAATTCCAGGAGTAGTCAGTATTACAGATCGGCTTGTGGGCGACAGCGTCCTCAATCGGGGTATCGCTAATTTTACTGCTTGTGATCCTACCTGTAAAATTACCCTGACTTGGGAGGATCGCCTGGAGGAACTCAGTTGTGATCAGACAAAGATTAGTGGCCTTATCGCCCGGATTTATCGGACTTGGACGGCCAGGGATTGCAAAGGAATGGAGGCTTCTAAGGAACAGGTTATTGCTTTCCGGCAACCAGGTATCAACCAATTCCTTTGGGACAAACCTGCAAGTATTACTACCAAGGCATTGGGTTATCATGCTGAGGTAGTATATACCGGATGTACTCCTGACGAAAGAGTGATCAAAAACACCGATGTATTTCCCTATGTTAGTTCTGATGTAGCGCTCAACCGCAAGTTTTACTTGTATCAGCAGGAATTTGGCTGCGCCTACAGTTACGCTGTGGAGGACACCAAGTTCCCGGTCTGCAACGGAAAAGCCTTGAAGATCGACCGCAAGATTTATATTTTCGATTGGTGTACAGGAGGGATTGTGGATACCATGCGGGTTTTGATCAAAATAGGCGACTTCACTGCGCCTACGGTGAGCAAACCCACCCGACCATTGGTAGTTTCAACCACTCCACTGGGCTGTACCTCTGCAGTTCCAGTCAACATTGCTGGGCTTAAAGCTTTGGGTATTGATATCGCGGATGCTTGTAGTATTGTAGAGGCAAGTGTTCGCATCAAAACACAGGGGCGTTATGAACAAGAGTATCAAATGGATCAAATCTGGCGATATGTAACTTATCCAGTCAACAACGGTTATGCTATAGGCCTTCCGATTGGCCGCCACCGCTTGATCATTCAGGTTCAGGATGCTTGTTATAACTTGAAACTGGATTCACTGGATTTTGAAGTGGCTGACCGGGTGGCTCCGGTACTGAAATGCGACGATCAGTTGAATGTGTCGCTAATCAATACCCAACGCCGTCTACAGGGGTATGCTAAAGTACTGGCTGAAGATATTGATGAGGGTAGTTTTGACGCTTGCAGCTACCTGAAATGGCTACGGGTGCGGCGCAATTACAATCCGCGCAATTTGGAGGATTACCTCAAATTGGGATATGATACGAATGCGGACGGTGCAATTGACACGCTGGATGGTTTTGATCTGGATGGAGATGGCAAATTGGAGTCATTTGGGGAACGCTTCACCTTGGCGAATGGAAAACTGATGACGCCATTGCGAGGCTTTGTCGAGTTTTTCTGCTGGGACTTGGCGGGGGATGCCATCGTCGAACTCTGGGCCGAAGATGCTTATGGCAATCGCAGTTTCTGCTGGATGGAAATCTTGTTGGATGAAAAAATACCTCCAGTATGCTCCGCACCTCGGGATATGCGTATCTGGTGTGATGATAAAAACCTCGAACTACTGAACGATCCACAGGCGGCCGTAGCTGTTTTTGGCGACATTACCATTCAAACTAGTGACGATTGCTTTGATCTCACTACGTCCTATGAGGTAGTACGTAAACTGAAGTGTGGTGTCGGTACCATTGAACGCATCTGGACAATCAGCAAGGAACTGGTGGATGGTGTGTTGAGTAGCACGTGTAAGCAGATCATTCATGTAGACCCCACCCGGGAATACGATATTTGTTTCCCCAAAGACGTATCCTCGGATTGCAAAACGCCAATCATCGATATGGTTTTGACCGATGAACTGGGCTGCGATATCCTGGCGGTGAATGTGACCGACAAGCGCTACGATGCATCAGACGACGAATGTTACAAGATTTTCCGCACCTACATCGTCATCGACTGGTGTGCGTACGATGATCGTTGTGGCGATCCCATGGCGGTAGGACACATATATGTAGTCGATCGTGCAACTTTTGACAATTACGGGAAAGCAGCCATCTATGTACTGGTTCGGGACGAAGACCGCGATGGAGACGAAGAATTTTATCTGTCTGAAAACCCGAGCATCAACGAAATCAAAGACTTGCATCTTTTAGGAGATACTTCGCCTAAAAATGCCTATAAGTCAAGCTTAAAGGCAACGCTGCCAAAATGTTACGATGAATACTACCACTCTTTTATGTACACCCAAATCATCAAGGTGTACGACGAAGAACGTCCGGTGGTAACTGGCATCCGCGATACGTTCTGCACCGATCCAGCCTCATGTTCAGCGAGCATCACAAAAGTGGTGACGATCAAAGACAAGTGTACGGATAAAGTAGAGTTGGAGCGTCAAATGTTGATGATTGCACCATTCCAGACCCCGGATGCGGGCAAGATGATCATGTACGCTACGCCGCGCTGGAGTGCAAAAGACTTGACTGGCGGCAAATACGAGATCAAAGTGAGCAACTTACCCGAAGGACTGCACGATCTGATAGTGGTAGGTCGCGACGAATGTGGCAACCTGAGTGTACCAACCCGGATTCCGTTCGTAGTGAAGGACTGCAAGTCTCCAGCACCGATCTGTATCAATGGCTTGAGTACCGAACTGATGCCCGACGGCAAAGGTGGAGGCATGATGGCAGTATGGGCTTCTGATTTTGTAGCATCGAAGATTTACGATTGCAACGGTCAGGGTACCAGTAGTGGCGACCCTAGCGGTCGCCCCTTAGTGACCAAATACTCAATCAACCGCGTAGGTTCTCCCGTAGTAGCAACCCAAACAGGTTTGAACCTGACTTGTGCCGATGCAGGCAAAACCATCCTGGTTGAACTGCACGCTTGGGATGAAGCTGGCAACCACGACTTCTGTGTGACCTACATCGAAGTACAGGACAACCGCAAGGTATGCGGCAGCATCGCCACCCTGAGTGAAATCAGCGGGGTGATCACCACCTATGACTTGAAACCAGTACTGGGTGTGAATATCGACCTGAGTGGTGGCGCTCAAATGAACCAGAATACGGGTTCGAATGGGGTCTACAGCTTCGGCAACCTGAACAAAGGCAGCGACTACACCCTGAGCCCACAACTGGACAAAGATCACATCAATGGGGTTTCTACCTTCGACCTGGTACAAATCCAGAAACACATCCTGGGCGTGAAGGCGATTGAAAACCCCTACCGCTTGATCGCTGCCGATGTGAACAACTCCCACTCGATCACGACCATCGACATGATCCAGATTCGGAAGCTGATCCTGAACATCGATACGAAGTTCAGCAGTGTGCCAAGCTGGAAGTTTGTGGATGCGAGCTACAAGTTCCCCGATCCAAGCAACCCATGGTCAGCACAGTTCCCTGAAGTGGCGAATGTGAATGACCTGGAGGGTAAGGTGAAGGCCGATTTCATCGCGATCAAGATGGGGGACGTGAATGGCAATGCCAGTGCCAGCGGAGCTGTAGCTATGGAAACGCGCAGTGACAAAGCCATGATTGTCACCACGGATGAGCAACAACTGCAAAAGGGAGAAAACTACACCATAGTATTCAAATCCAAAGATTTGGCCAAAATCCAGGGTTATCAGTTCACCTTGAACATCGACCCTAGCCTGGCTACCATCGAAGGACTGGAATACAACGGCGTAATGAAAGCAGATAACTTCGGGATTTTTAGCCAAAATGGGATGATAGCTACCTCCTTCGTACGGGCACCCCTCGCGGGTGCCCTACCACTGGCGGATGCCCAAACCCTGGCGGGTGCGGGCGCATCCGTACAAGGGCAGCCGCAAGGGCTGCCCCTACGAGGTGACGACATTCTTTTTACCTTGAAACTGAAGGCCGAATCCAATACTGCCCTCAGTAGAACACTAATACTGAACAGCCGCCTGACTAACCAGGAGGCTTACAACCAATCCGACGAAGTAATGGGTGTCCAACTGGCCTTTGGAGCAGAAGCAGTAGCCGATTTGCACCAGAACGTCCCCAACCCATTCTCCGAGGAGACAGCGATCAATTTTTATTTGTTTAAAGCGACTAAAGCTGTATTGACTATCCGGGATGTCAAAGGTGCCTTAATTTACAAAGTGGAAGGCAATTACGCCAAAGGTAACAATCAGTTGATCCTCAAGCAGGAACAACTGCGGGCCAGCGGGGTGATGTACTACACCTTGGAAACAAGTGACTTTACCGCAACCAAGAAATTGGTACTTCTGAATAAGTAAATTTTTTCATGAGAATTTAGCTACGGTGGGGAGGGTGGACTTCCTCCCCACTACGTAGTATGATCTCGAACACAAAAGATGGGTAAGCCTAGTACAACATAATAAAGCGCTAAATTATTCAATGCACTAGACATCCTATTGGTGTCAAGTTTAGCTTTTGCTGTTGAGGATAACTCCTGGAGAGAGTAATTGTGAATGCAAAGCAAGGGTACAAAAAGGTATTAGGGCTGCTAAAACGCTCCATTGTGCAGTCAGATGGGGGTACAAAAGGGTTACATCAACTTTAAGTGGGCGATTTTTCTATTTTTTTGACCAATCTTCGCATCGAAAATTGTGACTACAGATACCAAAATGCAACACTCAAGTTAGAGGGTTGGTACGAGTCAAAACTCCCAAAAATTTGTCGGATGATACTTTGAATTCATGATTGTTGACGCAATCAATGAAACGATAAAACTATTGCGATCAATCAAGGGAGGCAATAGCAACGCCAATAACAATTTCAACCTTGCCCGGATGAAAATGAAAAGATGCCCTAAGTGGTCAAATGCAAAGATTTGTACCCCTAAGCAACGAGCCAATCTTTTGTCAAGTTCCAACACCTATACCCAATTGTTCGAGTCTCGTTCGGGTACCGCCAATAGTACCTTAACAAGTTCCCCTCTTTTTTATGGCTTAATCTCGGTAGTCGGTGGTGCTTTACCATCGGCTGCTTCACCATTATAACAACAAATCTTAATGCTCATTCTGGCCTTGTTGGGTCGTAAAAATCATTTAAAAATGGACAACTTCTACTGGAATTTCGATCCTTTTCACAAAAAACTCTCCAACCGACCTAATTGGGGAATTGATAAACCAGCTGCTACGCTTGCTTATCTAAGCGCAACCCTCTTCATGCTCATCATAGGCACAACAGGCGCATTTGCACAAAGCTCACCAGGCTGTCTTGCACCACGCCCTACCAACTGGTTGCGAGCAGACTATGGCGTTACGCTCAATGGTTCCAATGTATCTTCTTGGCAAGATTATGGCACCGCCTTAAAAAATGCAACCCAGGGTACGGCCATCAATCAACCCGCCTTTGGTGCTACTACGACCAACTTTAATCCTGGTTTTATTTTTAATGGTGGTTCCCAGTTTTTAAATGCTGATTTTACCAGCATTTATAATGGGCAGTATGCCATTTTTATGTCTGGGGTGTACGATTGTGCTACCGGAGATCGCAATAGCATAGGTAGTGTAAGTAATGCGGCTAACGCAGGCCTACAATTTCGAATTTATGATAATAGTTCTGGGGGCAATAATCCATTTACTGACTTATATGAATGCATAATTAATAGTGGAAGTTATTTTTCTCAAAATGCCGCAGGGCCTGGAATAACCAATGGAGGAATAACGGGGAACAACTGTGGTTGTTTTGGATTTTCTCACCTAACTTATGGTGGATTGACTACCAGTGGGCTTGATCTTGAACTGATACGTTCAGGCGCTACCACTGGAACTTTACACGATGCGACAGTAACAACTCCCATTTCAGGTACTGCAACCAATTATATCGGAAGACATCTTACTTCAAACTATTTTGCAGGGACGATCAATGAAATCATTACGTTTAACCGTCAATTGAATGCCACCGAAATTGATCAAGTATTAAGCTATTTGGCGGTCAAATATGGCCGCATGTTTCCCCGCAATTATTTATCTGGTACCGGTACTACCATTTGGGATCGTACCCTCAACACTGGATTTAACAACGATATTGCTGGTATTGGCCGGGAAGACTGCCAAGATTTATACCAAAAACAATCCATTTCTGAGTTCAATACGCAGAACTACGTGATCATGGGTAATGGCAACACCATTACCACCAGCAACTTAGCCAATACCTCTACGTTTACCAATGGCGCATATTTGCTATGGGGAGATAACCGGGGGGCTGATAGTTATACTGCAATAAATAGTGGTACCCAAGTATGGAATAAAGTTTGGCGCGTACAAGAAACCAATACGGTAGGATCAGTAAGGGTAGCCGTACCCCAAAGTATTGTTGCTTTACCTAGCGGCTTTAACAATATGTACCTGCTGGTAACACCTGGTAACAACCCTTCAGTTCCCTATGCTTCGCTTATCAAGGTTCCTGTTACCGCTACAACTTTATTTGGTCTACCTTTTTGGGTGGCCGATTATGATTTTACTACAGGTCAGTATTTTACTTTTGGAGTTGAAAACTGTGTAGCAGGAACCAATGCCCCCACATTAAGTGCCAATACCGTTAGCATTACTTGTCCTACTGTAACTGTGGACTTGTCATCCCTTACTGCCAGCAACAAACCCAGCGGTACTGTACTAGAGTTTCATACCGCTACGCCCGTTTCCAGCGCCAATTTGATCAGCACGCCTGGCGCTTATGACCCTAGCACCGCTACTTCTACTGTGTATGCGGTATTTTACGATGCTGCGGTAGGTTGTTATTCACCTACCACTTCCGTTACAGTGAATACCGATGTGCCTTGTATCACTGCACCAGCACCGCAAACTGCGCTTACCTTAGAAGCAAAATCGGGTAATGCAGCGACCCAATTGAGCCCAACCGGAGGTACTACCCCCTATGTGTACACTAATGGCTCTGGCGATCCACTTTGTGTACAACCCGTGGCGGCTACCGCTGGCTACCTTCCCAATAGCAGCAATCTTACGATCAACAGCAGCACTGGAGCCTATACCTATACTGCCCCGGCCACTCCGGGCGTATATTATTTTTGTGTAAAAGTATGCGATAGCAACAATCCTGCACGCTGCAAGGTAGCCGCTTATACGGTTACCGTTACCTGTAGAGCAGGCAACACTGCCCCTGCATTATCCGCAACAACGATTACCAATACTTGTCCTACCCAAACGGTAAACTTAACCAGCATTACCGCTTCTAATAAACCGACGGGTACCAACTTGACTTTCCATACCGGAACACCTGCTTCAAACGCCAATAAAATTTCCAATCCTTCCGCCTACATCCCAACAGGCTGTACTGTATATGCCGCCTTTAATGATGGCCCTGGAAACTGTTATTCCCCAACTACTGCCATCAGTGTCAACCTCACCTTGTGTGTAGGCGCAGGTACGATCAATTGTGCAAAAACGCAAATCTACAGCGCTCCAACTGCAGGGACAGCACAACAGTTGGTATTGGTAGTAGAGCTAAACGTCACTACCCTGGGTTCATTTCCAATAAGCGTAAGTGGATCAGGCTTTTCAGCAGTAGCTGGTTATCCAAATCTGGTTGCTACAGCTACCGGAACCAAGCAATACAGCATTCCGGTAAACTACGATGGCTCTGCCCTTGGAACCTTGACATTCACCATTGGTAGCGCGGGTAGCTGCTCCGTTGATCTGACCACGGTTGCACCGAAAAACGGGATCTGTAACATCATTTCATTGGACAACTGTACCCCTGTACAAGCCAGCCCCATTTTGAAATAAGCCAGCCTATTTTCTCGACCACAAATCATTTGATCATGAGTGATGTAATTAAAAATAAGTGGAGTTGGGCAATAGGTTTGTTGTTGTGCGTCTTCTGCGCATGGACGGGTATCGAAGCTCAAACGCCCACTACCGACCTAACAACCCATGCACCAACGGTTACGCCACCCAGCGGAGGCGTATTTCATTGGTATAGCTCGGCTAGCCCGAGCATTGGCACCCAAGTCGCTAACCCGACAGCTGTATTGCCAGGGGTGTATTATGGCGCCTACTATTTCAGTAGTTCCAATTGTTACAGCGCGGTTACGCCGTTGCGGGTAGCAACCAATACTTGTGCGGCAACTACAGTTAACCTTAATGATTTTATTGACAATGCAGTAACCCTGCCAGCCAATACAGAACTGAGGTTTCATAGTGCCAGCCCAGTTTCAGACGCCAATCGCATGACTGGAACTGCTATCACAGCGGCGAGTGCCGGCACCTTTTTCATTTCCTATTACAATACAGCGGGAGCTTGTTATACCGCTAC
>JAIYAV010000238.1 GCA_027488855.1 Saprospiraceae bacterium
AGTTTTCGGGTTTTGAATTTTTTGTTTCGCAACCTAAAAGTAGTAGAAACTTGTAAACTCCCGACTTTTATCCGCTCGCCCCGATTTTGTCATGCACTCGAATCATATGATGATAATCGACTCCATCTTTCCCCGGAATCTGTTGAGGGACTCTCTTTTTTGAAAAAATTGTGGCAAGGCCATCTAAAGAAGGAGCTTCTGCTACCGTATATTTTGCTACAGATTCAAGTTTAAGATTGCGAATGCTGTCTTCAATGTTACTATCAATTAGGGTTTTAATGCTGTCAAAATCTTTATTCTGAATCATACTAATCAAAAAATCATACTGTTTATCGCGGACGAAAACCATCTCACCATTAGTATCGTCTTTTTGATTTCTACCAACTGCAAGCAACAATTGCTCTGCCATAGAATACTCTTCCATTGCTAAGCTTAAAAAAGCTTTTACTGCTTTAGAAAAAAGTCTTTCATGAGAATAATAGGGGAAAATGGAGTTTCGCTGACTTTCATGAACATCAGACTCAAACTCTAAAATTCCCTGAGGCGTGCTTAACATATCTAGCCAAGGGATAATTTTTTCTTTCATACTTAGTCTGATGTCTGCAAAAGATGCCCTTGCATTGACTTGGTGACTAAAATTAAAGGAGCTCCTACCATTTTTTTCAAGGTATTGGGTTAAACTTTCAATACGTATGCCTCCTTCACTAAAAAAAGATTTTTGTAAAAACTGCAGAGGAATAATTTGTATGTTAACATAAAAGCTATCGCCTCCCCATCGTGACTTCTGAAAATTGACAGTCTGAAGAATGCTTGCCGAGCTTAATCGAATAATATTATTGGATTTATATTTTTTGAAGCCAAATGCCTTTAACGGAGTAACAATACATTGAGTAAACTCCTTACTGAAGTCTTTTTTGGGATTATACATAGATCTAGTTTGAAATTGTTAAATACTTTCAAATTTAACGCTTATTATATTAACCACCTCATAATCTCCTCCCCCGCCCTTTCCACATTCTCCGCCGTCAGCACCAAACCAATCACCAATTCCTCAACCTCTTCTGCTTCAATCTCAGTCACATTTACCCAGCTATCAAAATCCGCTGGCAGCAATGGCTCTTCTTGAATAACGCGTACCGCTTTTTTGAGTTCTGGAAAATAAGCCTGGTAAATTGGATTGCCATCGTGCAAAGCAACACCATTAACCATGGTGGTATTCAGATAATCTTGTTTACTAAGCCCCAATTCACGAAACAACGGGTCAAGCTTCGCATGCCAAAAGTCGGAAGCAGCTTGATAGCTCGAAATGTCCTCCAAAAAATCGGGATATAATAGGGTATCCATCTTTGCTAGTTTAAAAGCCAAATTAAGACAAAAACAATTAAGCGTAAAGTCACAAATGCGCGACCACTTAATATTTCAATGTCTATTTTGACGTGATTAGTTCCTTTGGTTTGAAATCAATTTGTAAATTTGGCTAGCTATCAAAAATATTCAATCAATGGCAAAAAAATCCAAAACCGTCTGGGCGTGGGTACAATCTAACGACCCTGTAAAGCCTACCGAACCAGAAAAAAACCGGATAACTGCTCTCTTTGCTCCTTTTGTTCAAGCGCTCAATGCCTCCCTGCCCCCTTTGGCCGAACCACAGGAATTCAACCAAGTGGTCAAAATCGACTCCAAATGGCGAGGCAGTTACTTCTATCTGATTTGTCATTACAAAAGTGCTCCCAGGCCAACCAACATTCAGGATGGATTTGAAGTGGGGTACGCCAGATTGACAGCTAAAGGGCGGGATAAATATGACTTGGCTTACTTTCGGCACACTGGAAAATGGTTCACCTTTCTACCTGATCTATCTGCCGAAGAATGCCTTGAACAGATCAAAACTCAGCCTATTTTTACGATGTAAATCATCAAATTGATCTGATAACCATTAAACAACGTTTCTGAATTGTGCCACAACTTGCGGCACAATTCAAATCCCCTACTCCCCCATCAAATACGGATTCCCCATCCGCTCCGCGCCAATCGTAGTCGCCACCCCATGCCCGGAATACACCTTCACCTCATCCGGCAGCACCATCAATTTTTCCCGAATGTTTTTCATCAAGGTTTGGAAATTCCCACCCGGTAAGTCGTAACGCCCAATGCTGTTTTTGAATAAAACGTCACCCGAGAGTACAAAACGATCCTTTTCGCAGTAAAAAGAAAGGCTGGCTGGTGAATGGCCTGGTGTAAAAATGGCCTTGAGCTTGGTTTCGCCAAACTCGATCACATCACCCGCGTTGATGAACTTGCCAATGGCTGGCGAAGGCTCTGGATAAGGAATTTGGTACATCGAAGCCACCTGCACCCCAGTATCGAGCACCACCTGTTCGCCCTGGTGGGCTTCCAGTACCAGGTTAAAAGTGGTCGCGATAAAGTGATTGCCCAAAATATGGTCGATGTGGCAATGCGTATTGATCAGGCGAACTGGGCGCAATTCCAGGCGGTGGATCGTTTCCAACAGCTCGGCTTTTTCATCGGGGAACAAGCAGCCGGGATCCACCACTATACATTCCTTCGTATCATCATAGACAACGTACGTGTTTTCCTGAAAAGGATTGAACGTAAGCTGGATAACATTTGCCATACTTTTATTAATTTTCATTGTGCATTTTCACAAAAATGGGTAATTTGAGAGGTATGTTGTGGAGAATCGGGTAGATTATTTTTTTTATCCCCTTTTTTAGGCTCAGAATGAACTGAATGTGGCACGATTATGTCATATTCTAAGCAAAATAAATAGTGTATGATCAAGCGACTTTACCTCTTGTGTTTGATGGGTGTTGTGCTGTTCAGTGTGGGCGCATTGGCACAGAGCAGCAACCAAGTCAAGTTTGGCAAGAACCGTGTACAATACCACAAAGACTTCGATGAATGGTCGCAGTACGAAAGCGACAATTTCTTTGTGTACTACTACGGTAAGTCGCGCAATGCGGCCCATAAGGTCGTCCAGATGGCGGAGTACGACTTCGACGAGATCCAGGCTCTCCTCGAGCACCGCATGAACGAAAAGCTCCAGATCATCGTGTACGCGGATGCGACCGACGTGAAGCAGAGCAACATCGGTTCGGAGGACTTGTTCGTCAGCAGCAACAACCAAACCAAGGTTTCGGGTACCACCATCTTCGTCTATTTTGATGGAAATCACCAGCACCTGCGCGAGCAAGTGCGCGAAGGCATCGCTGCGGTGTACCTCAATACCATGCTGTTTGGCGCGAACATCCAGGAGATTGTACAAAATGCGGTGATGCTCAACCTGCCCAACTGGTTCAAAGAAGGCCTGGTGGCCTACGCAGGCCAAACCTGGAACGTAGAGCGCGACAACGAACTGCGCAACATCCTGCTCAGCCGCCGCTACAAAAAATTCGAACGTTTTGCCGATGATTACCCCCGCCTGGCCGGACAATCCATGTGGTATTTCATCAGCGAAAAATATGGCCGCCCGGCGGTGTCCAACCTCCTGTACCTCACCCGCATCAACCGTAGCGTGGAAAGTGGGTTCCTGTACGTGATGGATCAATCCTTCCAATCGGTCGTCCAAGAGTGGGATCAGTTTTACCGCAGCCGCTACGAAAGAGATCTACAAGGCCGCCAAAACCCCCAGGCTACCCAAATCGTTACCCTCAAAAAACGCAAGGAACAACTGCCGCTGACCCAACTCAAACTTAGTCCCGACGGCAACAAAGTAGCCTACGTGCTCAACGACATGGGGCGTGCCAACGTCTACATCTACGACTTACAACAGAAGAAAAAAACCAAAATATTCAAGGAAGGTTACCGAAATGCCCTTCAGGCTACCGATTTCAATTATCCTTTGATCGCCTGGAACCCAACTGGGCAACAACTCAGCATCTTGTACGAGCGCCGGGACAACCTGAAACTGGCGAACTACGATGTATTCAAAAAGAAAATCACCACCGAACTGCTTTCCGAACAATACCAAAGGGTTTACAGCCTCGATTTTGTCGACAACTTCACCCTCTTGTTTTCGGCAGAAGTGAGTGGTCAATCCGATATTTTCCTCTACACCCCACGTACCCGTCAAAGCCAACGCATCACCGCCGACATCTACGACGACCTGGACGCTACGGTGGTCAATATACGCGACCGCAAAGGAATTCTTTTCACCTCCAATCGCCCAGACATTTTCCTGCGCAACATCAAGCCGGATAGCATCCTGCCCGTTGCTTCGCTGGATGTGTTTTATTACGACTTGAAGGGCGAAATCAAAGAGTTTGTTCGCGTAACCAATACTCCCTTGGCCAGCGAGCGTTATCCGATGCAAGTAGACAGCACCTATTTTTCGTACCTGAGCGATCGGCACGGGATTTACAATCGGGAGTCTGGCTTTTTGGAAACCTTCGTGCGCGAGTACCAGCAGCACATCTTTTTGAAGGATGGAACTGAGTTGGTTTGGCCAATGGATTCCTCGGTGGCCAAACTGGATTCAACCCAAATTGATTCCGTACAGGTTCGCCCTGTGATCCGGGAACGTGCCATTACCCACATCGAGACCAATTACCCTTACCACATCAATCAGCAGCACAGCGCACCGCAAAGTGGTAAGTTGGTGGAATCCTATGCAGCCTTGGGCCGTCGCTCCTTTTACACCAATCGACTTATGCCTACCCATTCCAGCGCCCCGGCTAACACGGTCTTCCGGGCAAGGGAAAAACAAATGGAGAGCCTGATTTTTGTAAAAGACACGGCTTCAGCTCTGGGGATGCCCATCATGACGAATGGGGTGCCAGTGCGGCCAGTTGTGGTGGATACCCCCAAAGTAGAGATAATCGTCAAAGCACCACCAAAGGATACTACGGTAGTGAATAAGGAGGAGTTGTATTTGTTCCAAAGCGAATTTGGTAATCCCCCAGCGAGTTCAGTAGCCGATAAAAAACCAGAAGAAACGCCCGCCGCAGTCGCCACTGAACCAGCGACCACTCCCCCACCCGTGGCGACCCGGCCGATCGAAACCCTGGCGCCAGTCAATGGCATGAGTTTCCCACTGCAAATGGCGACCAACCGCAAGTTGTACATCCTCAATCCAACCCGGGCAATCCCCTATCGCTTGCAGTTCCGTTCCGATTTTGTGACTTCACAAATGGACAATTCGCTGCTTTTCGAAGGGATGGAAAGTACAGCAGCCAACCCGGATGGATTTCAGCTGCCGCCTCCCGGTATTTTGCTCAAGGCGAACATCAAAGATCTTTTTGAAGACTACGAATTTGAAGGCGGCATTCGGATTCCCACAACCTTCAACGGTGCGGAATACTTTGCGACTTTCAACAATAAAAAACACCGCCTGGATCAAACCTACGCGGTATACATGCGCAACACCCGCTTCAATGATCAGAGTCCAACCTTGGTGCCACGTCGCCGGGAGTACAATATCCTGCTGGGGCAATACGGCGTCCGTTACCCATTGGATGTGTTCCGCAGCATCAGAGCCACCTCTACCCTGCGCCGCGACCGCATGGTGCAACTGGCTACCGACCGGGCTACCTATAATGTACCTGATCAAACCAGCCAACGGATTGGTATACGTTTGGAATACGTGTTTGACAACACTGTTGACATTGCGCTCAACTTGCGGACGGGTACCCGCTACCGGGTTTTCGCGGAAGCCCAAAAGAAATTTTCGGTGGGTGACGAAGCGAATTTCGACATCAATTTCAACAAAGGAACGATGACCGTTTTGGGTGCGGACTTCCGTCATTACCAGCGCGTTCTGCGCCATTCGATTTTGGCAGCGCGTTTTGCGGCAGGTACTTCCTTTGGTTCAGAAAGAATCCTTTATTTCCTGGGTGGAATGGACAATTGGCTTTTCCCTCAACAGAACAACGATATTCCTGTGCCTAGCGGCAATTTTGCTTTCCAAACCCTGGCAGCTAATCTGCGTGGATTCCCCATCAACATCCGCAACGGTAGCTCTTTTGCACTGGTGAATACGGAGTTGAGGATACCCCTGTTCCGCTACATCTCCCGCCGAATTCAGTCCCCACTGTTCAAGAATTTCCAGGTGGTTGGCTTCTTCGATATTGGTACAGCTTGGGAGGGCAAAACACCTTACCGCGAGGACAACCCATTGAATACTTCGAAATTCCCGGATGGGCCATTCATCACGACGACGGTAAATTATTTCCGGGATCCACTAGTGGCAGGTTACGGCTTTGGCGCACGGACGACGCTGTTTGGGTACTTTATCCGGGCGGATTATGCTTGGGGAATTGAAACGCAGCAGATACAGAAGCCGAAGTTGTATTTGTCGTTTGGGTTGGACTTTTAATCTGAGGTGACGCTATGGTTTCTAAAGTTTCTTAGGTGGTAAAAAAGAAAAAACCTGCGTAGCAGGGGCTTCTTTCACCACCTAAGAAACCTAAGACACTCAAGGAATCACTTAAGCCGGGACGAATTGAAGCAGATAGACCTCAACCCTTTCCGATTTCCCGCAATAGCTTTGCCGCTCTTTCCAAAGTCTCTTCTTTTTTGGCAAAGCAGAAACGAATGATCTTCTCGTCCCGCTTGCTGTGGTAGAATACGGAGACGGGAATCGCTGCAACACCGTACTCCATAGTCAGGCGACGACAAAAATCCACATCTGGCTCAGTGCTGATTTGGCTGTAATCGCAGAGTTGGAAGTAAGAACCTTCACTCAGTAAGGGGCGAAACAAAGAACCCTCAAGGGCGTCGAGGAAAAAATCTCTTTTGTGGGTAAAAAAAGTACCCAAGCCCAGGTATTCGTGGGGATCCTCCAAAAAATCCGCCAAGGCATATTGCATGGGAGTATTGATCGAAAAAACATTGAATTGGTGCACTTTGCGGAACTCAGCAGTAATCGCGGGTGGAGCAACGCAGTAGCCTATTCTCCATCCGGTATTGTGGAAGGTTTTACCAAAAGAATACACCGCTAAAGCTCGTTCACGCAAGGCTGGGTAACGCAAAATGCTTTGGTGTTCGTGGCCGTCGTACACCATGTGCTCGTATACCTCGTCGCTGAGAATGATGATGTCGTTGCTGCTCACCAGTTTTTCCAGGGCCTGCATATCGGCAGGTTTCAGAATTTTTCCGATCGGATTTTGGGGCGTATTGATGATGATCATGCGGGTTTTCATGCTGATCAAACGCATCAGGCGATCCCAGTCGATGGTGTAATCGGGAGCACTGAGTTCAAAGGACTTTGTCACGCCGCCGAATAGTTCAATGCTGGGTCGGTAAGAGTCATAGGCCGGTTCAAAAATGATGACTTCATCGCCAGGGCTGACTAGTGCGCCAATGGCGGTGAAAATACCTTCAGTGGCCCCACAAGTAATGGTGATCTCCTGATCCGGGTCAATTTTCACCCCGTACAGGCCATCAATTTTTTCGGCAATGCGCTGGCGCAAAATCGGTACACCCGCCATGGGGGCATACTGATTGTAACCCTGACGCATGTAGTGGGCCACCAACTCGTTTAAACGTTGGGAGGACGGAAAATCCGGAAAACCTTGCGCAAGATTAATGGCCCCGTGTTCTTGCGCGAGGGCAGACATCACCGTAAAAATGGTGGTGCCTACGCCCGGTAATTTAGATGACACAATCATGGCAGTAAAGCTACTCAATGTAAGGCAATAGCAGTATGGTTTCGGGTGGATTTATTCTAATTCCCACTACTATGTCATTGATAACGGGTCAAAACCCGATCAATCGCCTTCGCCAGATCCCGATCTTTATCCGTAACCACATCACCTGCATCGTGGGTACTTAGATTGATTTCCACCCGATTCCAGACATTGGTCCATAAAGGGTGGTGTTCGTGCTTTTCAGCCAATATTGCTACTTCCGTCATAAAAGCGAAGGCTTGGCTAAA
This sequence comes from Saprospiraceae bacterium, assembly GCA_027488855.1. Classification (GTDB taxonomy): domain Bacteria; phylum Bacteroidota; class Bacteroidia; order Chitinophagales; family Saprospiraceae; genus Haliscomenobacter. The sequence continues at coordinate 7,895 of JAIYAV010000238.1, forward strand.
GTCTTTGAAATGGAATGTTGCCGAGAGTTGATTGTCTTTTTCTGTCCACATGATCAGGATGATTTCCTTGTATAAAGGTTTGCGCTTGAAAAAGTTCAACTCATCAACTGTATTGTTTGCCGTGTAATGGAGAAAGCCTTATCTTTGCGCCCTGTTTTTCATCAAGTTAAAGTTAGCGTGCAGCATGGCCACACCGAGAACAGTCGCATTTTATACATTGGGATGTAAATTGAACTACTCCGAGACTTCCTCGATTGCCCGTTTGTTTGAAGGGGCGGGATATACCGAGGTGGACTTTGAGCAGGGTGCCGATGTCTATGTGATCAATACTTGTTCCGTGACCGATTTTGCCGATCGCAAATGCCGCAAGGTGGTGCGCCAAGCTCTACGCCACTCGCCACAGGCCTTTGTAGTGGTGGTAGGCTGTTATGCGCAGCTCAAACCTGAAGAAATTGCGGAAATTCCAGGCGTTGACTTGGTGCTAGGTGCCGCTGAAAAATTTCGCATTCTGGATTTTATCGATACGCTGTCGAAAGCTCCTGGCAAGGGGATGGTTCACGCAGGTGAAGTCCGGGAGGCCCGCAATTTTGTCGATGCCTTTTCCTTTGGCGACCGCACCCGTTCTTTCCTCAAGGTGCAAGATGGCTGCAATTACAAATGTTCTTTTTGCACCATTCCCCAAGCACGCGGTGCCAGTCGTAGCGACAAGGTGGAAAACGTGGTAGCCAACGCCTATAAGATTGCCGAAATGGGGGTAAAAGAAATTGTGCTCACCGGGGTGAACATCGGCGATTTTGGGAATGGAACGGAGGTGATTGAAGGAACCGCTCCGAAGAAGGAGGCGATGTTCATCGACTTGATCAAGGAATTGGATAAAGTGGAAGGCATCAGCCGCTTTCGGATCTCTTCGATTGAGCCCAATTTGTGTACTGACGAAATCATCGATTTTGTAGCGGGCTCACAACGTTTTGCGCCTCATTTTCACATGCCACTCCAGTCAGGCAACAACCAGCAACTGCGGCTGATGCGCCGACGCTATACCCGAGAATTGTACGTAGAGCGGGTGGCACGCATCAAACAACAAATGCCTCATGCCTGTATTGGTGTAGATGTAATTGTGGGTTTTCCAGGTGAAACCCATGAAGACTTTTTGGAAACCTACCATTTCCTCAATGATCTGGACATTTCCTACCTGCATGTATTTACCTATTCGGAACGTGCCAATACCCCTGCCGCAGAAATGGAAGGTGTAGTCCCCGTCAACGTACGGCGGGAGCGCAACGAGATGTTGGGTATTTTGAGTGAAAAAAAACGGCGGCATTTTTACGAGCAACACCTGGGGCAAAACCGCCCGGTTTTATTTGAAATGCACAAGGATAAAAATCTGATGGCAGGTTTCACCGACAATTACATCAAGATTGAAGCACCCCTGCAAGTCGAATTGTTAAATCAAGTCTTAACCGTTGATTTACAAAAAATTAACCGTGAAAGTATTGTGGAGATTGGGCTTGGGATACCAGCATAAGTTTTCTTTTATTTTTATATCTTTAAATTAACTTATTTCGACTTACATAAATCACAGGTCACAAGCACTTTTATCTTTGCACAAAGAAAGATGTGGAAAACTTTCTCATAAGGTATTGACTACAAGAGCTTTAGTTTTAAGTTAAAAAACTATCTTTACCTCAGGCTTTCGAAATTAGACTATCTATTTACCTACCTATGGCACTTCTGCCACTGTAAGCATTCCAAGTATTACGAACATATTCACACACCAGCAAATTTGTATTCCCATGAACACCACTTGTCCCCGAGGAGTGTACCAACTTCTTCTTGTACCCTGTTTGGCCATTAGTTTTGCAGGCCCGATTAACGCCAATGCTGATTACGATTTTTTGAAGATTCACCCTGCCGCGGTCACGATTTTTCAACGCGACAATTTGCCGAATCAGGCACTTACCAACAGGCACTCCCTGGAGTATGTCCAAATGTATACTGCTTATGGAAAAACACATACCGCTGCGATGTTAGGCCGAGGTATGTATTATTTTCCCATTTTTGAGCGGCACTTGAGTGCTCAACAGATGCCATTAGAGTTGAAATACCTCTCGATGGTGGAGTCGGAGCTGCGTACAGATGTGGAATCGCCCAGCGGAGCGGTTGGTCTCTGGCAATTTATGTCTCCTACGGCTCGGCACTATGGTTTGCGCCTGAGTGAATGGCGCGATGAACGGCGCGACCCAGAAGCAGCTACCTTGGCTGCAGTAACCTACCTCAAAGATTTGTATGCCGAGTTTGGCAATTGGGAGTTGGTCGTTGGCGCTTACAATTGTGGCTCTGGCCGCATGCGCAGTGCAGTACGCCGGGCTAAATCCACGGACTTTGCCTTGGTACGCAAACATTTGCCCGTCCAAACCCAATCCTATTTAGCCAAGTTTTATGCAGCAGCGTACATCGCCAATTTTTTCGAAGAGTACCAAATTGTGCCAAAAACACCTGCGGCACTGAATGGAGGCACCCGCAGCATCGAAGTGAAAGAAGTAAATTCTTTTGCTCAATTGTCGCGTATTTGCCGCTTGCCCATCAGCAAAATCAAGCGCCTCAATCCGCAGTATACCCAAGGTGCTTGGCCCGATGGAGTAGGGAGTATTTGGGTGGTGCTGCCTGAAGAACCCGCCAGGCGTTACCTGGCTCATTTTAACCGGATGCCTCAACGGATTGATGTTTTAACAGAAGAAGCACTGCATGAGGGTTCCGCATATTTGCCCGTCACCGAACCTTACCGGATTTTGAATTCAATGTTAGTGGATTTGGGCGGTCGTCAGCCAGCTAAGGAACAAGGTCAGGGGGCTCGCAGATATTACTCTAAATATTTCCTAAGAGAAGAAGAGCAAAGAATAAGAAAATAAGTTATGAAAATAATATTAAGCCGTAAAGGATCTGATGGGACAAAACTTGGTGGTCAAATGCCAAGTTTTATCTTCGAGGACAAATTTATTTCTATGCCGATACCAGAAATGGGTACAAAAATCAGCTATGATAGTATTTCATTTAATGAAAATTACACAATGGGTAAAGTTCTCCAAGATTTGGGCAAAAATTTTCATGAAGCACATCTGGATCCGGATTTAAGAAAAAGCGCTCTTGAGAATCGACCTAACAACTGGAGAGCTACGTTTGGACAAGTAGATCAATCACAATCATTTTTGAGAAATAAAGCTGTCTCAGTTGGGGACTTATTTCTTTTTTATGGATGGTATAAAAAATTAGAATTTAAAAATAGTCGATTTCAATTCGATAAAAAAGCACCAGACGTCCAAGTTATATGGGGATATTTGGAAATAGAAAAAACAAAAGTTGTTCTTAATGACAAACTACCGGAATGGCTTAGTTATCATCCTCATATTACTATGAAGGACAAATTTAGCACAAATAATACCGTATATATTGCTACTAAAAAATTGAGCTTTGATACTTTAAAAGCAGGTGCTGGGATGTTTAGATACAGTAAAGAACTTGTTTTGACAAAATATGGTCATACTAGATCCGTCTGGAGGGTACCGAAAATATTTGAGCACGTAAAAAAATCATTCACAGGCAAGGTGGATTTTTATGAAATTCCAGAAGAAGATAATTTTTTGGAAATGAGACTAGTTGGAAGATGTCTTCAGGAATTTTTAGTAACAGACGATATGAACATTGTAGATTGGGCAAAAAAACTCATTTGTAATAACGCTACCTATTTTTGATTTCTCTAACCTGTTGCCTTTACTAAAACAGTAGAGTATCTTTGTGAGGAAATTGTATTGTTTATCAAGGCAAGATTCAAAACTATATGGCGTTCAAGAAGTACAAAATTATAGATGATGTAGCCAAAGCTTACCAACTTTCGGTGAAGCGGGAGCCCTTTTTGGCTGAGATTCCCCATCGGCCTATGCCAACAGCCTTGAAGGAAGAATTGGATTACATCATGAAAAACTATCCTTATAGTGTTTCAGAAGCTGCCATCCGTGAAACCATCATGTTTCCAATTCTAAAAGAAGTGTGGAAACTGTTTGATGATACTTTGATGTTATGGGCAAATAAAAGCATCAGTTACAACAAAGATTTAGGTGGAGTGCCAGATTACATCATTGCCAAACAATCACACTTAGGAAAAATTGTTTTTGGTACACCTTTATTGGCTGTAGTGGAAGCCAAGAAGGATGATTTTGAAGGAGGTTGGGCACAATGTTTGTTAGAGATGTATGCCATCCAAAAAATCAATAACCGCCCAGAAGTCCCTGTTTATGGTATAGTGAGCAATGGCGATAACTGGGAGTTTGGCCAATTGCTACAATCGTCGTTTACAGACAATGGAATCGTATACAACATCTATCAGCCGGATACGCTCTTTTCCATTCTGTACTCATTTTTTGAGCGGTGTAAGAAAAATTCAATATTGATTTGACCAAAACAGCTACTCTTAATAGCTGGGCACAACTTGAACAAACTTGATCTTGTTTTGATAATGTACACCCAAAAGATTTTGCACATCTTTGTGAACAACTAGTGCCCCACCTACTAATTTTGTATCACATCAAACAACATCAAGACATGAAAAAGATTTTTTTGCTACTCAGCTTATCCATGATCGGTTTATTGGCTCATGCTCAGGAGAATAAACCACCCGCTAGTCCAGCAGCTAAGGCTACGGCGACCGTAAAAGGTAAAACCATCACCATCGATTATGGTCAGCCCTCCGTGAAAGGCCGCGAGATTTGGGGTAAATTGGTTCCTTATGGCCAGGTTTGGCGCACTGGTGCCAATGCTAGTACTGCTATTGAATTTTCTGCTGATGTAATGTTGGAAGGAAAAGCAGTGCCAAAAGGTAAATATGCATTGTATACCATCCCCAATGCCGATCAATGGACGATCATTCTCAATAAGACCATCGCCTGGGGTGCATACACTTACAAAGAGGCAGATGATGTAATCAGAGTGAATGTACCTGCTAAAAAGGCTAAAGCTTTCACGGAAAAAATGACCTTTGCGGTTTCCAAAAAAGGAGTGGTTTCCTTGATGTGGGAAAATGTACAGGTGGATTTCAAGGTGAAATAAATTATCTCGTAGGGGCACCCCTCGCGGGTGTCCATTGATGGGGCAACCTTGCGGTTACCCGTTGATAAGGGCACCCGCGAGGGGTGCCCCTACGTGGTTTTTAATTTTTCCCGCAAGGCGAACAAATCATCCCGCAATTGCGCCGCCGTAATAAAATCCAATTCTTTGGCGGCCTGTTTCATCTTGCGTTCGGTTTCTTGGGCCAGTTTTTCCAATTGATCCCGGGTCATGTAGCTCACCAGTGGATCCGCTGCGATAGTCACCGTTTCTGGTTCGATGTAGGCATGGGGCGTTTTGCCCCGCACATCGAGGATAGAACGTTGGTTGAGGATTTCTTCTTTCGATTTAAAGACGGTTTTGGGGGTGATGCCCTGCGCTTCGTTGTGGGACATTTGAATGACGCGGCGGCGCACCGTTTCATCAATGGTACGTTGCATCGAGTCGGTGATTTTGTCGGCGTAAAAAATCACCAGTCCATTGGAATTCCGCGCGGCGCGGCCAGCAGTTTGGGTCAAAGAGCGGTCGTTGCGCAAAAAACCTTCCTTATCCGCATCCAGAATAGCTACCAAAGATACTTCAGGTAAGTCCAGCCCTTCCCGCAATAAGTTGACCCCAATCAGCACATCGAAGCCTCCCAGGCGCAAGTCCCGCAAAATTTCTACCCGCTCCATCGTGTCCACTTCGGAGTGGATGTAGCGTACCTTGATGTTGAGTTTGGAAAGGTACTTGGTCAATTCCTCGGCCATTCTTTTGGTCAGGGTAGTAACCAGGATCCGTTCATCTTTTTCGATGCGTTGTTGAATTTCTTCCAACAAATCATCGATCTGATTGAGGCTGGGGCGCACCTCAATGGGGGGATCCAGCAAGCCTGTGGGGCGAATCAATTGCTCTACCAACACTCCACCCGTTTGCTCCAATTCGTAATCACTAGGAGTGGCACTGACATAGATGACCTGATTGATCAGGCCTTCAAATTCGGTAAAATTGAGCGGTCGGTTGTCCATCGCCGAAGGTAGTCGGAAGCCATGCTCGACCAGACTAAGCTTGCGTGCCCGGTCGCCGCCATACATCCCCCGCAACTGTGGAATGGTAACGTGGCTTTCATCAATGATTAACAAATAATCGTCCGGGAAATAGTCCAATAAACAGAAGGGCCGGGTGCCCACGGTACGCCCATCAAAAAAGCGCGAATAGTTTTCTACGCCACTGCAATAGCCCAATTCCTTGATCATTTCGAGGTCAAAGTTGGTGCGCTCGTGGATGCGTTTGGCTTCCAGCAGGCGGCTTTCCCGTTCGAAGAATCGCTCCTGTTCGTGCAATTCATCTTCGATTTGGCGGATGATCATGCCCAATCTTTCTTTGGGGGCAATGTAGAGGTTGGCGGGAAAAATGGCGGCAGTGCTCATCTTTTCAATGCGCTTGCCCGTTTCTACTTCGATCATTTCGATCTCATCGATCTCGTCGCCAAAAAACTGAATGCGGTAGCCGTAGTCTACGTAGGGCAAATTGATGTCCACCGTATCGCCACGTACGCGGAAGGTGGCGCGTTTGAATTCGATTTCCGTGCGGGAATAAAGACTTTCTACCAGTTTGTACAAAAAGGCATTTCGCGAAATGACCTGGCCCTTTTGGATGCGGATGATCCCGGTTTTGTAATCCTCTGGGTTACCCATACCGTAGATGCAGGAAACTGAAGCGACAATGATGATGTCGCGTCGCCCGGAAAGCAAATTGGAAGTAGCCCGTAAGCGCAATTTATCTACCTGTTCATTGATTTGTAAGTCTTTTTCGATGTAGGTATCACTCACCGACATGTACGCTTCCGGTTGGTAATAGTCGTAATAAGAAACAAAATATTCTACGGCGTTGTCAGGAAAAAAGTCTTGCAATTCGCCATACAATTGTGCGGTGAGGGTTTTGTTGTGGGTCAGCACCAAAGTTGGGCGATTCACGTTGGCGATCACGTTGGCTACGGTGAAAGTTTTACCGGAGCCCGTTACGCCCAAAAGGACCTGGGCTCGTTCACCTCTGTTCAGTCTGTTGGTTAATTCAGCAATGGCTTGAGGCTGATCGCCAGTCGGGGAATATTTGGAAACGAGTTGGAATGACATCTTGTGTGCTGCGTTTGGAGATAGACAGTAGTCTGGCGCATAAAAATACAAAAAGTTTTGATCATTCCAAACTCGTTTTTAGGACTCACATAAGCTTTTAAGCGGCGTCTACGGTACTTGCTTTTTTATTCACATAGTACATGTCCAATTCCCCTTTGTTCTTAGCAGGCATTTTTCCCCGATAATTGCAATCGTAGCGATAGCGGATCAGATTGTAAGTGTCTTGCGAAACATTTACCTGGCCAGCTTCGCTATTGGACTCGATGCGCGAAGCCAAGTTGACGGTATCGCCCCAGATGTCGTAAGCAAATTTTACATCCCCTACTACTCCTGCTACTACTGGGCCGGTGTGCAGGCCGATGCGGGCTTCAAAATAAGGTTTGCCTTGTTTGATGCGCAATTCCTTGTATTCCTCCAGGTAAGACTGCATGTCAAGGGCGGCCTGGACTAAGTTGTTCGGTAATCCTTTGCGTTCGGATAAACCGGACGCACACATGTAAGCATCTCCGATGGTTTTGATTTTTTCAATGTCGGGGTACTGCTTGGTGATGTGGTCAAAAGCTTTGAAACATTTGTCCAGTTCTTCTACCAATTCTTCAGGAGTCAGCTGCTCCGCAATTTTGGTGAAATTGACGAAGTCGGAAAAAAGAACAGTGACCTGGTCAAAACGGCGTGCTTTGGCTTTACCATTGGCTTTGAGCTCGTCAGCAATGTTTTTTGGCAGGATGTTGAGCAGGAGTTCCTCGTTGCGCAATTTTTCTTGCTCGATGATTTTGTTCTTTTCAGCCAAAGTTCTTTCGCCGCGTTGCTTGGCTTTGAAGCGACCAAATAGCAGTAAGGACAACAGAAAGAAGAAAGCAGCTGCCAACATACTCAATTGAATGAACTTGGTTTGAGCGGCAACCTCATTTTTACGTTTTTCATCTTCCAATTGAGCAGCGGTAATGATCGCTTCTTTTTCGGCTAAAACCAATTCTTGCTCTAGTTTTTCCCGCGAAAGTTGTTTGACCTCTGCCTCCTTGGCTTTGGCAGCGTCTTCGGCTTCTACTTTGGCTTTGGAGATGGTTTGAATGTCTTCCTCTTTGCGGGTAATCACTTCCTCTGCCAGCAGGTTTTTTTCTTCCAGTTTTTCGTTGGATTCCGCTAGTTTTTCTTTTTCGGTGCTGAGCTGATTTTTTTCTGCAGAAAGATCAGCGAGGCGGCCCTGGATTTGATTGATTTGGGCTTCGAGGTTGCGTTTTTCCCGTTCGAGTGAGGAGCGCTGGGAATTGTATTTGTTTTCCAGGTCGCTCATGTTGTAGCCCTTGGAATTGACGAACCTGAAAGCTTCGCTGGTGTATTTAAAAGCATCGTCATGCTCTCGAATTTTGGCGAAATATGCGCTCAATTTCTCTGTACTTCTGGCCAGCATGTCTAGATCATTGGCTTCTTTGGCGAAATTGATGGCGGCTTTCATGTACACCTTGAAATTAGCCATGTCCTTCTTGCGCTCTGCAATGGTGGCAATCAAGTAGTTGCTGGCTGCTGCTTGCACTTTGTTGCCGCTGTTGATGGACTCCCGACTAGCTGCTTTGGCATAGTTCAAGGCTTTTTCCACATCGGATGCCAAGTACGCGTTGGCCAATTGCTGGTTGAGGGTGATTTTTTCTTGCGCGTTGGTCGCTTCCTGGAGCTGCTTCTCCAGTTCCGGGATCGACTGGGCCCAGATTACATTGAGGGAAAAAAGGACGAGCAGACCTATTACACTATATTTCATGGTCAAGTGACTATTTTTTGAACTACAAAATAACTCAAAAAAGCACGATTTAGTATTTTTTTCATGCGTTTTCAGACAGCAAAACTTATGTAATAAGGGCACACTGGCTAAAATGTTACAGTTTGAATGGTTATTTCACCTTAACAGAACCAAAAATAATCCTCTCCAGCCCTGAGCCCTAGTTCGTCCAAGAGGGCTTTAATCGTGATTTGGTCAGTTGGTGCACTTACCGAAATGATGATTTGCATCGGCCCCAATTCCCTTAATTTGGACTCCTCCTCCATGATTACCCCATAAATTTGTTGTCCCCACTTGCGGGGATTGTCGCATACCCAGCGAAACTTCACTTTGGCCTCGTTGAGCATGGTTGCAAAAGTTTTACCCCTTGGCCCGGCCCCCCAGAGCACCAATTGGCGGGTGGGGTCATGATCCAGGGCCAGAAACCAGGGCAATTTCACGCGGAAGTACTTTTGCATGTCGTATGCTTCATTCATGCGGGTGGTGCGGTCTTCGTGGTCGCGCCAGTAGAGCAGCACTTCGGGGACGGTGTGGGGTTGCAGGCCAATTTGGCGAAAACGGAAAATTAGGTCGTAGTCTTCGGGTTTGATGTTGGGTTCAAAGGCACCAGCCCGCAACAAGTCCTCGCGGTACACCAACCAGCAGGGCGCAGGAATGGGGCAATCGCGGTAAATTTCTTCCCATTGTCGGCCTTCCAAATTGACTTTATTGATCCATTCGCCGTAGCGGGCGTAACCTTCACCCAATTGGGCGTCGGAAAAATATTTGACCAAACCCGTACTCAAATGCCCGGGGCCATGTGCGACCAGCAAGTGGAACATGCGCTCCAGTTTTTGTGGGGCCATGATGTCGTCGGCATCCATGCGGGTGATGAGGGTGCCAGTACTTTGCTCCAGTGCCAGGCGAAGGGCGGGGATCACCCCTTTCTCGGGATTGCGCAAAGGGCGAATGCGCGCATCCCGCTCTTGGTAGGCCGCCAGAATTTGCGGAGTGCTGTCGGTCGATTGATCGTCGATGGCGAGCAACTCCCAATCAAGGTAACTTTGGGCTAAAATGCTGTCCAAACATTCCACCAAATAACGTTCTTCGTTAAAAATTGGCAAGAGGATACTGATACGCATGGTAATTGGAAATAGTTGAGAGAGGTACAAAAGTAATGGAGCTCTTGTAAAATGACAAAAATTATATTTTGCCAGACACCTCTGAATGAAATTTATGTCCAATATCTATTCTTTGAACAAAAAAAAGAACGGGCAGTCCACTATTTTACCATCTGAAAAAAGATTTCAATTGTATAACTGTTAAATTTTCTTTTGATTATCAGTTCTAAAGCCTAACTTTGCCGCGATTTTGAAGCATCGGAATCAATTAATCTTCAAACTGTTGATATAGTTATGGCAAATATCGGTCACGTCAAGCAGATCATTGGACCCGTAGTAGACGTATCCTTTGCCAACGAGACTCTTCCAGAGATCTTCAACGCATTGGAAATCAAACGCTCAAATGGTGATGTACTTGTTTTGGAAGTACAACAACACTTGGGTGAAGACAGTGTTCGCGCAATTGCAATGGATTCCACGGACGGTCTTACCCGTGGCACAGAGGTAGTCGACACTGGTCGCGCTATCGCAATGCCCGTTGGTGAAGGCATTCGCGGACGTTTGTTCAACGTAGTAGGTCAAGCAATTGATGGCATTCCTCAGCCAGATGGCAGCCAGGTTTATTCCATCCACCGCAAGCCACCTAAATACGAAGACTTGTCTACGTCCAAAGAAATCCTGTATACGGGTATCAAGGTTATCGACCTGATTGAGCCATACATGAAAGGTGGTAAAATTGGTCTCTTTGGTGGTGCGGGTGTAGGTAAAACCGTATTGATCCAGGAGCTGATCAACAATATTGCCAAGGGATACGATGGTATCTCCGTATTTGCAGGGGTGGGCGAGCGTACCCGTGAAGGGAACGACTTGATGCGTGAAATGTTGGAAGCCGGCATCATCAACTACGGCGAAAAGTTCATGCATTCCATGGAAGAAGGTGGTTGGGACCTCAGCGGTGTAACCATTGACGACCTGAAACAATCCAAAGCAACCTTCGTATTTGGTCAGATGAACGAACCTCCTGGTGCACGTGCACGGGTGGCGCTTTCGGGTTTGACCATTGCTGAATACTACCGCGACGGTGACCTCAGTGATCCTACTGGTGGCCGTGACATTCTTTTCTTTATCGACAACATCTTCCGTTTTACCCAAGCTGGTTCGGAAGTATCCGCACTTTTAGGTCGGATGCCTTCAGCGGTAGGTTATCAGCCTACGCTGGCTACCGAGATGGGTTTGATGCAAGAACGGATTACCTCTACCCGCCGTGGTTCCATTACCTCCGTACAGGCGGTATACGTACCTGCGGATGACTTGACTGACCCTGCGCCAGCAACGACCTTTGCGCACTTGGATGCCACCACGGTATTGAGTCGTAAAATTGCTTCCCTGGGTATCTATCCTGCGGTGGATCCTCTCGATTCTACTTCTCGTATCCTCGACCCTCGGGTGATTGGCGACGAGCACTACAATACTGCTCAACGGGTGAAAAACCTGCTGCAGCGCTACAACGAATTGCAAGACATCATCGCCATCCTCGGGATGGAAGAATTGTCGGACGAAGACAAGCAAGTGGTATTCCGTGCGCGGAAAGTACAACGTTTCTTGTCTCAGCCATTCCACGTTGCGGAGCAATTTACAGGCTTGAAAGGTGTATTGGTTCCTATCGAAGAAACCATCCGTGGCTTCAACATGATCATGGACGGCGAAGTAGACCAATATCCTGAATCTGCTTTCAACCTCAAAGGCACCATCGATGATGCCATTGAGGCGGGTAAGAAACTGTTGGCGGAAGCCGCTTAATATTGAGTTGAGCAATTGAGGAGTTGAGAAGTTTAGGCTACCGCGAGCGACGTTGATCACTTTGGCGCAGCTCAACTTCTCAACTTTCTCAACCCCTCAACTCCTCAACTCCTCAACTATGAATATTACCGTACTTACTCCTGATCGCGAAATTTTCGCAGGTCCGATCAAATCGGTAAAAGTGCCGGGTGTAAAAGGGGAATTTCAGATCCTGCAAAACCACGCCCCGATCGTATCGGCTTTGTCGGCTGGCAAAGTGACGATTGTAACGGGTGGTGGTGACTACCGTTTTTACGACCTGGACAAAAAAGAACAGGTGGAAGACAGTCAGGCCGAGCGCAAGATTGTTTTTCAGGTAGAATCCGGTTTTGTTGAAGTGCTGAACAATGAGGTTTCACTGCTGCTCGCAGGGGTGAAAGCTTAATACGATAAATAATCCGCCGTGAGGTGGGTTATTATTTTGCTGAGTTTTTTAGAGGAGGGTAGTCCGACATGCGGGCTACCCTCTTTTGGTTTTGCTCCTATTTACTCCAACTTGAGCTGAAAAATGAAGCGTCGGTTTTTTTTTCCTTCCCTTTTTTCCAGATAATAGACATTACAGGTTTTTAAGCGCTCGGTTTTAAAATATCGCTGGAGTTCGATTAAAGAAATTTTCACAGAATTAAAAGTACCTCGCCCCTTTGTGGACATCAAAGCTTTTGAGTGGGTGCTCTCAAATGATAAATAGGTTTCACATGAGCTACAGGGTGTATCTTTGAAATACTTTACGGTCAGCGAATCTGAAGATTTGATCTTGCTATGTTTAAGTACAACCTTTCCTTTCGTTATAATATTGAAGTCGTGAATTTTTACGTCATTGTAATAGACATGCCAATAGCTAATTGTATCTGCAGAGATTTTTGGACAGAACTATAAAAAAAATAAACTGGTAATGAGTAGTGTTTTCAAATCTGCTTGAATTTAGTTAACGCATAAATTATACTATATCCAACGACAAAATGGTGTCTAGATTTTGTGAAGGACTGCCATGCAGTTGTCAGTAAGGTGTGTTTAATTTGTAGCATTAAATACGAGGAGTCATGGGAAAACTGAAAACCATTTTGCGCGAGCCAATTAAATAAGTACACCCTATGCCTAAGTCTAGTGAAAAAACCAAAATGCAAAACGTCAACTTTCAGTCCATCGAGGAATTTTTGGCTTTTCTGCCACCGGATGAACTGGAAGTGGTTGAATTTTTGCGCCAACTCATTTACGATTGTATTCCGGATGTGAGCGAGAAGCTGAGCTACAATGTTCCGTATTTCAAGCGGCACAAAACCATCTGCTTTATTTGGCCGGGCTCGGTGTGGTGGGGTAAAAAACAAAGTTATACAGGCGTAAGGTTAGGCTTTACCCAAGGGCATTTGTTGACTGACGAAATGGGCTACCTGAATCTGGAAGGGCGTAAACAGGTGGCTTGGCGGGATTTTCAGCGGGTGGAAGACATTGAGGTGGAGTTGTTGCAGGCGTATGTGTATGAGTCGGTGGTGGTGGATGAGGAATTGGCGAAGGCGAGGAGAAGCAAACGGTAGTAGCCCTTTTTTTGCACAATCACTTGATTTTAGTGCTAAACCCTTTTATATTGTAGTGCTTTAAAAATTATTTCAATGAAAAAAGTCGTCAGCTTTAACCTGCAAAATCAAAATGAGTGGGAATTTATTCAAAATTTACTCAATCGCTTGAGTATTACTTATGAAACATTGGACAGCAAAAATACAGTAGATCAAAATCAGGACTCAAAGATTGAGGAAGCCCTCATTTCTGAAATTTATGGAAGTTGGCCGGGAGATGAGAGTAGTGACGAAACGATTCAAATAATATATAGCGCTCGTGTAAACACCTCGAATGAGATTGTCCTATGAAATATTTATTGGATACCAATATCTGCGTGCATTATTTGCGTGGGGTATTTGAAATCGACAAAAAAATTAATGGTATTGGGTCTGCTAATTGCTACATCTCTGAAATCACACTGGCTGAATTAGAGTTTGGGGTAGAAAATAGTGATCCCGCTTTTCGAGAAAAAAGAAGGGCTGGATTAGAAGCTTTTTTAACTGTTTTTGGAAAAAGGATTGTACCCATTCGGCACTGTTTTGCCATTTACGCTGCCCAAAAAACAAAACTCAGGCAACAGGGGCAAATGATCAGTGATTTTGATTTGCTGATTGCTTCCACTGCAGCAGTTTTTAACATGATTATGGTTACAGAAAATGTTAGGGAGTTTGAACGGGTAGAAGGGATTCAGATTGAGAATTGGGTGGTAAGGGAAAAATCCTAACATGTACGCAATTTCATTGGCGGCAAATAGTTTGCGTTTCACCAGGCCGATGGCCATTTCAGAGCGCAATTTTTCGATGATTTGTTGAAAAGTAAAGCGCTGTCAACGCCTAACTTTGTGTTCTTTGAATCCTCTTTTTTTCTTTGTGGTTTAAAAATGTCGCTTTAGTGTTGTTGTAATAAATTCGGGATAATCCATGTTGCTCTTTTGATCCAATCAAGGTTGAACCCAAAACGAATACTTTCCAGAGCCCAAGCGCAGCACTAACCTCTCCCCTTCCATCTTCAGCATCTTGTACTTTATCCTTTTCCCATTTTCCAAAATCTTATCCCGGGACTGCGTTGGAAAATACACTAACGCATGGGTGTTGACCGGAATTTCAACATTCATTTCAATGCCTTGCGCTGTTTTTTTCCAATGACTTTGAATGGACCCATACATGGATTCAAAGTCTACCTTCGCTTCGGTCAAATCCCCCACCATTTCAGGGCGAATGATGAATTCTTTAAAGGCCAATGCGGATTCCGAAGGTTTGATGCCGCCTAAACCGTTAAAAAACCACTCCATCAAATGCCCCAGCATGAAGTGATTGTTGGACACATTTTTGAGTGCGGGCCAGGATTCAGTCAAGGCCGTAGCCCCTTTGGCCAATTGGAATCCATACCCTGGCACATCATCCCGGCTGTTCATTTTGTAAATCACTTCCGAGGCACCCCCGTTTTGTAGGGCACTGACCAGGTAATGAAAACCAATGTCTCCGGCGGTAAGTGCATAATTGTTGGCTTGGATGGAGTTCAGCAAGCTACTCAATACAGCTGCCCGGTGTTGTGGTTCCACCAAACCCAATTCCAGCGGCATTGCATACGCCGTTTGGCTGCCCTTTTCATACTGCATTTTTATTGGATCAAAAAAACGCGTGTTGAAGGCTTTTTTGACCGCTTCGCCTAAGGTTTGGTACTTTGCTGCATCTACCCGATTC
Organism: Saprospiraceae bacterium; assembly: GCA_027488855.1. GTDB lineage: Bacteria > Bacteroidota > Bacteroidia > Chitinophagales > Saprospiraceae > Haliscomenobacter. The sequence continues at coordinate 23,076 of JAIYAV010000238.1, forward strand.
CCCAACAAAAGGGCTGTTTTTTGCACAATCGAAATGTCGTAATAATAAATGGCGGTAGCACTGAGGGCTTTGGAAGTCAACTGGGCTTCGCCGGGTTGTTTGGGGCCATAATCGAACCAATCGCCCAGACCATGTGCTACGATGTGCTGATCGGCACGGCTACTGAGGTAATCTACATAGCGCTTCATCATCTCATAATTCTCCTCCAACACTGCCACGTTGCCATACCATTGGTACATTTCCCAGGGAATGATCACCCCCGCGCTACCCCACTCAGGCGAATCGCGGAAGCCGCCTTGAAAGGGTACATATTCTGGGGCGATATCGGGGATCAGGCCATTGGGCAGTTGGGAAGCACGCATGTCTTCCAAAATTTTGGGGTAAAGCGTGGCGAGGTCGTAATTGTAGCGCAGCGAGGGGCCCATGAGGTAAGCTTCTTCCAGCCAGCCCAACTTTTCTCGGTGGGGACAATCGGTCAAAACACTGGCCATGTTGCTGCGGATGGCCCAGTCGATGAGGGTGTAGATTCGGTTGAACAAGGGATTGGAGCAGGAGAAATCCCCGATTTTGGCGGCAGCATTGCGGGTGTGAATGCCCTTAAGCCCTTTGATAACGGGTAAATTGTTGGGGTTGGCCTGGCCTTCTGGTACCGCGCCTTCAATTTGTACATAGCGAAAGCCGTAGTACATGAACTGGGGCTGCCAACTTTCCATGCCCTCGCCACTCAGGGTGTAGTTGAAAAAAACGGGTTCGCCGATGGCAGATTGGTTAACGGTGCCATCGTCGTGGAGCAATTCGGAGGGACTGATTTTGATGCTGCGTCCACGTTGGCCTTGTACCTGAATTTGAAAAATGCCAGAGAAATTTTGGGCCAAATCGTATACCCAAATGCCAGGTTTAGGAGTGCTGATTTTTTGTGGGGTGAATTCTTCAAAATAGCCGAGTGGCTCCTGGCTTTGGGTGCGCAGGCTGGGCATGTTTTCGCTCAGCACCAGGGGTGTTTGCCAATGCGCATCGTTGAAGCCGGGGAGCTTCCAACCTTTTTGTTCCAGGGTTGCATCGTAATCTTCGCCACCGTAAATGCTGCTATAAGTGATTGGACTGCGCGTGCATTTCCAGCTTTGATCCGTAATGATTTGTTCGCTGCTGCCATCGCTGTATTCGATTAGGATTTTTAGTTTACAAGTGGGGTAACCATAGGATTGTAAAATTTTCCAGTAGCGCTCATTGGGGATATGGTAAAAACCATTGCCGAGCATGATGCCGAAGGCGTTTTTTCCTGATACCAAAAGTGGAGTCAAGTCAAAAGTGACGTATTGCGCAGTTTGCTGGTAGTTGGTCCAACCGGGATCCAGGAAGTTTTTGCCCACCTTTTGCCCGTTGATGAAAAACTCAAAATGGCCCAAACCGGCCACAAAGCCTGTGGCCTGCTTGATGGTTTTGTTGATGGTACATTCTTTGCGGAATTGCGGAAGAGCGGATTTTGGCTTACTTGGGGCTTTGGTGGCGTGTAGGGCGGGCAGGATTTTATCCCCTTCGGCAATTTTTTCCAGCGCTATCCAACTGGCTCCACTCCAGTCTTTTTCAGCCAACAAACCCATTTGCCAGTGCGCCAGTGCGCTCCAGGCTGAGGCTTTCCCTTTGGCATCCCAAACCATGACTTTCCAATAATACTTTTGAGCCGATTGTAGTGCTTTACCAATGTATTTAACCTGGATGGAATTGCTAGCGACTTGTTTGCCACTGTCCCAAATGTTGCCCTGGTTGTTATTTAATAGTTGGGCCTGATCGGCTACGAGGATGCGGTAGGCACTTTGGCTTTGAGCGCGTTGGGTGGATTGCAGTTGCCAACTCAGTGTGGGCTGAGCGCTTTCGATGCCTAAAGGATTTTTCTTAAAATCACACTTGAGGTGAAGGACTTGAATAGTGGGGTTTAAGGCCGATAGGCTTAGTACCGTACAGAAAAAAAATAAGTTTGTAATGATCCGTTTCATGCATCCTGGATTGTAGGTGATGCTAGAAAATTACAAACTTATTTAGAAGTAGCGCTGAAAAGATAGGCGTACTTGAGCTATGGAAGGCTTAAGCTCAAAAAAAAAGGGTTACAAATCATGAATTTGTAACCCTTTAAAAATTCTAGTGGGTAATGACGGGTTCGAACCGCCGACCCTCTGCTTGTAAGGCAGATGCTCTAAACCAGCTGAGCTAATCACCCTTGTATTTGATTTTTTGAGCCTTTTGCTCAAAAGCGTGCGCAAATATACGTGCTCGTTTTAGTTTGCGCAAGCCTTGGCCATACTTTTTTTGAAAAAAAATAAAAAAGCCGATGAAAATAGCATGATCCATCGGCATTATAGGTGAACAAAAGTATAAGCTTTTTAGTAACGCAGAAAAATTAACTTCCTGATTTTGGGTTTTGAATAGGAAGTGAACGCTTCATTTCAAGTGAGCTTTCTATTCAAAACCCTCTCAAAAAAATCGGGAAGTAATTTTTTGCGTCATACTTAGGATTTATTCCTCCTCTTCGAGAAACAAGTCTTGCCGCCAATCATTGAACTCCTGAAGAATTTCATTGGTTTCCTCCAAGTCAAAATCTTCGGGATCAAATTCTTCGATCCAGTCGATGATTTCTTCGTGTTGGGGGTGATTGGGGTTCTTGAGGGCGTCTAAAAAGTCGACGTATCCTGGGGCTCCGCCACAATCTTCAGGTGGGCAGTTGCGGGCACCGCCCAAACAAAGCGGGCAATCGGTTTCGTCGTCGGCGAGCACCTTTTCTACAGTCAGCAAATGCTTCCAGTTGTCGCCAAAATCGTAAATATACCGGAAGGAGTCTCCCTCCTTTAAATTCATGTCGAGCATCAAGATCGCCTCACTGTCTTCCAAACTTGCATCAGTGTCCCACATTTCGTCTTCATCTGGCAACAAACCAATTTTCCGATCTTTGATTTGAAACTCAAACAAATGTGCATTTTCCCAGCCCATGACGATTTGCAAGATCTCATGCAGATCAAAAAAAGTTTCGGTTTGATCTATTTGAAAAGTACGCCAGATGGCCGGATTGATGTCCTCCAACTGGACTTTTAGTTGTAAACTACCCACTGTAACAAATTTTGGTTCAATCTACGAGTTATTGGCAAAGATAGGAAATTTAGGAGAGATGAAAGAGGAAAGATGAAATAGGAAAGATGAGAGATGAGAGAGGAAAGATGAGAGAGGAAAGATGAGAGAGGAAAGATGAGAGATGCTACCGCAGAGACTTAGACAAGGTCATCGTCAAAAACGCTGCGGTAGCATCTCTCATCTCTCATCTCTCATCTCTCATCTCTCATCATTCATCTCTCATCTCTCATCTCTCATCTCTCATCTCTCATTAATACCATGCTGCTTTGCTTAGGTCTGCATATACTCTTCGGATTCCTTCCTCCAAACCAATTTTGGCTTGCCAGCCTGCTGCTTTGAGTTTGCTTACATCCATGAGTTTGCGGGGGGTACCATCGGGCTTGGAAAGGTCTTGGATGATGTTGCCCTGGTAGCCAACAATGTTGCCAATCAACAATGCCAGGTCTTTGATGCTCAAATCATGACCCACCCCGATGTTGACCAAACCTGCTTCATTGTAGTTTTGCATCAGGTAGTGACAAGCATCCGCTAGGTCATCTACATGCAAAAACTCACGCAAAGGGGTACCCGAGCCCCACAGAACTACTTCTGGCAATTGTTGGCGCTTGGCTTCATGGAATTTGCGGATCAACGCTGGCAGTACATGTGATTTTTCCAGGTCATAATTGTCGTTCGGACCATAAAGATTGGTAGGCATGGCCGAGATGAAATTACAAGCATATTGTGCCCGGTAGGCGTCACACATTTTGATCCCTGCTATTTTGGCAATGGCATAAGGCTCATTGGTAGGTTCTAAGACCCCGGTGAGTAGGTATTCTTCTTTAAGCGGTTGGGGTGCCAGCTTGGGATAAATGCAGGACGAGCCCAGGAATAGCAATTTTTTCACCCCATATTTCCAGGCACAATGGATCACGTTGTTTTGGATCATCAGGTTTTCGTACAGAAACTCCGCGCGATAAGTATTGTTGGCCATGATGCCTCCTACTTTGGCGGCAGCCAAAAACACATATTCGGGTTGTTCTTGTCTGAAAAAGGCTTCTACCTCGATCGAATTTCGCAAGTCCAATTCCCGGGAATTCCGCACAATCAAGTGTTGAAAACCCTCCTGGACCAGTTTACGATGAATGGCGGAACCTACCATACCCCGATGCCCAGCAATGAATATTTTGGCGTTAGTTTCCATAAATGATTATTCGAATTCACGTTTTACTTCAAAACCACTGTTGAGCAACACTGCATCCCGCTCAAACAAATGCATGTCGGCCTGCACCATTTCCTGCACCAGGGCTGGCAGGTCGTAGGTGGGAGTCCAGCCGAGCTTTTCTTTGGCTTTGGTGGGGTCTCCGACCAGCAAATCTACCTCGGCAGGGCGGAAATACCTGGGATCTACGGCTACCACTTCTTTGCCCAGCGGCAATTGATAACGTTCGTCTTCACAGGCTGTGACGATGGCTCGCTCGCCCACACCCACACCTTGAAATTCGAGACTCACCCCAATTTCAGCAAAAGCCAGGTGGACAAAATCGCGCACGCTAGTGGTTACCCCTGTAGCGACTACATAATCATCTGGCGTAGTTTGTTGGAGCATGAGCCACATGGCTTCGCAGTAATCTTTGGCGTGGCCCCAGTCGCGTTGAGCGTCGAGGTTGCCCAACCAGAGTTTATCTTGCAAACCCAGCCCAATTTTTGCTACTGCACGGGTAATTTTGCGGGTTACGAAGGTTTCACCTCTCAATGGTGATTCGTGGTTGAACAGGATGCCATTGCAGGCATACATACCGTACGATTCACGGTAGTTGACAGTGATCCAGTATCCGTATAACTTGGCTACGGCATAGGGTGAGCGTGGGTAAAATGGAGTGGTTTCGGTTTGCGGAATGGCTTGCACTTTTCCGTACAGCTCAGATGTAGAGGCTTGATAAAAACGCGTTTTGTCTTTTAAACCTAAGAGCCGAATGGCCTCCAGGATCCGCAAAGGGCCAATGGCATCAGAATTCGCGGTATACTCTGGCGCTTCAAAACTTACCTGGACGTGAGACTGAGCACCCAGGTTGTAAATTTCATCGGGCTGTACTTCTTGCAACAAGCGAATGATGCTGGTACTGTCCGTTAAGTCGCCATAGTGCAGGATAAAGCGACGGTCTTCATCATGCGGATCCTGATACAAATGATCGATGCGCGCGGTATTGAATAGGGAAGAGCGACGTTTGATACCATGTACTTCATACCCTTTCGCGAGGAGAATTTCGGATAAATAGGCTCCGTCTTGCCCGGTTACCCCTGTAAGCAATGCACGTTTCTTCATGGAGGAAAGTTTCTTATTTGAAAAACAAAAATAGTCTTTTTTGATGGTTGCACGCATCCAAAAAAGTTTTTAATGGTTAGGAGTTCTAAAGCTTGAACCAAATAATAATAATCGAGTGATTTTTTCAATCAACGAGCATGATGTGATTTTTACTTGCGATAATCAGCTAGTTCCATTTGGCCAGCCCTCATTTATTTTTACACGAGCACCTGAAAAATTAACACACATTCGGCAAAAAAAAGATATTTATGCTTGCTTTTGATTTTTTTTATACATAAATTTGCATTCAATAAGTATTTTCAAAGAGAGCTTCTTACGAGAGAATTCAACTGCACTTTTTTAGTGTCATAATTTTCAACTTACACTTCCTATTATTTAGAAATTTAAATGAGCATTGCAGTTGAAATTTAGATGAACTCATCATTTGGCTAATTCATACCATGTCTCATTCAGTGCGTAATTATACGTTCTGGGTTCCCTATTTATCAATACTCCACAAGGTTTACAGAGAAGCACTAGCGTATTTTCCCAATTGTTATTGGTCGTTGCATCAATAACAAAAGGTACTTTTTATGCCCCCTTTTATTTCCAGCAATCTAATTTAAATTAATAACCATGAAAAATTTACTAATCGCCTTGTTATTTTTGGTGACACTTTGCACAGGACACTCCTTGTATGCTCAGGATTTAAAAAACTTCTCTTCTTTATTTCAGTCTTTGAATAAAGCGGAGCGAGTTGAATTTCTGGGTCATTTACGGGGTTTGATCAACGGCGTAAACGTTGGAGACCAATTGCAAAATGACATTTTTGTTGACCTGAAGAACGGTCTGCCGGTAACTAACCCCACTGCGGGCATTGACTCTATACTGGGGGCATGGTCGCAAGGACGGGCAGAATTGGAAGGACTGTTGAAGCAAAATCCAAGCGAATTTGACTCCAAAGAAATTCAAGCCATCCTTGGTGCCTTTGACAAAGGTAATGCTGGATGGATTCAAAATTTGGGTACAATTCAGAATGGATTCGCACAGTACAAAGACAGCCTAAAAGTAGACCCTGCAATAGTTGCAAAAGCAGAGTCTGAGTACAAAGCGAATGCTGGTAGCATGCAGAGCAGCTTGGGAAAACAGTATCAAGATTTTTCCGACGCACTACTGAAAGTTGAAAACCTTACGGGTACAAGAAAATGGGACGACATAGTGGATAATTTACTTACTGGTTTTGGCGCACTAGAGATAGGTGCCGGTGTTCAATCTTTGTATGCAACTTATTATGATGAGGCTCCAGATAGCGTTACCACGGTTTTGCTTCGATTTGGCTCTGCACCTAACTACAACCAATTGTGGGGTGCTGAGTGGAATGTATGGGCATCATTTAAAGGTGGGAATAACAACCAGAATGGTGAAATTCCAAACTCTACCAACGCTGGTTTCAAATCTTATTTGGCGGGTGGTAATGTTTCGTTTCAGTACCGTCCCGAAATTCCATTTGCTAAAGGCGTAATGCGCTTGATTTCCGGGGTTGGTGCCAACGTTGAGGCGTATATGCCAGCACGGATTAATCCAGCCAAACAAGCTTCTTTGAACAATCAAGGAAAAACCACTGGATTTGGTCCGGAATTAAGATTGGGCTTTGCTGTAAATACGGGTGATGTAAGCTTTTATAGCTATTCCAATCGGAGCAAAGGGTATGTTTTGCGTTGCCCAGATTATCCATTTGATTCTTGGCAGGTAGTAAGTGGAATTCAGTGGCAGGCACTACATTTGCGCTATGTACATGGGGATACCAAGTGGGCCAAGGCTGAGAATCGGCATGCTATCTACAATGAGGTGTCAATTAGTGTGAGCATCAAATAAGGCACTGCCTATGGCTGAAACAATACTTTAATTTGACCTTTGTAAAAAAGAGGGGGATTCGACCAAAGCGAATCCCCCTCTTTTTCTTGTTCCTTATACATATTGCTTTTTCCGGTTGTTAGACTGTCCACTGTTTTGCCTAACCGTGCTATAAGAAAAATATTGATTGATTTTGCGAAGCGGTTTTAGCACTGCTGTAAAAAAGTAGGGCCGAAGGCCATTCAGCTTCCAAGCATAACGATCCTCCAAATTGGCATTTATCCGCCTTTTCAATGAGCTATTGCTGGCTCCTCCGGCTCGCATTCTCACCAA
>JAIYAV010000051.1 GCA_027488855.1 Saprospiraceae bacterium
CGCATACCGAGAGCTGCTCGTTTTGCCTCCCCGACGCGCTTCTGACCTCGGAGCAGTTGCGTAAGCGGCACCGTCGATGCTGTATTCTACCGTGAAGCCGCTTACTGCGCTAACTGTCGGAAGTGCAAAGGCGGATGCACAGGTATTCGCTGGAGCGGTGATGCTCGGGGCACTTGGGAAGATCACCACGTTCACCGTGTTGCTCACCCCACAAGCGCCAGTGCCAGCCGTACCCGCAGTGGTTGCTCCACAAGTAGCGGTCAACACATAACGAGCGCTGATCGTGTGGCACCCCTGAGTCGTTGGTACCGTCGGAGCAGTCGCATAAGTAGCGCCATCGATGCTGTATTCTACTGTGAAGCCGTTTACTGCCGTTACACTGGGTAGCGTGAAAGCTGCAGTGCAAGTGTTCGCAGGCGCGCTGATCACTGGTGCACTTGGTAAAACTACAAATGCTTTGGAATCCGTACAGCTTCCTGTTGGCGTGTTGTAGGTTACCATAAAACAGCCAGCTGTAGTGGCTGTAAATATTCCAGTAGAAGGATCAATCGTTCCACCGCCATTTACCGACCAACTTCCACCATTAGTGCCGCCTGTTTGGGTAAAAGTGACACTTGAACCTCCCACACAAGTGTTAGCTGGCGTTACGGTAGGTGCGGTACAACAGTTGGCTACTGTATTGATATTAACCCCTTGAGTAGCATCGCAGCTTGGATTGATGTCCGTTCTGGTGACATTTATGGTGTAAATAGATGCTGCTTGAGCTCCTGATGGAATTACAACCTCGTAATTTGATCCATTCTTGGTCAAGTTGCTAAATGGAGCAGCGCCCGTCGTTGAATATTGGTAGGTATACGTACCTGAAGGAGCGGTAATTTCAGCCACCGAAATCAAACCCGTTCTAGTACAGGTCGGAGCGGTCAGTACGGGAGTAAACGCAGGTAGTGCATTTACGGTCACTGTCGCTGTCGCCTGACAGCCGTTGTTATCCGTGTATGTAATCGTGGCTGTACCTGCAGCAACACCCGTTACTACTCCAGCACTGGTTACCGTCGCAACTGCTGTATTCGATGAACGGTACGGTGTGGTAGCATTCGGGGTACCCGAGCCCGTCAGCGTAATCGTCGAGCCCGCACAAACTGGGCCGTCACCGGACAAGGTTGGCGAGGAATTTATATTTACTGTGCTGACCGCGGTCAGGGGGATTTGGCAATTCACGCCATTTATTGTGTTGGCCACACTTACTAAATTCAACACCACATCGGCTGTTGCCCCACTTACTATTATGTTCTGATTGGTACCGTTCAAAGCCAAGGTTTTACTCGCCCCGCCAGTATTGTACGTCAGTGTGGCGCCATTGGTACCCGACACCGTGAATATTGCATCGCTGCCGCTGCATGCTGGAGTGTTGCTCGTGACAATTACAGCGATTGGGTTGGAGACAACTGTCAATCGTGCCAAACCAGCTGGACGACAACTGGGATCTGACGGAACTGGTGATTGAAGCGCATAGATGTAATACTCGCCGGCCGTAGTAGGCAGAGCTCCTGCCGCCAAGGTAACACTGGTACCATTCCCTGTAGCATTCCCCAGCGGAGTGCCGCCAGTGTAAGGGTCTGCGGGTGCTGATCCTATAAAGTAGACAAACGAGATGCCGTTCGTTGTCGTATTTTGGGTAGCAAATGTGAAGGCTGGCGACTCGCTACCTGCACAAACGGTTTGGGCCAGAGATGCATCGCCAATACTGTGGCAGTTGAAGATGGATACTGCGAATGGAATTTGATCTGGGCAAACACATTGAGGGGTGCTCCCTGCACCAGGCGTGCCCGCAGCAGTCGTTTCCTGAATAAGGGCAACAAGACCATTATTGGGAGAACAGGTACCCGTAAAGGTTGCCGTGAGATTGGTTGCAGATGCACCAGCATCAATCACAGGTAGCTGGGCAGAACCTATTGGCAAGCCAGTAGGTTGCGCCATGCCGTCCTTACAATAAAACTCAATAATGGTTCCTGCCGGAGCATTGGCCATGCTAGCATTATTAATGATTGAGGCAACTGAAACATTATAGGTATAAGCAAAACCAGTTGTTGGAACATTGGCAGTGGCACTAAATCCGCTGATCGAGAAAGTAGGTTTATCTACATTTATCGTACCTGACTTTAGACCACTGATGGCCAAACTGCGAGGGCACAAACCACCCGGTGCTGATGAGCAGGCCAACTGGTTGCCCAAAATGCGATGCGATACTTCGTATTGATTGCTACCACACAGCGCAGAAACAGAAGATTGAATCTTTATGTCAAAATTTATTGTCTGCCCAGCTGCCTGTGGAATCCCACTTGGATAAGTAAAAGTCAGTACTGTTTCACCCGTTAAAGCATCTACTGCCGAAGTAGGTGCGTTGGGGCAATTGAAATTATTCGCGCTGGTGCAATTATAGGAAACATAGGATATGCCCGCTGGGAGGCGTACGACCGTCTGGTCTTGGTTAGCTGCCAGCGTCTGGCCGCTTAACGTAATTGCTACACTCATATCGGTAGTAGCGGTGCAGCCAACCAAGGTAGAGGCAACTGAGGTACTGATATCAGCAGCATAGGGTAACGTGAGTCCGTTTACATTGAGTGGGCGGGTTGAATTGCGCAGAGGATTGGTCAATGGCACCAAATCACCACAAAAGAGTGTACCCCGTAATTCAGCATTTAAAGGCGATCCTGAGGTGAAATCACAATCAGTCCTTAGTTCAAATTCAATGCGTATATCCCGATTGGTACCCGTTACGCCCGAAAGGCCGCTGGCTAAAGTGGGCGCAATATCTTGCACATCAAAGATGAGCATATTGCCAACTAGGGTCGGGGTATAGGTCGAAGCAATTGGGACACCGCTGGCAATTGGGAAAGTATAAGTCACTGAACCGGGTACGTAAGTTGAACCAGCAGGCAAAGCCACTTTATACTGAACTGTCTTCAGATACCCTTGCAGCGCGCTACTGATATCCGCCCGTACCTTCACAGGCGCACACAAGTCGATGCCTGAACCTGCACCGTTAGGGATAAAGTCCATGTTGACTTCAAGGCCCGCCAACAGCGGAGTCCCAATAAGCGTAAGTGGCTGATCACAAGGGTAGTTAGCCAAATCGGTCGGATAGGCGCCACAATCCCAACCATACGCCAATTGCAAGGGACTGGCACTGCACTCATTGTTGATATCCGCCATCAGCGTGAAGGTGCGCGTGGCAGCGGCATTGGTTGTACCCAGTTCAATAATGCCGTTGGCATTGGGCTTGTAGGAATTGGCACCTTCGACCAGCATGAAGTTGCTGAAAGGTCCCGCATTAGCAATGGCCACAAAGGAAAACGGCGCAGCACTATTGGTGGTGTTGTTCATCACAATCGTCCAGGTTGCTTTTTGGGCTTCAATGTTCACATTGGGTACTGGCGAGCTAAGGGTAATATTGGGTTGAAGGGTATTGGCCTGATACCGAAAAATTGGGGCGTCGGGTTGGTAGAGATTAATGGCATGGGGTGTTGTAGTATTGGGCCACATCAAGAAAGCACCATTCTGATGGCGGATAGTGGAAGCCACCGTACCTGTCAATGCGCAGGTGGGTCGGGTATTTACAAATACAATCAGGTTATATGCTTCAGTGGAATTGACAACAGTTCCCCCATTCTCTACGTATAAAGCTGCAAGATTATAGGTCAGCGTTTGGCCAGTGGCAGCGGCTCCGGTCACAACCGGAGTAATCGGAAAGTCAGATGCAGAGGACATAACGCCTTCTCTAATTGTACGAGAGTATCGCACCCGATTTGAGGAACCGGGCACATATTCCACCCCTGGCGGCAGTGTGAGCACGTAGGTACCAGTCCGGTTTATCGGGCGATACTCAAAAGGAAAAAACTGGTTGAATAAAAGCGAAGTTGAAGAGCGAAAAAACATATCCCGCGTGTCGCAAGAAGAGGTGTAAGGCTGGACGCCATCAAAAATCATCTCATTTCTCCACCCCCTTGTGTGGTAATTAAAAGCAATTTTACCACACTGATAGCGATTGGGACCTTGGGAAGAAGAGGGCTGAGAACATGCAGCAAGCGTTACTGGAGCTGGATTAGGCGGAGGTGAAGGCATCTGAGTAGCGTAAAAATTCTGACTCAGGGTTCCGGTTGCAGGGCTAAACACACTCACCCCGCCTGTTTCCACAAAGGACGTCGGGCTCGTACTAATCGTTGCGGTCAAACGAAAAACGGCTTCTGAAGTCACCAAATCACCGGATTCATAAACAAACCCTGCTGGCAGCTCCGGTGAAAAGACGGCGGCATCCCAGTTTGCAGCAAAAGACTGCCCCGGGCTGGTACCTGTAATGGGAACATTGTTAGCAATGTGAGTTGTACCCGTAGAAAGATCAACGATGGTGATGCTTGCCCGACCAACTGGCTCCCAATTATTAGCGGAGAAGATCCAGCCACTGTACACGTAATTCCATTTGGTATAGGTAGTGCCTGCTCGAATAATGCCGTTGGTGGTAGCGGTCAGCTCGTCACCAGGGCGGAAGCGGTTGAGGGAAATTTTGTTCAGGTCAGGCGTAGGATTACCTGCATCGGGAAGCCCGTTTGCATCGTTGTCCGCAATACCGAGGGTGGTACGGCGGAAATTGAAACTCGTAGCCTCCAATCCACCCTCAGTGCAACAGGGGCAATTGACCTCTATATTACTAGTAAGGCAGCGTTTGAATCCGATCGGAGTCGTACAGGAAGGATTAGCAGTATAGGCCATTTCAGGGGCCAAACCAACTGTGCTGCCGATACAAGGAGTTTGATTGACACAAAGACCAAATCGAACTGTTATTGCACTTGAGTTGGATAAAGGAGGATTGATGTAGCGAATCACCAAGCGACCGCCGATTGCTTGCGGAAAACCAGGAGCGACGGTAAAGCCTGTCGGGCTAATTAAAGATCCAGGATTGTAATTAAAGCCGGACGGAAGCGCTACGCTGAAATCCAACTGATCGCTGGGGTAATCAGGCACGACAATTCTCGTTGTCATTTCGACTATAAAGCAATTTCCATTGTTAACAATCGCAGGCAATTGAACAGAAAACCCATCGGGAAAAACGGAAAGTCCAGCGATGGCATTGGTGAGCGGGGTGGTAAGAAGAGGTCCAAGGCCAGTACACTGATTTTGGCGATAATTGACCCGTGCCACTTGAGAAGACCCTCTAAGTGCGCTAGTACAAGTATTGTTATCACAAAAACGCGTCTGATAAGTCACGGTGAAACTCTGACCAGCGGTTAGCAGGGTGCCGTCAGGTAGGTTGACTCTTATATGGCTGGGCTGGCCAGCAGCACATCCATTGGAACTCCCAGATGTGCTAGTCGAAATGGTGCTAAGCACCGTCGTATTGGATAAACCAGGAACAAAGGTACCCCCGCCGGGTAGATTGACTACGATGGACGGAATGTCGATTATAATCGGGCTTCCTGTATTTACAGCCGCGCCGGAATTATTAAAAATTTCGAAGCTCACTACGTTGGCAGGACCAGTACCGGTATTTCGGATGGTCAAGGTGACAGGGCGAGGTACATCAATCGGACAGGCATCAAATGGTGCTGCCGAAAGGGAACTAGTGCTTAGATTGGGTACCTGGTTGGAAATATTCACCCCGGTAGGGAAAGGTGCCGAAGTCTGGCAAGTGTTGGTACCGTCACCCCACGTTACAGTGAGGTTACGATTGAGGTTGTTACAGTTCACAACCGTAACAGTATAACTGACGCTGAGATCCTCGCCATTCTCCCACTGATCGTCGCCATCGTCGTTGGATAAGTTTGCATTTACGATATCTGATGCACTGAATGTGATGGTATTCCCCGAAAGCGTACCAATGGAAGGTGAACCAATCGAAGTACCTGTTCCAGTGCCCAGATTGAGTGTAATCGGAATAGGTGCAATACTATTGTTACCCCCGTTTCGAATGGTCACCGTTTGATTAAAAGAAGTGCCCACATTTTGGGTGGGCATATTATTGGTCGCATTGATGACAGAGAGTGCCGCAGAGACCACATCATATGTGGCCAGAGGATTCAAAGCCACCCCATTAAGCGTAGCAATATCGCCAGTTTGGCCGCCACCAAAGATAAATGGAATGACTGTACAGTCGAAACTGGTTAGATAACTAACATTCAAAGTTCCGCCAGGTAAGATACTCGAAGAAAGAGCAAACTGAGGCATGTTAGCAGTTCCTCCAGTATGGGTCATACCAGTAGGCGTTCCGGCATAACTACCCCCAACCGGTAAATCCATGATCAAAGAAGCCCCTGTAGGGATGGTTGTGAGCGTGTTGTTGGTGATGGTATAGGTGACTCTGGAAGAACCTGCTCCTACCACAAATTTGTTGGAAGCTTGGGTGCTCCCCATGTTATTAGGGCCTTCTGTTACTCCAATCAAGGTGATGGAGACTTGAGCGGATGCACTAATGGTAGAGAAAGTCAACACTGCCAGCAGCAACAATGCAAGCGAGGCAGCAAGGTGCTTTGGGATCGTAAAAGTTTGTTTCATGAGTATTGATTTGTTGAACGCAAAAGCAACTAAATTTCTAAATATCAACCAATTAAGGTCGGTTCTCTTAAGCAAAAGCTAAAAAACCGTGATTGACAATTTGGAAATGAACATCTACCAAGGCAAAAGAAATGCGTCGCACAAGCCCATACCCCGAAGGGAGGGTGCGTAAGCTAGACAGTTTCCAAAAAAATCATGGAAAACCGCCGAATCCAAGCCTGTTTTCTAGAGGTAGTACAGTAGTATACAGTGGAGAGCTGATAGGCAATTTTTGAGTACGTAGTGTTTGCTTTCTTAAAGATAATCGTAAGGTGGAGGACCAAGATTTCCCCATCCCGCTGTAAATAAACAGCGAGATGGAGTATAGGAACCTATGAAATAGAGCTTCATAAGAGTTACCTCATATTGAGTGCAAACCACGATTCCCTTTCTTTTCCGAGCAAAGATTACAATCTCAAGATACCTAATTATCAATGGTATCATTACATCCCAATTGATAGGACAAACATACCACTAGGCTAAGGGTAAAAGAGACTTTAAAGAAAGATATATCTACATTGAGATGTAGGTTTTGTATTTAAAAATCACTTCATATAAGCAGGCGCAGGGGAAATAAATACAAGGTTAAATGAATATAAAAGCGCCATGATTTTCCATTCATTGTTTACTTTTACAAGCTGCCAGTGTTCTTTGCCCCAGTTTTGTATGGTGCCATTGATCTTAAAGCAGTAGTCAAATGTATACGAAGCTAAAATCCCATCTGTTTCCAGGATTGGATTGTAGAATTCTTCTTTCAATGCTATAGAAGCCATTCTGCTGTCCCTAAAAAGGTCATAAGCGCCAGCAAGCCTAACTGGCGAAGCATTAGGATCGTATTTTTTTAATGTTTCAATTGTTTTTGCATCGCCCACCGATACCCATTTTATGTTCTGATCATAAAATAGTGTTTTAAATGTATTGGTGTCTTTTTCAATGATGCACGTTTTGAATTTTTCTGCCAATTGATGTATGGCAGCCGAATCAGCAGCGAATGTAGTGGATCTTACACTTTTTTGGGCAAGAACCAGCTTAGGCAAAAAAGCGATGGCAATAGTTACCAAGACGAAGGTGATTTTGGTTGTCATTGTGGTCATTTTTGAATTGCTCCAAAGGGAGGCATTTTGAATAGCTATGAATAGAAACAAAGGTCTATTTCATAGTTGCGTCGGATTCTTGGTGATTCAAGATGAATGCAAAATATCTGGATCATGATAGTAGATCAAGAAAGTTTACATGAATGCAGGTATAAAGTGATGAGCGAGGACGGGATGAGGGAGGCGATCATCAACTGATTTTCCTTGACGGATTGGGGATCCTGTAAAAAATCGTTCCTTAATCAAACAATGATGTCTAACAGTGCCTCATGGATTATCCCCCGAGCCATCGCTTGAAGCTTCCCATTTTCTCAATGGCCACGGTAATCAATTCTCCTGTCGATGGGTGTGGTCGTAAGATCAGCTTGAGTTTTGATTTAGAAAGATAGCCCATCGACTGAATCGCTTCGCTATGGATGATGTACTTGCGATTGATGCGAAAGAACTGTTTTGGATGTAGAGATGATTCTAACTCTGTTAGGGTTGTCTCCAAATGAAAACGCCTTCCATCATGAGTCATGAGGAATGTGCATTTATCTTCGGAAAAAAAAAATGCAATGTCACGAGTAGGTATAACCGATAAGCTATTCCCCTGCCGGACTAAAAACTTCTCTCGATATAGTAATTCACTTCTTACAATTGAATCATACTTACTGTTGTCATCGCGTTTAAGCGTGAAGAATTTCTGTATGCTTTTGTTTAAGCTTTCTCTTGAGATAGGTTTTAATAAATAATCAATGCTGTTTTGCTCAAAGGCTTTGATTGCAAATTCGGAATATGCGGTGGTAAAGATGATTCGTGAACGTACTTCTACCAACTCAAAAATTTCAAAGGAATAGCGCTCAAATAGGTTGATGTCCAAAAAAATTAGCTCTGGGTTGTGCAATTGAAGATAGGACACAGCATCTTCAACGTTGCGTATAATTTTTTGTATTTGAATAAGTTGCGTCACTTCAGCTAATAGCTCCTTTAGGCGTTGAGCAGCCAGGGGTTCATCCTCGATGATAATTGCTTGAATCATAGCTCTGGTTCGATTAATGGTATTTTAGCAATGTAAAACCCGTTCTCAACGTAAAATTCAGGTGTTGAAGCTTCCAGGATTTCGTACTGACTGATCAAATTTTTTTGTCCAATACCCAGCGAAACAGTCGCGCGCAGAGCATGACGCTGTCGATGGTTGTTGCGTACCCAAATCGTCTTTTTATCGGTTTTGATTTCAATCATTAGCGGGTGAGCATCATCAAAATAATTGTGCTTTACTGCATTCTCCACTAATAAGGTCAGGGTCATGGGGGGTAGCAATAGGTGCATCGCCTCTTCTTCGACCTGACAAGAAAAGTTGATGCTCTCTCCAAACCTTATCTTTTTTAGTTCTAGATAAGCCTTGATTAGCCAGATCTCTTTTTTCAGCGTAACCACCAATTCTTCACCCTGGTCGAGATTATAGCGATAGATATTGGATAACTCATAGACAAACTGTTCCGCTTTATGAGGCGATGAGTGAATCAGATTAATCAGGGTATTAAAACTATTGAACAAAAAATGGGGATTGAGTTGCTTTTTTAATGCTTGATATTGTGCCAGCGTTTTTTCGTTTTCTGCTTCCATCATTTGCAGTTGAAACTGTTTCTTGGCTATTTCCAATTCCAGATAGCCTTCTAAAAGATAAACAAAGATGGCAACTACAAAAATAGCTATAGAAATAGCCCAGAAAAGCATATCGAAAATGGCTGTTGATGCATCATCATTATTGAGGTAAAGTGATAAAATTCTGAAGCCGATACCCAATGCTAAAGATATTGGAAGCATGATTAGTGCCCAAAGTTGAAAATCCCTCAACCCTATCTTTTTTCCCATGCTTTTGAACCATGCACAATGAAGGGTAAGTCTTTGTTGAAAACAATAGACTCCAATGACGAAACAGAATGATAAAGGGAGGAACAAGATCTGTTCGCGTAGCGCCTCGCCGACACTTTCTTTTTCCAAATCATTGAGCAGGTTGAGTAGGCTGAACAAGATGCTCAATGATAGATAGAAAGCCAGTCGGCGAGGCAGTAGATTATTGGATGAAAACGCTTTTTTCAGATACATCGGCGGTATAAAAATAGCCCAGCGGGTATTTTGAGGGAGAAGTGATATTCAAAATATTACTTCGAATAGGTGCAGGTGGCGGGTTGCCTACTACACTCAAACCCTGGTTTCCAGTCTGGGTAAACAGATTATAAAGATAATCAAAATAGCCTTTTGTAATCCCCAATTGTTGTACAGTGACTCTATCTCCGAGTTTGATTCGTACTTCTTCGTTGGGGTTGACTCGGCGGCTAGTCTGTCCGTCAAAAAAGACATCAGATAAAATGAGCGTACGATTGTTGCCTCGGTCCGGTACGATGAAAATGGTATCGTTGACTAACACTCGATAGTAGTAAAAGTTGGCCACACCAGCTGGATCAGCTACATCTAGTCTTACAAAATAGCCTTCATCTGTGATGGAAGTTTCCTGCTCGTAAGCATAGTATATACTGTCAATCTTAGGCGCTGCTTGAATAATACTACTGCCTTGGTAGCGGTCACCATTCCAATCAATGGTAAGAGTGAAATTTTCCCCTACTTCGGGCTGGATGTCTAATCCTTCGTACCAACCGTTGCCCATGTATTTGAGCTTCCACGCCTTCCTTCCATTGTCTACTTTCACAGTGGCATTTTCTACCACAGAGGGCTGTTCTTTCGACAAGTAGGGAATTGTAGAAGTCAGCCGAATACGCTGAGGCTGTTTGGGTCGCACTTCGTTTCGTTCAATTCCACCTTCGATGACCAATCGGGGCGTGGTCTGGCTCACGTTCAGTTCATCAGTGACTACCTTTTCACACGAAAAAGCAAAAACAATGAACAGATAGGCCGCAACTTTATAGGTTGTACCCCACTGAAAATGATAATTAAGCATATTGATTAGAATTTGAAGTTGTAAGAAACACTTGGGATGATTGGAAAAAATGCAGTTTTAACGGCCTCGGTCGTACCTGTTGCCAATTCCACATCGTTCACCTCACTGATTTCCCGGAAAAAAATAGACGCAGCGTTGAGCCGGTTGTAAACATTGATGATGCTGAAAACCCATTGTCCCTGCGAACGCGACGTTTTACGGGGATTTAGCGTAGCCGACAGATCAAGACGGTGGTAAGCGGGTAGTCTTCCTCCATTGCGACTACTGAAATCGGCGACAACCAAACCGTTGCTGTTGTACTTCCCGGATGGGTAAGTAACTGGGCGGCCTGAACCAAAAATGAAGTTACCGCCTAATTCCCAGCGACCAGGCAGTTTATAAAAACCTACTAGGTTGATTTGGTGGCGTTGATCACTATTCGTGGCGTACCATTGATTGTTGTTGATGCCTGTGATTTTTGACTGAGATTGAGCAAGCGTGTAGCTTAGCCAGCCGGTCAGTCGACCTGAATTTTTACTGATTTGTAACTCGGCTCCATAGGCTCTTCCCTTACCTTTGGCTATCTGTGATTCGATGTTCTCATTGAACAGTAAATCCGCACCGTCCACAAAATCAGTCAGGTTATTGAGCCGTTTGTAATAAATTTCAAAACTGATTTCATAGGCATTTTTTTTCTCCGAGAAGAAATAGCCAAGGGCAAGTTGGTCGGCATTTTGGGGACGAATGTAAGGCCCACTTGGTGTCCAAATGTCAAGGGGAGTAGGTGAAGTGGTATTGGAAATCAAATGTATATATTGATAGGTTCGGTTATAACCTAATTTTATAGCGTTTTGTGGATCTACTAAATAGCGTAATGATAGTCGAGGTTCAATGCCATTATCCGAAGAGATGAGCTCGTTGGGGCCGTAGTTTCGCGTGCCAATTTGGGCATTTTGTAAATAGGCATTATACTTGGCGTCGTAGCGTAGTGGTGTCCCAGTTTCATATTGACGGATGTTTTCAGCACCAAGCCGAAAAAAGTTAGACCATCTAAGACCGTACTGAAATGATAGCTTCGGACTGATTTTTTGCTCGTTGTCAATGTAGAACGCTACTTCAGAGGCATGGTTTGCTTGAAAGGTCTTTTCTTTAATGGGTGAATTCTTGAGTGGGATGATTTGCCCAGGCTTAAAAGTGTAATACACCGCGTCTACTCCAAATTTTATTGTGTTTCGATCGTTCAAATAAAAAGTAGCGCGTGGACGCAAGTTGAAATTATTGATGTCCGAGCGCCACGAAAATTCATAACCTGAGCGCAAATTGTCGAGGGTGTAGTCGTACTGACTAGCAATAAGGGAGGTTTGGAAAAACCATTTTTCTCCCGCCGAACTCGTCCACCTGAGCGTCCCAGAGGCGTTACCCCACTTTGCCCCTACTAAACCAGGTAATTTGAAATTATCACGCCCAAAATACCCAGATAAAAAGAGCTTATTGCGGTCGTTGATTGCAATGTTCGTTTTTAGATTAAGGTCGTAAAAATATAGTTTATTGTCTCTAAACTCTTTACTGAGCTGGGCAAAAGCGTCTACGTACGAACGCCTTCCAGCGATCATGAATGAGCCTTTACCTACACCTTCGGTATTTTTTGCTATAGGGCCTTCCAGTAATACACGACTCGAGATTAGCCCTATCCCTGCACTGCCTCCAAATTTTCGGTTATTCCCTTCTTTCTGACGTATATCCAATACTGATGACAAACGCCCACCGTACATGGCCGGAACCCCCCCTTTATACAACTTTACATCCTTTAAAGCATCAGCGTTGAATACGGAAAAAAGACCGAATAGGTGGGTAGCATTATAAATCGTAGCTTCATCTAACAGAATCAAATTTTGGTCAGCTCCACCTCCGCGCACGTTGAATCCAGAGGATGCTTCGCTGGTGCTTGATACGCCGGGTAGTAGTTGAATCGCCCGGAGTACGTCGGCTTCTCCAATTACTGCAGGTAATTGCTTGATGGTCTGTACACTGAGCGTTTTTACGCCCATCTCTACGCTTTGCACTTGTTCATTGGCGTTGGCCTTAACGACTACTTCTGCCAGCTCAACACTAGCTTCAGTCATGTCAACAGCTAAAACCTGGCTTGCAAGGAGGTTGATGTCTAGTGAATAAGATTCAAAGCCTACGTAAGTGAACACCAAACGGTGTTCTCCTTCAGGTAAGGTAACTGAGAAAAACCCATACTCATTGGTAACTGTACCTTCTTTTTCGTCAGCGATCAGGGTAACACCAATCAGCGTTTCTCCGTTGCGCTTATCTTTAACATAACCACTGATCGTATGTTTTTTTTGCGCAAAAATATCGCTTGGAATAGTGTAAAAGAGTAGCAAAAGGAGTGCAGGAAGCACAGATGAAAACTTTAATTTGTTCATAACGAATTCTTTAATGACAAATGTAAAGTCATTAAAGCTTGGGGACATCTTTATTCTGATCAACCTGGATTATTTCCGATAAGGTCGATTAAAATGGGGATGGATGGATTACGCCCATTGTCAAAATGCTAAAAATCATTAGGAAACCTCTTTCAATAAAAAGAACTTCTTTCAATGGGGCAAGTTGTACATCTTAATGACCCTGGCTGTTTGGTGACCTCATCATATTTTACAAATATCGGCGTGATCCCCCTGTCAGCTATAAGATTTCCTAATCTTTGACTCCCATCTTTCATGATCACTTTTGTAGGTGAAATTGAAAATGAATTAATCAAGATTTGGCTTGTTTCTAACTTAGTCGCTTCTATCAAGTCAAAGTGATCTTCTAGCCATTGTAATGATTTCTTTTCAAAACAATGTGGATAAAAAATTGCAGTATTTTCTCCAACAATGTTGAATTTTGTATCTAAATGAATCAATCAATAAGGTGCTGCTGTTCTTCAATTACTACTTTATAATCATAAGCGCTTACTTTATTTTTAATGAATTGAAAAAATACGTTTGGTTCAAAAACGGATTTGATTTCATTCCATCTCAGACGCCAAGGATTGGCATAGCATAAGATCACTTTTTTGAGTATCCCAATTTCTGAATCTACATTTACTTTCATTATATTAAGATTTATTTGCATTAGTGAAGGTGGTTTTGAAAAACAATTTGATTTTTTGCCAAAACTCTTTACCTAAAATCAAAATGGACAAAGCGAAACTGCCTTCACTAATAATGAGCAAAGCTGCATTAATGGTAAGAATTCGTGAAGTCCCTTCTATACAGAATGGAATGATTAAAATGCTTCCTAGTGATAGGAAAGACAGTCCTAAAAGGATAAAACCTAAAATTTTTACTTTGTTTAAATTCATGAGTATTGCTTTTTATCATTTACAACGATGCAAAGTTACTCATTGAAAAATTTGGAATGATTGACCCAAGGTCAATAAATAGGCACAATCACTTAATGATTGCTCTGATTCTACTTAATCTTTCAGCAGATATATTTAGGTATGAAGCAATGATTTTTAATGGAACTTCTTGTAGCAGTCTCGGGTAGTTGTTTAGTATTTTTTCATAACGTTGGGCAGCATTCAAAGTGGCTATGTCTTTCAGTTTAGATTCTAATTGCACGATATAGCTTTCCATAAACCTCGAGTCAAACTCTGAAAACCAAGGATGTTTTTCCATGGCTTCTGAATAGTTATTGTAGTTGAGGTAAAGCAATTCAACATCCGTTACAGCAAGAATGCTCTCGGCACTCTTTGTCTGATACGTAAAACTATGAAACGAAAAAACGATATCTCCAGCCAAGTAAATATCAGATGTAACATCTTTGTCAGCATAGTCAAAACTCTTTACAATTACTCCTTTTGTGATGATATAAACATCTCTACAAATTTGTCCTTCGGACAGCAAGTAGCTATTTTTCTTTATACTTTTCTCTAGAAACAGCGACTTAATAATGTTTGCCTTATCCGAGTCGATTGAACTTAAAAAATTAAAATAATCCAAGTTGTCTTTCATACTACGCAAAAATAAATGTTTATTTCCTTGAGCCAAAGGAATAGATAAGACACATAAAATGAAACGTTTACTTATCTAATCCTTTGGCAAAATACAACATTTTTTCCCTCATTACACAATGACGGATCTTTTCAACTCAAAAATACCCGCCCTTCTCCGTAATCGATTGAATGGTCTCCCCAGCATTTACCCAACCGAAAATTACCTTTTCGTTTTCCTTGATTTCCTCCGCTCGGATCAGCACCTCGTAAGCAATATCGCGGGGTACAATCAACACGCCGTCAATGTCGCCCAGTACCACATCTCCGGGCTTGATGATGACGTCGTCGATTTGCAATGCGGTTTGGAAATGGGTGATCAGGCAACGACCCAGGCTCCCGTTGGAAATGCGGTGCTTGTAAAAAACGGGGAAATTTGCATCCAAAATTTGGTGGGTATCCCGGATACCGCCATCAATACAAGCGGCTTTCACCCCCTTCCCTTTGGCCGTAGCCGTCATTACACCTCCCCAAAGGGTTCCTTTTTCATCCTTGCTGGTGTCCCAAATGACGAAGGAATTTTCGTGCATGGCGTCGAGCATTTGGGTGCGGAACTCCATCTCGCCACTGATTATTGCACTAGGGGCACTTTTCACGGTAAAGGCAAAACCCGCCACCGTGTGGTATTCGCGCAAGGGCAAAATGCGATTGGGCAAGGCCTGATTCAGGAGACAAAATTCCCGGAGCACATCGTTCACTGCACCAGTGTACAGTTCTTCAAAACGGGTAAGTAGTTCGAGATCAGCGATGGGGAAAACCTTGCTAGATATGTATTCTCGCTCTTCGATCACTTTTTCGAGATTCATCATCCCCACTTCTTTTCTAAGTTGGTTTGAACTCATGACTTTATTTTTTTTGGGTTAATGTATTCAATAATTTTTGGCCAAGGGCTTCGGTTGGATAGCTCAGGATCAAACCCTGCTCGGCCTCGGTAATGACCAGTCCCCAGCGCCCACTGGGGTCAAAGGCACAATTGGTTGGGTTTTGGGCGGGAAGTAAAATTTGTTCCAGCACTTCCCCATCTGGATTGACAATCCGAATCGAGCCAGTGCCATACACCGCGACGTACAACAATTGTTCCTGGTCAAAAGCCATACCATCGGGGCCGCCGGGGCCAGTAGGGCCACCGATGTTGCACCAGGGTTGCACTTGTTCCCAGGTGCAGGTATTGGCATCCCATTGGCCTTTCCAGAGGCGATGTTGATACGTTTCCGCAATGATCAGCTCGGTGCCATCGGCATTAAAAGCAAGCCCATTGGGAAAGTAGAGCCCTTCGGCAATTTTTTTGACCTGAGCATCGGGCGTGCGTACACAAACGTAACCCGTGGGTGCTTGCCGGGAGTCCCCGGGGCAGGTAAAAACCAAATTGCCCACTGCGTCAAAGGCCAGGTCATTGGGTTTGTTCAAAGCTTGCTGCTCCACGGCACTGACCAGGGTTTCACATTGTTGATTCGCGGGGTCAAAACGGCGGATCGCATTGAGTTCCGCGTCGCAAAACCAAATCTTACCTGCGGGGTCGATGGCGATGCCATTGGGGCTGCCTCCCACCTCAAAGCGTTGCAGTTGCTCGTTCTGAATCCGTACCAAACTGGCACCTTTCAATTCCACGGCCCACAAGCTGCCGTCGGGCGCAAAAGCCGGTCCCTCGGGGAAACGAAGCCCGCTAGCCAGAGTATGGAAATGGGTTGAAGTTGTTTTCATGCCTGATGCTGTTTTGGATTCATTCCTGATCTTTAGTAAAGAACCAAGTGGCGGCCACTCCAATTAAAGCAGCCCCCAACACGTACATGACCGAGAGGTAGGAAAGCCCCGTGGATAGTCCCAGTGTTGGCTTCAATGCCCCCAAAAGGTAGGGCGAAGTGGCACCCACCAAGAAGGCACACATCAGCATAAGTCCGTAAGCGGTGGAGCGGATTTTTTCGGGAACCACTTCGTACAAGGACGCCACGATGTTGGAATCGTACCAACCTCGGAATACCCCAAAGGCAAAAAGAGCCCCATAAGTCATCACTTGGCTGCTGTTTACACTCATCCAATAAATGAATGGTGCGCCCAACAGTAGCCCTAGTGCCTGTACCCAGAGACGGCTTTTGCGGGCCCGTTTGGCATAGCTATCTGCAATTTTTGCACCACTCAAAACACCCAAAAAAGCGCCCAGGTGGTGGTAAAACAGTGAAGAAAACCCCGCCTCCGCCAGCGACAACTGAAATTTTTCTGCCAAAAAAGAAGGCATCCAGGTCAGGTAGCCTACGTTGACAAAAACCATACAGCCAAAGGCCAGGGTCAGCAAAACTACCGTGGGTTTGCGCACGATGAGTAAGGCCGTGGGGAGGATACCCGTGGCTGAAGCATCAGTAGTTCCGGCCAGTGCAGCCAGTTGGGGTTGATCTTTGGGCAAGCGTTTAAAAATCAAAATCGCCAGGATGATGCCAAAACCGCCAAACAAAAAGAAAGCTTTTTGCCAGCCATAATGCTCACCCACATAACCCGCAATCAGGCCGCTTAAAATGATGCCCGCGTAAACGGCAGTTTGGTGGATGGACAACACAAAGGCCCGGTTTTGCGGGTATTTTTCACCCAAAAGCGCATTGGCTGGTGGTGCGTAAAAAGCCTCCCCTCCCCCGGTGGCAATGCCTCGCAATAGGATGAATTGCCAAAGGGTGCTGCAAAATCCGGTAGAGAGCGTTGACAAAGACCAGAACAGCAGCGCAAACCCAATGATGTTGCGCCGCGAAAAACGATCGCCTACAAAACCCGCCAGAGGAACCAACAACCCATAAGTCCATACCAAAGCCGAGGCGATCAGGCCCAGTTCCCCATCACTCAAGCCCAGATCCTGACGGATCAAAGGCAGCACCACGCTAAAAATTTGCCGATCGGCTTGATTGACGAAAAAAGCCAACCACAATAAAATCAGCAGTTCCCAGCGGAAGGGGGCTTGAGGTCTGTTCAATACTCCGGTTGTTTGATTCATGGCTTCAGGCTTATGGTACTGGCATTCCAGGCGGATACTTCAATCGTAGCGTTTTGTTTGCTGGCAGGTTCTCGCCACAACACATCCAGGCTGATCTCCCGGCTTTCGCCAGGGGCCAACCAGGTGTAATTGTCATCCGCAGTAAAGGCTCGTTTGGTGCCCGTGATGTCGATTTTGGTCATGACAGCGGGGATCTTACCGGTGTTTTTCACCACAAGTTTGATGCTGCTGCGCTCGGTATTGAGGGCGGTATTACGGAGTACGGTGCATTGCAAACTAGTGGAGGTTTTACCCAAAGTAGGTTTGAGCCAGGGGCCTTTATCGAGCGTAATCCAGTTGATCGGTTCATTAATGTACTTGTTGTAAAAATCTGGCTCGTCCATTTTGGACAGCACCCGAGGGAAATAAAAGGACCGGGAAAGGAGCTTGCCCGTAAGGTCTTTCAGTTCAACAGTTACAAAAAGGAAACGATCCTTGTAGTCCGCAGGGATGTTGAAGCTGTTCAGAGCCGTAGCAGTTACCGAAGTTCCCGCAGCTATTTCAATGGCCTTTTCCTGGGTGGCCAGCACTTTCAACGCATCATCGTAAACGACCAAGGAAATCTTGCCTGGCGTTTTTTTGAGCAAAGTATTGTTGACTTTTACCTTAAATGCCATCGCTTCTCCTGATTTCCAGAGCAAGCGGGGCAAATCGATGGCCACGTGTGTCGGTTCGTAGGTGCGCTTGAGGAAGTAGTAGGGCGCGGCGGCGTGTCCAAACCAGTCCAGCAACTGAATGGCAATCACTGGCCAATGCCGCTTGAATACCCAAGGCATCAAGCCAGTGGTCACGGGGTAATTGCCTTGCATTTTTTCAGAGAAAATCTGGTAGAATTCTCCGGCACCAATTTGTGAAGCTTCGGAAATGGACTCCAGGGAAGGATCCGCCATGTTGTCGATGTGCGAAGCCCGACTCAACATGCGGGGTACGCGCCCGGGGCCGTATTCCGTAAAATGGTGGATGAATTCGGGGTGGGTTTTGTAAAAATCCTGGTTCCACATACTCCCCAGGTCAAAAAACTCCTTATTGTCCACTGTTTCCTTGAATACATTGGCTTCGGGAATGGAGTGCATCCCCGTTTCAGATACCCAGGCTTCGTACTTGTAACTGCGGTTGTACCAGCAGGGATCCATGTCGGGATAGGCGTGCATGGAGCCGTCGTCGGGGGTGGTGCGAACAAAGAAGCGGGCAGGATCAAACACGTCCAGATTGCGTTCCAGAATACCAATTGACGCCGCATTGCCATTGGAATAAGGATTGAACTCATTGCCCCCACACCAAATGGCTAGTGAAGGGTGATTGCGCAAGCGCACGATGTTTTGCACCACCTGGGCTTCCCACACATCCTGCGGATAGTCCGGGGTATCCTGGTTGCCAATCGGAAAATCTTGCCAAACCATGATGCCCAGTTCGTTGCAGATGTTGTAGAGGTGATTGCTTTCGAGCAAGCCACCACCCCAAATGCGGATGAGTTGAACCCCCATTTTTTTGGCCGCTTCCAGGGTCCAGCGGTAACGTTCGTAAGGCAAATCGAGCAAAATATCTTGAGGCGTAAAATTCATGCCTTTGACAAAAATCTTCTTGCCATTGACGATGAATTGCCAGTTTTCCCAGCGGTCAAAAGTTCGCGGCCCGGCGGTTGCAACCCGTTCGATGCTGCGAATGCCGTAATCAAAGCGCAATTGGTCGCTGGTTTGGCTCGACTGTTGGAGGCTGATTTTTACCTCGTACAAGTTCGCTTGGCCCAACCCATTGGGCTGCCAAAGCTGGGGGTTCAGGATGGTCAGGTCTTCTTCCAGCCAATTGCGGCCTTCGTGCAGTGTGAGGGGAAACGCTTTGCTAAAAACGGGCTTGGCATTGGCCGTTGAGCCAGTTCGTGGAATGATTTCAACCAAAACACTTACTTTTTCTGCAATTGGTTTGTAGATGCTGCCTTTTTCGTTGGGGTGGTTGATTTGGGTGTTGTTCCAAGGGTGCAGCGTGTATTGCAGGGAGTGTTTGTTGGCAAAAATTTCGCAGGACAGATGCAATTGGGCTTGGGTTAGGGCAATGTTTTTGGTGGTAAGGTAGGGGCGTTCCAGGTGAATGGTCGGCACAATTTCCAGGCGAACATCCTGCCACAGACCTACGCTAAAGAATGCCTCGCCGCCAGAGCCACCCGAAATCACCCAGGGTTTGATGATTTTGCCACTAGCCCGGGGATTGTACCCCGTGCGCTTGGCATACTCACGCTCACCCGAAGCATTGCGGGGCAAACTTTCAAAATCAGTCGCTTTATTGCCCCAGTTGCCTGCGCGCACTTCCACAAGGAGTTTGTTTTCGGCTTTTAAAAAGCGACTGATTTCAACGGTAGGGCCACCAAACATGCCTTCGTGTACCCCCACCAGCGAGTCATTGACCCATACTTTTGAAAAATAGTCGATGCCGTCAAAACAAAGAAAAACCCTGTCATTGGCATTCTTTTGGGGCATCTTGAAGGACTTTTGATAATACCAGACCTTCTCATCCATGAACTGGTATTGCAGGGAGTTTTTGTGGTAATAAGGATGGGGCAATTTACCCGCTTTGAAGTATGACCAGTGCACCGAATTGGGCACAGTAGTGGTGAAGGGATCTTTCAATCCAGTCAGTTCGCTGGTATTTTTGATGGGTTGATCGGTATGCCCCAAGGTCCAACCTTCACCCGAGAGATTGACGTGCTGATTGCCGGTTCGTTCGGTGATCCGATAGGGCTGCCAGAGGTTTTGGGCAAAAGTGAGCTGCCCAAAAAGCAAGAGAAAAAGGAACTGTATTTTCATTGGTTAAGATTTATAAGGTTCTGGTTTGCCGTAGCCACGCATCAATAGCAAGCCTCCATCGAGGGTAATGGTCGATCCGGTGATGTAGCTCCCCGAAGCCAATAGGTCGGTTACGATGCTGGCAATTTCATCAACCTGTCCGAAGCGCCCAAGGGGGATGCCTTCATTGACGGTTTGCAGGAGTTCTGGATTTTGCCATACACTGGCATTTATATCGGTTTCGATGGCTCCAACCGCAAGGGTGTTGACCTTAATTTGATGGGGAGCAAGCTCCAGGGCGATCCCTTTCATCAAGGTTTCCAGAGCTCCTTTGGTGGCACCGTAGGCGCTCAGCCCAAGGCCAGGGCGAAGCCCATTCACCGAGGTGATGGTGTAAATGCTACCCGGGGTTTGGGTCTCTACCATTTTTCGGGCAATGGTTTGAGTCAAAAAAAAGGTGCCTTTAAAATTGACATTGGTGAATGCGTCCAGGTCTTCGATGCTGGTGTCCAAAAAGTGTTTTTTGTAGGAAATGCCCGCATTGTTGACCAAAAAATCGAGCCCCTGCATTTTGTCCCAGGCTTCCGCTCCCAACTGGATCGCTTGATCCACCTCGCCTAGATCGGCTTGAAAAAGCTGCGCGGTGCCGCCGATCTTTTCAATCTCGGCGATGAGTGTTTGAGCCTCCTGCATTTTGTCGCGGTAATGAACGCCTACTGCGCAGCCAGCTTTGGCCAAGTGTAGGGCGATGGCTCGGCCAATACCCCGGGAAGCGCCCGTTACCAAGGCCTTTTTGTGATTGAGTCGCATCATTCTATGTCAATTTTCAAGGCTTCCATAATTCCCTTCATGTAGCCAATTCCAAACAAATTGCCCTTCATTTCATAGCCGTGGGATGCGTTGCTTTCGCCAGCCATGGTTGGTACGTGGTCGGAGCGAATGGGGACATTGATTCCAGCATTTTGGTAAGCACGAAATAGGGCTACCATATCGGTGGGACCATTGTCGTGGAAGGTTTCCCTGAATTTCTGAGGCGTCCCTTCTACATCCCGAATGTGGATAAAGTGAATCCGCTCTTTGAATTCATGGATCAGTTTTTCGACCTCCTCCCCCATCGTCGTATACGTTCCCTGACAAAAAGTTAGTCCGTGCGAGGGGCTATCTGAAAGTGATAAGGCCTTGCGAATAGCGCCCGCGTTGATAAAGATTCTACCTATGCCTTGCAAAACTGGCACAGGCGGATCATCGGGATGGAGCGCCATTTTTACCCCCGCTTTTTCGGCAAGGGGGATCACGCGTTCTATAAAATAGCGGTAGTTTTCCCAGATTTTTTCAGCCGATATTTCTCCAAATGCAGTATTGGGAAGGTTTTGGGCGATTTCCCAATCAAACCCGGTGACGAGCGCGCCAGCCCTTTCAACCAGGTCTTTTTCGGTACGAAACCAGCCTGTCGCCATGAAATTGTAGCAAAGCAGATGGATGTTCAGTTTGCCCATGTTTTCGAGAAATTGGCCATACTTTTCCAGGTCTTCATCACGCCCCGCCAGCCCCAGTTTGATGCGCGTCATGTCAAATTGATCTCCTTCCAAGCCGATGAGTTGTAAGCCATTTTCAGCAAATATTTCTTTTGAACGGCGCAAGGATTCAAAATCCCAGGGTGCTAGGCTTCCCGTAAGATCCGGTGCCAGTTTGGCAATGGCAGATTGAATCCCCATTTGCCGCGCCAATACCCATTTTTCATCGGGAGTATTACCAAAAAAAAGGAAGGATAGTTTCATGATTTCATTGTTTCTTATAGGTTTCTGGTTTTCCATAGCCTCTCATTAATAAAAGACCACCGTCAATAAAGCATGTTATTTTTCCAATTTTACAATGAGTGAACGTCGAAACTCGGGCAAGTCAATTGTCCCGTTGGCCGAAATTTCGCCTTGGTCCCAACGGTTTTTCCAAGGGTCATAAAAGGATATTTTACGGGCGTTTTTCAGGGGAGACTTTAGGTTTCGGCGCGAAACTACGCGGACTGGCTGCTCTTCCACTAATTCTGTTTTCCAATTTGCCGCCCCGTCGCGCATCCAAAGGAGCGTTGTTTTCGTACCTTTTAATCCGTACATTTTCAGTTGATCGGGCAAGGTTTCATAAAGCGATTCCGCTTTTTCGATAATGGGGTCAAACCCTTTGGTGGCTTCTACAAAGCGGCCAAAATGCCACCATAGGTTATTTTTTTCAAGGTAATAATCCCAATGCCAGGACTGTCCGGGAGCCGCCGCGCCGGAAAAGAACGGCGCAAACAAAATATCGTGGAGCAGGGTACCGAGGGTGTCTTTTTCGTACAGTTTAAGCGGACCGGCGTGGTGCGGCTCAACGCCCCCCACTTCCGAAAGAATCACGGGTTTTTCGGGACTGAACCGCTTTAAGGTACGCACGGCATCGCTGCCCAGCTCATCTATCGGGGCCTGACAAATGGTCAAGTTCGCCCCTGTATCTAAATACCTATGCACCTGCGCCAGTTGATTTTGAGGCAGTTGCGAATAGTGACGGTATAACTCCGACGACGATTCGCTATCAAAACTCCCTAAGGTCTGCATCACCAACTGACGCGGCAGGCGCTTTTTTACCTCTATCAGCATTTCCTGCGTCCATTTCAATAAAATCTCTTTTTCTTTGACGTTGACCGCATTGACCTCATTCCAAAGTTCCCACCCGAAAACGGTCGGGTTGTTTCCGTAGCGTTTGGCTAAAAAATCAACCCGATCCAAGTAGTGTTTTTTGCCCGTTTCACTAAAAAAAAAGTCTTCCATCGTGGCTATGTCTGCGGCATATACAGGCCGATCAAACGGCACGGACGACGGAAACGGTGCAGGCGAATTGGTGATTTTTCGGAAATGTTCCAAACAAAATTTGACCCTGATATTGTATTTTTTGGCCAACGCCAAGACTTTATCAATACGCTCTGCCTGTTGCACATCATAACTTCCTGCTACTTTGTTTTCCACCTCAAAAAGCGGGACACTCAGCCAGATACGGGTAAAATTGCCGCCGTTGGCCGCCAATTGCTGAAAGTAATGGTCGTAATAGGCCAATACCTCTGTTTCTTTGGAAATGAGCCTCGGAAAACAAATATTGGCTCCGACGGGAATAAATGTACTCCCGTCGCTGAGTGCCAAATACCGCGCATCTTTTTGACTCACCTGCACAAAAAGGTTTGACAAAGGCGGTTTTTGCGCAAAACATTGTCCGATTAAACCACACAATAGCGTGATAACTAAGTTACGTACAGGCATATATTCTCGGTGATAGTTTTGCCACGATTCAGTCGTTACTTCGTTGATAAACAGTTCGGCCTCGGTTTTAAAACCTTTCAACATCAACCCAAGCATCAATTTTTTCATCTTTATTTTTTTTGTAAAAAAGCTGTTGATAACTTTTTTAATTCGGTGTCACCCAGCGCTCGATCAAGTACGGCCAAACCTCCAATTTGCCCTTTGAAAAAATTCCCCATACCGCTTTTCAGTAGAACTGCACCTACCGTAAAATCAGAGCCGTTATTACCGATACCTTCAGGAAAGTAATACGGATTTTTAGCTTGTATCAATCCATCCGGATAAGCATCAAACCCTTTGGTATGGTTTATCAATTCCGGTTTTCGCTTTTCAAATACACCATTAAAATAAGATTTGATGTCCTTACCATCATAAGTAAAGGCCACACAAACCCATTGATTGGGAGGTACTTCTTGTTTACTGGCCGCGTAATCAATTGAATATGGAAATGGTGGAGTGGGCTTGCCAGTTCGGGAGATATGTCCACATACCTGATTTTTGCCATTGTAATGCGGCAAAGACACAAATAGGCCATATTGCCGTTTGCCTCCGTCCTGATATTCATTCCACATTCCCCCCACAAAACCCGTTTGTTCGCCCGTCCATTTGACCCAGGCCATCACCGTTACCCCCTGTTTCACTCCGTGAATATTGAGTTTGCCTGTTTGGTCATTGGGTAACATTAAATAGGCACCATCCCCACTGAATTGAGTTGAATACCCCGACAATGGGCCTTCTGAAATCCGTGAAAGCGATCCATTTTGTTCTTTCAGCGCAAATTCTCCTTGCCCAATCGCCTTACGTGCCTCTCCTGTAGGTTCTTTAAAGTCCCAAAGAGCAACAAGTCCGGGTGTTTCAAGAATGAGCTTTTGGCCATGTGGTTTTGGAGTAAGTGATGAATTCATAAAAAAAACGATCAGCAAAATGATTTTGTCCATAATCAAAATTAAAAACCGAATCTTTGACTCCCAGGATTAGGGGCAAAAAAACCAGGGTAAACACATTGAAATCATGGTGATTTTAGTGTGTTTACCCTAGAATTGATAGCGCATTAATACCCCGGATTCTGATCTTTGCCAGGATCAAGTGCGGTATTAAAATTCAATTCCCCTACCGGAATAGGCCAAAGCAAATGTTTGTCTGCAACATCTTTTCCGGTAGCTGCTTTTATCCTTGCTTTTAGCTCTGGAATGCCCAAGCGTTTGAGGTCGAGCCAGCGTTTGGCTTCGTATTGGGTTTCGTAGCCTCTTTCCTTGATGACCAACTCATTGAATGTGGTAGCAGTGTAATCAGCCAGGTTGAAATCCACCGTTGAAGCTGCGCCAGCCGGTTTACCGTAAGCACGGCGGCGAACCTGATTGAGGGCTTCCATCGCAGCGGCAGTAGGAGCATTGCCAGCCCGACAGGCAGCTTCCGCATACATCAGCAGGATATCCGCGTAGCGGTAAATGGGGAAGTCATTGCCAGCGGCAGTTCCCGTAGGCGCGAGGGCGTCGGAGAATTTCTTACAGAGGATACTATTGGCACCCAGTCCAATGTTCCAGGGATACCAGTTGTAACTTTTGCGCAGGTCATCATTGCTCCAGTTTTTGTACACAGGATTGGTTTGGGTGTCGCTGTAGTGGGCAAAAAAGCCACCAGCACCATGCAATCTCGAACCCGGATGGTGAGCAAACATAGCCAGGTACATGCCCTGGTTGTTCTGGCGAGTCATCTTAAGGTAGAAAATTTCCTCTGGACTGGTGATGACTGTAGGGCCAAATACTTTGTCGAAGTCGGCGGCTACGGTAACAGGCACCAGAGAAAACTGTCCGGATTTGATGATCTCGTCGGCTTTGTCTCTGGCCTCGGCATATTGATTGCGGGTAAAATAAACCTCGGCCAAGGCGGCTTTGGCAGCCCATTTGGTGGCTCGACCACCCTGCGGTTGTTTTTCCGGTAAATTGGCTTCTGCTTCTTTCAGATCAGCGATGATCAAACTATATACATCATCAACGGTGTTGCGTGGCACATGGGGTTCGGTTAGGGTTGCTTCGGTCCGAATGGGAACCCCTCCCCAGTTGCGCACCAGCCAAAAATAGTTGAATGCGCGCAGAAACTTGGCTTCTGCCACATATTTCCTCACATCTGCAGGACTGATTTTGCTACCCTTGGGCGCATTTTGGATCACTAAATTGGCGTTGCGGATGCCTAGATAAAACAGTGTCCATCCCGCGTCCGTACGCGGAATATTGGTGCTGTTTAACCCCTGAAAATCACTCAATACCTGATAGCTGCCCCGCCCGTAACTGTAGTCGGTGTATGCTTCCAGTTGTGCCCCTAGTTGTCCACTGATGTTGTTGATGGCTCGCAGGGGTTCATACACGGCATTGACTGCGGATTCTACTTCCGCTGCGGTATTGTAAAAGGTTTCTACGGCCAGTGCTTTGGGTGCCTCTACCAACACATCTTCACAGGAAGTCAAAAAGACAAAAGGAAGAAAATATAGTAACTTTTTCATTTTTATCGATTTAATTGGATAAGCAACAATTGAAATTAAAAACCAACCCTTACCCCTCCTGTAATCGATTTGGCAGTGGGGTAACTGTAATGGTCGATGCCTTGCCCAATTGAGTTGGCACCACCCTGGGAGTTGGTTTCGGGATCCCACCAAGAATAGTTGGTGATGGTGAGCAGATTCTGACCACTGACAAAAATCTGGGCAGAGCGCAACCATTTTTTGCCTTCCAGCGGGAAGTTGTAAGCCAATTGAATGTTGCGCAAACGAATATAGGAGCCGTCTTCAACCAGTCGGTCGGAGTAGTTGTAGGAATTTGATCTGGAAATCACTGGATACTTGGCATTGAGGTTGCTGGGCGACCAATGGTTGTACAAAACCTCTTTAGGCATGTTCAAGCCAAAGCCATAATCCAGGGTATTGTTGATCGAACTGACGTTGAGCAAATCATTGCCTTGGGAGCCTTGTAAGAACAAAGTGAGTTCCAAGCCTTTGTAAGCAAGGGTGGAATTGAGGCCAAAAATGAAATCAGGATTGGGATCGCCAATGATGGTTTTGTCCAGTTGGTTGATGAGTTTATCGTTGTTCAGATCTTGATAAATCTCTTTGCCCAACTCATTGTAACCATTGCGTTTGTAGCCATAAAACACACTCATGGGTTGACCTTCCCGTAGGAGGTTGGCGTTGTCGTTGATGAGGGTTACGCCAATGCTGCCGCCCAGAATATCGGCGCCATTGTACAGTTTGACCACCTTACTCCGGTTGAAGGCAATATTGCCACTCAAATCCCATTTGAAGGCTTTGTCAATGATACGGGCATCGAGGGAAACTTCAAGCCCCTTGTTTTCAATTTGGCCAACGTTTTGAATGGTACTGGTGAACCCAAAACCAATTGGTAACTGTACTGTATTGAGCAGGTCGCGGGTGTTTTTGATGTAATAATCCACCGACAACCGCAATCGGTCTTTAAAAAACGCCGCGTCGATTCCAAAATCAGCTTGCTCGGTGGTTTCCCATTTCAAGTTGCCGGGTAGCCGGGTGCCAGGCGCAAAAGTGTTGTAAAGCACATCGTCGAACACTGTTTTTCCTGAAGACAAGTTATTTAGAGTGGCATAGGGGCTGATGGCCTGGCTACCCGTTTCACCCCAACTGGCCCGCACCTTCAAGTCAGAAAGAAAGGTGTTGTTTTTGAGGAAGTCTTCCTCGCTCACCCGCCAGGCCAAAGCGGCAGAGGGGAAATAGCCCCATTTGTTGCCTTCGCTGTAGCGTGAAGACCCATCAGCGCGGAAACTCAGCGTAGCCAAATAGCGGTTGTTGTAACTGTAATTCACTCGCCCCAGGTAGGACAACAAAGTTGCAAAAGAATAACTGGAAGTGGGGATTCCTGGGGTATTGGCAGAACTCAAATTGGCAGTCTCCGTAACATTGCTCAAAAAACCTACCCCTGATGCGCCCAAAGAAGTATTCAGAAAATCCTGATAAGTAAATCCAGCTACCGCAGCAATGCTGTGTTTGCCGCCCAATACTTTGTTGTAGCTGATGGTGTTTTCGCTTAGTAAACTCCGACCTTGTGTAGAAGAAATATTGGCCGAACCTTGCGAATTGATAAAATTGGTGGTGGTGTAGCCATCCGTCCGGTCGTCGCTGTTTTCAATACCGCCGGATATTTTGATGGCCAATCCATCAAAGGGCTTAAACGTGAGGGCGACGTTGGCCAAAACTCGATTGGCGTTGACATCATCGCTTTGTTCGTTGACGTAGTTCAGCGGGTTTATGATGACGTTGGAGATGAATGGATAAGCCGTAGCAAGCACCCGATAGGAACCATCGTCGTTGTAGGGTGTGAGGGTAGGTGGCGCAGAAATGGCCGCAGAAATCAAGGAGCCGCCGCGGTTGCTCCCGCCACTATTTTGCCGACTGGTGCGAATGTTGGTCAACGTTGCACCATATGCCAGACTAAATTTTTTACTGACATCGGTATGCACATTGGCGCGCAAAGAATACCGCTGGTAATTGCTGCCAATGATGATTCCATCCTGGCTAAAGATGCTTCCTCCAATCGAAAAACGGGTTTTTTCATTGCCGCCGCTCACCGTCAGGTTGTGGGTTTGCATCGGCGCTTCGCGAAAAATCAGGTCTTGCCAATCGTATCCTTCCCCAAAAGCATCAATTTGGGCTTGGGTAAAATAGGGGGCAACTTTGTCATTGGCGGCTTGCTCATTGTAAAAAGTGGCGTACTCTTTGGCGTTCATCAAGTCCAGCTTTTTGCGCAGGGTTTGCTGGCTGTAGGTGCCTTCGTAGTCTACCTGAATTTTTCCCGCTTTGCCTTGTTTGGTGGTGATCAAAACCACCCCATTGGCACCCCGGGAGCCGTAAATGGCGGTAGCAGAAGCGTCTTTCAAAATTTCAATGGACTCGATGTCGGAGTTGTTGATGATGGTAGGGTTGCTGCCCGAAGTGGGAAAACCGTCCACGACATAGAGCGGTTCGTTGCTGCCTTGCACTGAGTTGGTGCCTCGAATGCGTACACTCACGGCACCACCGGGTGCGCCAGTGTTTTGGATGACTTGCACCCCTGGCGCCCGACCCGACATGGCCTGGAGTACATTGGTAGCTGGAAAGGCGTTGATCTCCTTGGATTTGATTTGAGCCAAAGATCCAGTCAAATCAGATTTTCTCACCGTTCCATAGCCTACCACCACTACTTCGTTCAGTTGAGCCTGGTCAGCGACCAAACTCAGGTCGATGGTCGTTTGGTTGCCCACTACTTTTTCCTGGGTTAAATAGCCAATGAAAGAAATGACCAAGGTAGCGTTGGGCGCAGTCAATTTCAAGCTATACGTTCCGTCCACTTCCGTGAAAGTACCGTTGGTGGTACCTTTTTCCAGAATGTTCACCCCTGGAATGGCTTGACCAGTTTCGTCGCTTACTTTTCCAGTGATGGTTTGTGTAAATGCAGGTATTGACCATAAAAAAATGGCAATGCACCAATACCAATGCTGCTGGTGTAGAATTTTTTGCGTCATGATGTGTTTTGAAATTTATCATTGTAAAATTCAAATTCAATAATGCAAAATTATAAAACACCCCATTACTGCCAAATTTTCCAGCAGGAAAAATATTTTTTTTGAAAATTGATTACTTTTACTCTCACAATGATAAAATGATGATAAAAGTCTTAATCAAAGCATTTGACATTTTGGAACTGGCCGCCCAACGAAATGGCGAAACGATTTCCCTCACCGAGATTTCGGATATCCTCCAACTCAATCAAGCGACTGCGGCCAACATCAACAAAACTTTGGTGGCCAGAGGATACCTGGAGCAAGTGGGCAAAAAGAAAGGCTATCGCCTAGGCCCAGCGGCTTATCGCTTGACCAATGAAGAGGCTTATGGCATGGATTTGGTGAATGCCGCTCGTATGGAAATGGAAGCACTTACCGCAAAACTCAATGAGTCTTGCTTATTGGGGGTGCTCCGCAACAATAAACGGTACATCATCCACCAGGTCAATTCTGGACATGAGATTCAAGTGCAAAGTCCGGCGGATCGGGATGTGTACGAAACGGCTAGTGGCCGATTACTGATGGCTTATTTGACGGAAAAAGAATTGGAGCATTTTGTGGCGCACAATGGGCTGCCTAGGCCCTCGCTTTGGGAGGAAGCTGCGACGATGGAAGCTTTTAAGACCGCTTTACACGAGATAAGGGAAAAAGGCATCGTTCTGACCCATCTCAAAGATCGGCATGTCAAGGGTTTTGCTGTGCCTATTTTCTCACATGATAAAGTAGTAGCGAGCTTGAGTGTTTTCCTGCCAGAATACCGTTGCAACGCTACTCAGCAAAAGGAAATCATGCAATCGCTGAAAGCAGCAGGCTTACAGATCGGAAGTAAGCTTAGAGGTTGAGGATGGTTAAATTTTCCTTTCTCATTACAAAAAGCAAAAATTCACCGCCATGCCGTTGCGAAAATGAGCCTGTCGTGCCTAAATTTTCGTACTTCAATGTGGTGAATTTTTGCGCTCTTGCTCTGCGAACCAGCGATTAGAACAGATTCTAAATCAACCGTTGCCCGCCATCAATGTGAATGACCTCGCCGGTGACCGAGGCATTGGACATTAAAAAAACCACTGCCGAAGCCACTTCTTGAGGTGTGGCGATTTTTTTAACCGGTAGCTTCTCGGCAACACTGGCCAAGATGCTAGCTTTGTTGTCGCCCATGATTGCATCCCACATCGGCGTGTCGGTGTAACCAGGGGAAACCGCATTAAAGCGGATATGCGGCAATTCCATCACCAAAACCCGGGCCAACTGCTCTGCCGAGGCAGTACCCAAGCCAGAAACCCAGGCACCGGCAATGGGGCGGTCGGTAGAAACGCCACCAGTAAACGTGATCGATCCTGTGGTATTTATTTTGTTGGAAACGGCCCTTACTACCCGCAAATTTCCCAAAATGCGGGTATTGAAGGATTGCATGGCTTCTTCCAACACGCCATCGGTGACACTGCCCAGTTTGGTGCTGCCCGCCGCGATGTAAATGTGATCGATCGACGAAAACGACTTGAAAAAAGCATTTACCGCCTGCTCGTCATCCACATCCAAAGCCAAACCTTTCACAGTAGCAGCGATTGAAGCCGCAGCAGCGGTCGCTTTTTCCAGGTTGCGACTGGTAAGGGTTACTTCTGCTCCCAATTCAAAAGCCAATTGTGCTACGGCCAGACCCATTCCTGAGCTGCCGCCGACAACGACCACTTTTTTAGATTTCAGATTGTACATGGCTTAAGCGGTTACGACTTCATAAATGGTTTCAATGTTTCCTTTGGTAGCTTTGGAGTAGGAGCAAATGGATTTGGTTGCTTCCACCAAACCCTCAGCTACGCTCTGTTCAACTCCCTGGATGCGAATCAAGAGCTGAGCGCCCAACACATAAGCGCCGTCAATGAGTAAAACCGCGATTTTGGCCGTGACGGATACCTCCCCGATTTTCAACTTCTGCGCTGAAGCGGCAACGGTTAAGCTGGTTCCAAAACAAGCCGACCATGCTGCTGCAAACAATTGCTCCGGGTTGGTAGCGCCTCCTGCTCCGCCCAATTCCTTAGGAAAGCGGATGTCTACGTCCAACAATCCATCTGATGACTTCGCGTGACCGTTGCGCCCGGCAACTGTGGTCACTTCTGCTTCATACAATTTTTCCATTTCGTGTGATTTTTTTAAAAATTGTGATGCTGCAAAAGTAAAGGCAAGTATCTTTACTGCAAAAAAGGGAAGTACACACAATTTGGTAAGTACACATGAGAAAGGAAAATTCTACCCATCACCACAACGAGAAGGCAATCACCAGCAATTGCCCGATTACTTCGACCATGCTTGCCATTGGCGGGCGGTGGAAAATCATCATCTTGTGGCACTTAAAAACTGGATCGCTGCGCTACAACGAAATCCGAAAAGCCATTCCGAACATTTCGGAGAAAATGCTCATTCAGCAGCTGAAAGAGCTGATGCAGAGCGGCTGGGTTGACAAGAAAGATTACCACGAAATTCCTCCCCGCACGGAATATAGCTTGACGCCGCTGGGGGCTTCTTTTATTCCA
Source organism: Saprospiraceae bacterium (assembly GCA_027488855.1). Lineage (GTDB taxonomy): Bacteria > Bacteroidota > Bacteroidia > Chitinophagales > Saprospiraceae > Haliscomenobacter. The sequence continues at coordinate 31,842 of JAIYAV010000051.1, forward strand.
ATTCTTGAGCGCATTTATGAGTGGGGGGTGGAAAATAGGATTACAGATTTGGTGAGGAATATGGAAGGGTGAGGTGGCAATTTTGCTCAAATATCCAGTTTCCCCTATGGATGTTTTTCAATTGCACCTCTACTTTGATAGGGATGACCTACTGCGCTAATCCCCTAGGTCATCCCCAAAAATATACCTTTTGCTGATCAGAATTTCACCAAAATCTTTCCTTTGGCTTTGCCCGTTTCGCTGTATTGGTGTGCTTCGGGCAATTGATCAAGCGTATATTCCCGATCAACAATGACTCGGAGCTTTTTGTCGGCAACTAGTTTTGCTAAAAGTGAAATGTTTTCGGCAGTTGGGTTGTTGTTGATGCTTTTGAATTTTTTAGCACTAAATGAAGTGAACAACTGTATAAGCATTGCTTTCGGCGTTGGCAAGGTGTTGATCATCACGCCTTGTGGTTTAAGCATTGCTTTGATTTTGCCAAAATCCAAATTGCTTACCGTATCGAATACAATATCAAATTGTTGGCTTATTGAGTAAACATTTTCTTTGGTGTAATCAATCACTTTATCCGCGCCTAAAGCCGCTACATTGTTTGTATTCTGCGTGCTACAAATAGCCGTAACATTGGCGCCTGCCAATTTTGCCAATTGAACAGCCGCAATGCCCACGCCACCATAAGCGCCATTGATTAGTACGTCATCTCCTGCTTTGATTTTGCCTAATGCATGTAAGGCATTAAAAGCGGTAGAAGCAACAACAGGCAAGGTTGCTCCTTCTTCAAAAGATACATTGTCGGGTAGCTTTGCCACAGAAGATGCTGGAAGCGCTAAGTATTCGGCATAACTTCCAATTTTTATTCCCGTAATGGCAATTACCCGATCGCCCTTTTTAAAGTCCTTTACATTGTTGCCAACTTGTTCAACAACTCCAGCACTTTCAGTTCCCAGTATTTTGGGAAATTTGTTTCCCGTAATGATTTTCATGCTCCCATTTCGAACTTTATAGTCCCAAGGATTTACGGATGTGTAATGGTTTTTCACCAAAACCTCGTTTGGTTTAATGCTAGGTTGCGGCAACTCTACTAATTTTAGTTCATCCTTAGAGCCGTACTTATTGATGATAACTGCTTTCATGTTAAGCCAGTTTTTTGATGGTTAGATGATACATTTCTTCAACCACTTTGCCCATTTCCTGCTGTTTGGTTGTATCATAGGATAGCTTTGAAGATTTCCCAATTCGCCCCTTATCATTGATGTACAAACCTGTCTTGCCTTCTAGTTCTTTTGCAGTTGCTGCAAAGACAATCGATCTGGCTCCATTGCTTACTGGTTTGTTTTTCAAAACGCTTTTCATGATGGGCATCACCACTGGTCTTAAAATTCGCAGGCCAATGGGCCAGCTTTTGCCTGTTTGCATGGCATTGGTCATCAATTGTGTATTGTTTGGGCCGGGATCAGCGCCAAAAAAACTGATCTGATGGGGGGAGGTGGAAGATGCTAAATCGTACAACCACCATAAGTTGTACAATTTCGTTTTCCCATATTCATTCATCCCCATGTACTTTTGTTCGGATTGAAAATCGCTTAATGAGTGGCGATTAACCATGGCGTGATTTTGGGTAAGTACGTTGACAACTCTTGCTCCTTTGGCCTTCAATAACAAAGGCAAGAGTTCTTTATACAATACAAAAGGTGCAAGGGTGTGAACAGCAAAGTTCAATTCAATATTATCCTCGCTTAATTGCCTTTCGTGGGCCACTATTCCCACATTGTTAATCAATACATCGAGCTGGTCATATTTGGATTTGAATGCTTCAACCAAATTATTGATGTCGGCCAATGATGACATGTCGGCTAACAAGTAGTCTACTCGTTTATTTCGACTCTCCTCCTGGATTTCCGCTACCGCTTTTTCGGCAGTAGATTTATCTCGCCCAGTGATGATGATGTAGTGCGACTGTTTGGCCAGTTCCAGTGCAGCAGCTTTACCGATACCACCAGTTCCACCAGTGATTAAAATTGTTTTTGTGTTCATTGATTGGTTGTTTTGAGTAGTTTCTGATCCTTAATTAATTGTTCAGTTTGTTCCCAAATGTGTTCTTGAATAGCTGTATTTTGTAACCCCTTAGACAGCTTAATTCCTTTGCCTTTGCTGTTGATTAAGATCGTTCTGTTTGCTTCTTGATTTTTCCCTAAAGCAATATCAACAACCGAATGGCTATATGCTTCAACACCAACTGGTTTGGCAATTCGCTCCATCATCTTCATCACCATACTAACCAAGAAATTAGACTCCGTTTTTTTGCGAATATTGGTGTTCACCATTCCAGGATTTAGCACATTTATTTTAACAGTTGGGTGTTTTAGTGAAAACATGATTCCATAATAGTCGTTAGCCAATTGACCAACCGTATGCCCCTTGAAACTACTAGCGGATTGAGGCAGAGGAAAATCCTTGACATTCAGTTTGAAAGGCATACCAGCTGCAGCAACGTGGATTATCCTGGGAGCAGGGCTTTTCTTCAGGGAATCGAGCAAAATAGCATTGAATAAAAACCGAGAAAGATAATTGGTAGCCAAGGTTAGCTCATGGCCTTCGCTTGTTTCTTGCCTCTTGATTAAGAGCACATCTGCCGTGTGAATGATCAGATCAATCTGGGCATAATGCTCCAGGATTTGAGTAGCTACTTGTGCCGTAGTTGACAATAGCGACATGTCGGCTTGAATCGTTTCGAACTTGCCTTGTAACTGTTTTGCAAGCTGGCTGAGTTTCGCTTTGTTTCGGCCAATTCCTACAACGGTGTAGCCAATTTTGCTCAGTTCGATAGCCGTTTGTTTGCCTATTCCATCAGAAGCTCCAACAACTATTGCTGTTTTTTCCATTCTAAATGAGTTTAAATATAACACTGTTATATTTTTGATTAAAAAAAACTACTTGATGCCTTTTATGAAATCCCGGATGATCTCTTCCAGAAGTTTTTCCGCCTCACTCCCTTTTTTGGATAGATTTTGATGCGTCACATCATAAAAGCCGTGTACCAAACTGAACCAATGCAAAAAATTGATCATGCTTTTACTGGGGTTTATTTGGTCGATAACCTTGCGAACGGGCTCGGCAGCCTGCGTCAGCTCATTGGGCGAAATACTTTTGCACAGCGCATCATTGTGTGTAAACATGAGCTCGTAATACCTGGAGTGTTTCAACGCAAAACGATAGTGGGCTAGGCAAATTTCGACCAACTGCTCTTCTGCGTTTTCCTTTAATGTAGAAGCCTTCATGTACTCATCCCTGAGCAATCGAAAACCTCTTTTCTGAATTTCTTGAAGGAGCTTATCCTTGTCGCCAAACTCAGAATAAATCTTAATGGTGCTGTAACCAATTTCCTTTGAAATCTCCCTCACCGAAGTCTTATTCCAGCCATTTTTGTTGGCGTACTGAATCGTCTTATCAAGAATCTCCTCGCGGGTAAATTTCATTTGGAAAAATTGAGTATTACAGCACAAATATAACAGCGTTATATTTCATAGTCAAGGTTATTGCGTTTTTTTTCAAAAAAAACCTTGCTACGCTCTATTATTTTTCGGAATCTTGCAAAGCCACAGCGTGTTGGGCGTCACTTTTGACGATCACCGAATAGACAGAATAACTTGACAAAAAACATAAAAATGAGCATTTCAAAATCAGACAGACCGGCTCTAATTTTAATTGACATTCAAAAAGGGTTTGACAATGTGGAATATTGGGGCGGACAGAGAAACAATCCTGATGCAGAAAATAACGCAGGAGAACTTTTGGCGCTTTGGAGAAAAAATCAACTTCCCATTTTTCACATTCAACATTGTTCTTCAACACCGACATCTTTACTGAACGAAACCAATGAAGGAAACGAATTTAAAGATGTTGTAAAACCAGTTGGTGAGGAACCAATTATCAAAAAGAATGTGAATAGTGCATTTATTGGGACAGACCTAAAAGAGCGACTTGATAGCGCAAAAATTTCAAAACTTGTAATTGTAGGTTTGACAACTGACCATTGCGTTTCGACAACTACAAGAATGGCAGGAAATTTCGGGTTTGACACTTTTCTTGTTTCTGACGCAACTGCTACATTCAACAAAAAAGGACTTGACGGACAGAACTTTTCGGCGGAATTAATTCACGAAACTGCTTTAGCAAGTTTGAATGGAGAGTTTGCAACCGTTGTCACAACTGATTTTTTAAAACAAAATATCTAGACAACTACGAGAAGAAAAGCGAACGCACAACATCAGTTTGGTAACGCTGGGACGCCCCGAACAACCTTGAACGAAAGTAATAGCCTGTTCCTTAGTAGTGGGGCAAAAATAAGTGGTCATTTTTCCTGAGCCAGAGGATTAGATAAGCCACTTGAAATGAAACGTTTACTTATCTAATCCTCTGGCAAAATGACCACTTATTTTTTTATCGCCCCTTATTTAAGAGCTGACAAAGTAACTTTAACTATATCATCAAATACTTTCTTGTCTGCTCCAGACTTTGACGCAACACGAAGACCAGATATGGTATTGAATATAAATCTTGCCAATGAACGTGGAGTATGGTCATTGGAAAATTGTCCAGCTTCCTGACCCTTTTTGATCAGTCGAAACAATGCATCTTCGACATCTTGCATATTGGCATTGACAACTTCAGCAATCTCTAAATTATGTGGTGCCAATTCGACAGATGAATTGACCATAAAACAACCTTTTGAAAACTTCTCTTGAAGAGATTCCGTCACAACATATTGAAAAATATCTTTTAAAGTTTTTCCAAAATCATCAGATTTATCAATCATTTCTATCATTGCACCAGCAAATTGTTTGCGGTATTGCAATAAAGCGTTTTTAAAAAGTTGAAACTTATCTCCATAGGTATCATAAAGACTTGAACGACTTATTCCAAGCTCATCGACTAAATCCTGAGCAGAAGTGCCATTGTAACCTTTTTCCCAAAACAGATTTACTGCTTTGTTTAATACAACTTCTTCGTCAAATACTTTTGTTCTAGCCATAATAAAAAACCTTTGTAGAGCAATTAACACGCTACAAAGGTAATAATTTTGGAACGAATATTCCAATAAAATGCAAAAAAAATCAACCAACTACCGTATTGACAAGAATTCCGCCATCTACATTTAGTTCTGTACCAGTAATGTATGAGGCTTCATCGCTTGCTAAAAACGCAACTGCTTTTGCAACTTCTTCTGGTTGTCCAAAACGGTTCAACAATACTTTCTTGCTCAATACGTCGCTAAATCCGTCTAATTGCTCTTGACTTAATCCCAGTTTTCCATAAACAGGTGTAACAATTGGCCCTGGCGAAACTGCATTTACCCTGATTTTGCGTGGTGCAAGTTCAGCGGCAAGTACCCGGTTAATCGATAACAATGAGGCCTTTGTAGATGCATACACACTGGTGTTTGGCATTCCTACACTGGCATTTGCCGACGTGTTAAAAATAATAGAACCACCATCATTTAAAATAGGTAGAAATTTTTGAATGGTAAAAAAAACACCTTTTACATTGATGTTGTACATGGTATCAAAATGCGCTTCATCAGCAAACTCTAAAGGCATGAATGCTGCTACACCTGCATTTAAAAACAATGCATCAATTTTACCAAACTTGGTTTTCACATCCTCAACCAATTTGTCAATCGCACTCAGATTACTTTGGTCAGAAACAAACCCTGTTGCACCCAGTTCTGTAGATACAGTTGATACTGATGCTTCATCTCTGCCAGTTATGACCACTGTGGCACCTTGTGCAACAAATTCTTTGGCTGTTGCATACCCAATACCGCTATTACCTCCTGTAATTACGGCTACTTTGGTTTTTAATCTACTCATTTTCTTTTTGTTTAAAATGATCCAAAATGGAATGTTCGTTCCGCAAAGATAAAGATAACGGAACGAACATTCCAAATAAAAAGAAAAATATTTTTCCCTACATCAGGGGCGATAAAAAAAATGAGCATTCACTTGCTTCTAATCCTAAAGCATCCTACCTTTGGACCATTAAACCAAAACGGTCGAAAATACAAGTGGAATGAAGCATGATGAAACTCAAGTAGAAGAAATCCTGACCAAAGCACGTGAACTGTTCAAGCGCTATGGACTGAAGAAGACTTCTATGGATGAAATCGCCCGTGCTCTAGGCAAGAGCAAGAGTTCCTTGTATTATTACTTTGAAAAAAAGTTGGATATTTTTGAAGAGATCGTACGCCGTGAAATGACTGAATTCTTGCGATCCACCAGCAATAAATCTATTGAATACCAATCGGTTAAACTGAAATTAAAGGCTTTTTCTGATGCATGGTTCGTCACCATCCGTGAAAAAGCCGAAATTTACACCATTTTGAGGGAAGAGATTTTTGAAAACATGGAAACGCTCAACAAGCTAAAAAGTGCATTCGAATTGGTGGGCTTTTCTCAAATCAAAGACATTCTCCATCAAGGGGTTACCACAAAAGAGCTAAAACCACTTACTGAACATCAAATCAATACTTTTTCCAAAATGTTTATCGCCATGTTGTGGTGGACCAAGTTTCCTATTTTCGCAGGCGAGGGCTTCGAAGATTTTGAAGGACTGGTGCACAACATGATCGATTTTTTGATGGAAGGTATACAGATGTGATTTTTTTTGCCCGATTTTCGACCAAAAGACCAATTTGGTCGAAAATTTATTTTTTCACCATTGTTATCCAATCATTATGCTAAAAGCTACTGCGAGTACACTGCTTTTGGCCCTGCAACTTATTGTTGTTCAGGCACAAAACCGTGAAAAAAAGCTGCTTGATTTGCCAATGCTGTTGGTATACGGCATGCAGAACAACCTTAACTTAAAGCAAAGTGTCCGCCAACAGCAGTTGGCAGAAATGGGAACTGCGCAATTAAAAACAAGGTTAAAGCCGCAAATAAATGGCGGCTTACAGTTTAATTACTACCCAAACCTCCCTGTTTCATTGTTGCCAGGCAGCAGTTTGGGTGTACCCAATACGGAGTATCTGGCTACAGCACTCAACACTCCATTTCAGTTAAGTGCCAATGTTGAACTCAATCAACAAGTAGTCAATAAGGAATTGCGGAGCAGCTTGAAAGTAGCAGCAGAACGAAAAAAGCTCACCCTGCTGGCAACGCGCAAACAGCAAGAGGAGATTGCGGCCCAAATATCCGGACTCTATTATGGTTTATTCGTGCTTAAAAAGCAAATAGCATTGCTGGAAAAGAATGAACAAAGTCTCGATCAACTGGTGTCTATTTCAAGCCAAGCCGTCCGCACGGGATTGAGTACTAAAACGGATTATGATCAATTGTTGCTCAATCGCCACAAACTTCAGGCAGCACGCGAAAGCCTAACATCCGGCTTTAGTCAACAGATGCTTGTACTTCGACAATTTGCGCAATTACCCGATAGTTTAGGAATCCTGATTCCAACTGACTGGCCTACCGATACCATTTTGAACCAGGTGTTGAACCAATCCCAAACAACCACCGATGTACTGATTAATCAACAGGAGACAAAAATACTGTTTGCAGAATGGGAAAGGATCAAAGCGGGTGCCTCACCGCTGATAATGGCTACTGCTCAAGTAGGCAATCTCAATTATGGCCGCTACCTCGGACAGACCTTCAATGGAAATTACTCCTACGGCTTTCAACAAGTCGGATTGCGCTTATCATTGCCTATTTACGATGGAAATGCGCGGCATTTGCAAAAGGAGCAGAACCTAATTGAACAGGAAATGAAGCGCAAAGACGCCGAAATTATCCAGAATAATACGCAAGTGCAGCGACAAATTGCGCTTGAAAAACTGCGCCTTGCCGATAAGTTGCTGCAATTGCAGCGCTCGAATCTTTTGCTTGCTCAGAACATTCTAACCAAACAAATGGAAGCCCTGCAAAATGGTTTGAGTCCAATTCGGGAGCTTATACAGGCAGATACTGCACTGAGAGAGCAAGAATCCGAGTATTTCCAAGCACTCAATACCTACTTCATCGGACTGGTTGAATATCAAAAAGCCAGTGGAATTCTTTTATCCAATTTGATCACTCAATAATTTTTAATCATGAAACAGACTACTCTAAATACCATCGTATTGGTTGTCCTGTTGCACACCAGTTGCCAAACTCAGGACGAACAAGAAACTTCCGCTTCTGCAACTCAGCATGAGCATCCAATCAGTGTATCCATTGATTCGCTGAGCTACCATAACCAGGAATCAGATCTGACCTTAAGCGGTGATCTAGAAGCTTCACAAACCCTGCATGTCGGTTTTTTAATTCCCGGAAAAGTACTCTCGGTTTTTGCAAAAGAGGGCCAAAAAGTGAGCAAAGGTCAATTGTTGGCCAGTCTTGATCCTCAAGACCTACAGTACCAGGTGGATTTAAGTAAGGCGAGTTTGTCCCAAACTCAGGATTTATACAAACGTATGCAAGAAATGCGCAAAACGCAGAACATTGCTGAAAAAGACTTTGTGGACATTGAGACGCGCCTAAACATGGCCAATATTCAATTGCAACAAGCCGAGAAAAGGATCCGTGACTCCCATTTGTACGCCAGTATAGCGGGGATTGTTGCCGCAAAAAATATCGAGCCTGGGTCAATCGTAAACCCTGGAGTTCCCGCATACACTATTGTCGCCACCCAACCCATTCATGCAAAAATTGCAGTACCAGAGTTTCACCTCAAAAATGTACCGCTAAAAAAATCAATGACCATAATGGTTCCCGCATTGGAAGAACAGGAAAGCGGTCAAGTTGTATTGATTAACCCTTTAGCTGATCCGCTCACCAAAACCTATGCAGCAAAAATTGAACTGGCCAATCGCAGCGGAAAATTACTACCAGGGATGAGCGCTACAACCACATTGACCAGCAATACCAATAGGGGGCAGATTTTGCTGATCCACCCCCAAGCAATATTGCACTCCAGCAATGGCGATCCATATGTTTTGGTGGTAGATAAACTACGCAAAGTAGCCAACAAACGCAGCATCAAAACGGGTGGATTTATCCGGGATCAAATTGAAGTAACCGAGGGATTACAGGCTGGCGAATGGATCGTCACTGCCGGAAACCAAAAGATGAAAGACGGCCAATCAATTCTATTTTAAACTAGCTCAACACAGACCTATCATGGAACAACATAAACCATCAACCAGCGGGCGTTTTAACCTTATTGCTGCGGCAATGCAATACCGCCAAATTACCCTTAGCATCACCGCAATGCTGCTTTTAGCCGGAATTTGGGCAATTGCCACAATGCCCCGGATGGAAGACCCCAATATCATCATCCGACAAGGAATCGTGGTGGCGATATATCCTGGGGCTACCGAACTAGAAGTAGAACGTGAAATTGCGGAACCCTTGGAGGAATACCTTTTTGGATTCAAAGAGGTGCGCAAGGAAAAAACCTTTTCTACCTCTCAACTGGGTCAGGTAATCGTCAACGTTCAACTTCAAGACTGGGTTAAGGATAAAGACCGATTTTGGGCTACTTTGCAGCATGGTCTCAATTTATTTGGTCGTCAAAATTTACCTTCTGGAGTAATCGGACCAATGGTCAACAGCGAGTTTGGAGAAACAGTAGCACTGATGTTGACGGTTTCGGCAAAAGGCAGCAATTACGTTCAACTCGATGATTACCTCGATGTACTCGAAGACCACATCAAAGTGTTACCCAAAACCTCACGCATCCGACGTTACGGTGGCCAGGAGGCCTACTATGAAGTCATTGTCGACAACCTAAAAATGAGGCAATATGGAATTGATGCCTTGCAAGTAGCCCGGATCATTCAAGCTGAAAACAATGTCAACTATACCGGAGAGTTGAAATCGCAGGTTTTTAATACCCCAATTTTTTCGAATAGTCGTTATCGCGATACCAGCGAATTGCTCAATCAGATTGTATACAGCGATCCCAGTAACAATGTGGTTCGGCTTCGAGATGTGGCACAAGTTCGACGTGGTTTTGAGGATGAAAAATCCTTCATCAAAGTCAAAGGAGAACGGGCGGTGATGCTGTCGGTTGAAATGCAACCAGGCAACAACATTGTGGCTTTCGGTAAAGAACTGGAAGCTAAAATTGAAGAAGCGCGTACTGAACTTCCTACTCATGTTGAGGTTCACGTGGTAAACAGTCAGCCCAAGGTTGTAGAAGATAAGTTGACAGAATTTGGCAAAGAGTTCATTATTGCCATTCTTTCCGTAATTTTTGTAGTGATTCTTTTATTGCCCTTTCGCATGGCAGCTATTTCAGCAATAGCCAGCCCGATTTCGGTGATCATTACTTTTGCCGTACTTAACTTGTTGGGATATGAAATTCACCAAGTAACGCTGGCCGCCCTCATCATTTGCTTGGGCATGGTAGTGGATGATGCTATTGTGGTCGTAGACAATTACATCGAAAAACTAGATCACAATATGGATCGTTGGGAGGCCGCCTGGAAAAGTGCTTCTGAGCTTTTTATTCCGATCCTAAGCGCCACAGCCACCATCATTTTTTCTTTTTTACCACTTATGTTTACGTTACACGGGCTTCCCAATGAGTTTGTATCCCATTTGCCTCCTACCATTGCCATTGCACTGGGGTGTTCACTTTTGGTCGCTCTATTTTTAACGCCCTATTTATGCTATCTATTCATCCATAAAGGATTGAAAAAAGATACCGCAGCGGATGAGCAGCGGAAAACAGTTTCCGTTTTAGATCGAATCCAGCGCGGGTTTGATCAATTGGTCAATTTATCATTCCGTTTTTGGCCAGTAACCCTAACTTTGGCCTTGGCATCTGTAGGTATGGCAGGCTGGCTGGGCTCCAATATTCCGCCCGAATTTTTACCGATTGCCGAACGTGATCAGTTCAACATCGAACTCTACTTGCGCGAAGGATCAGCAGTACAGGAAACCGAACGTGCGGTAGATCAAATCGTAGCTTTGTTGGAGAAAGATCCCCGTACCCGTGATGTCATTAGTTTTGTGGGCACCAGCTCCCCACGTTTTTATGCCACTTATGCCCCTGAAGTTCCTCGTACCAATTATGCTCAAATTTTCATCAACACGACCAGTGCACATGCAACCGAAGAGATGGTCGAAGCCTATTTAGAACGGCTAGATGCGCTGGTGCCAAATGGGAAGGTACGCGTGAGGCAATTGAGTTTTCAGGAAGCCCTGGCCCCCTTGGAAATACGGATTACCGGAGAGCGTATTAAGGATTTACAACGAACTGCGGCGGACGTAACCCGCATTCTGGAAGCGGCCAAAGGCACCAACTTCATCCGCAATGATTATGGCGATGATTATGTGGCCGCTACCCTGGACATCAACGAAGACTACTGCGCGCAATTGGGCATTGATCAGAATACATTGTCGCAAACGCTCGGTGCCAGTTTAAACGGATTACCGATATCAACCGTTTGGGAAGGTAAAACACCCCGTAAAATAGTCATGCGCCTGCAAAAAGAAGATCGAAACAGCATTGGCTATTTGCAAAACATCTACTTGACTAGCCGCACTGGACAAAAAATTGCACTTGCACAATTGGCCCAATTCACTCCAACCTGGCACACTGGTAGCCTCGTCAGGCGCAATGGTTTACGCACGCTTACGGTGCGGAGTGAAGCTCAAAAAGGCATTGTGGCCGCCTGGGTATTGGCCGAAGCAAAACCCATGCTCGATAAGTTGATTTTGCCCCCTGGGGTAAGCATCAGTTTTGGCGGCGATGACGAATCTACGCTGGAAAACATGCCAGATTTAGGTAAGGCACTGGGCATAAGTGCATTGCTTATTTTTTTAACCCTGTTGTTTCAATTCCGCAACATTACCAAATCACTCATTGTGTTGTTCTCTTTCCCCTTGAGTTTGTTTGGGGCAATGTTGGGTTTGTACTTCTCGGGCAATCACGCAGGTTTCACCACTTTTTTAGGCCTCACCAGTTTAATAGGCATCGTGGTACGCAATGGCATCATTTTGGTTGATTATGCCGATGCACTCGTGCGCGACTACGGCTACACCCCCAAAGCTGCTGCGATTGCCTCAGCACAGCGGCGAATGCGTCCTATTTTTCTAACATCTGCGGCAGCTGCCATCGGTGTTTTGCCCATGATTTTTGGAGGCTCTCCCTTGTGGGCTCCCATGGGTAGTATTTTGGCGATGGGCTTGATGTTCTCTATGCTCATGACCTTATTTGCGATTCCAATTTTATATGGCAAATTGATTAAGCCGACAACAGTTCTGAACCCCAATTCAACTTATGACTTGGCCTAAAATTCCCGAAAAACTACATTGCGATGTAGTTTTTCGGGTTTAAATCCTTCTTGGCAAAGGAAAAATTCTTGCATCATTGTATGGTTTTGTGCTTCGAAATCCGCTTCTTCGCCGGGGATAAGAAACGTGATCAAGGATGAAGTTTGCTTAAAACGCTTTAGGTTAGCGGTAATTTTGGACGACACGAATAACAACCAATAACATCGAAAAATGGACATAGTAATTTACATTTACAACGGATTGACAGCATTAGACGCAGTTGGACCTTATGAAGTTTTAAGCAGACTACCAAACGCAAACGTCAAATTTGTAGCCAAAGAAAAAGGAGTAATCGTTACTGACACCCATTTCTTAAAACTTGTTGCTGAAAATGACATTTCAGAGATTGATAAAGCGGATATTTTGGTTGTACCTGGTTCAGTAGTTGGATTTATCAGAGAAGCCAAAGACAAAGCACTTTTATCTTGGATAGCTAAAATTAATTTAACAAGTACTTGGACGACTTCTGTTTGTTCGGGTTCTATAATTTTAGCGGCAGCAGGTTTACTAAAAGACAAAAAAGCAACTTCACATTGGGGCGCAATTCATTTACTCAAAGAATATGGCTCAATCCCAACAAGTGAAAGGTATGTCCAAGAAGACAAAATAATAACTGCACAAGGGGTTTCTGCTGGCATTGATATGAGTTTGTATTTAGCCAGTCAAATTGTAGGAATTGAAAAAGCAAAGGCGTATCAGTTATTTATTGAGTACGATCCAAAGCCACCATTTGATTCGGGAAATGTCACTCAAGCAGACGTAGCGACGGTCGAATTGGCAAAGAAAATTCTTGGGAAAGAAGCAAAAAAAGATTTAAGTCTTTGGGACATTGTAAAAAATGTGCAATCGCTTATAAAGCTAAAACGTGGAAAATAGAAATGGAAAACCTTTTTATATCAAGTCATTTACTACAATCGGGATGGGAAGGTGAAATTTCGGCGAATTTAACCTTCCGTCCCGATTGTAGTACAAAACGAGATATCACTCTTTTTTCAAGTTAAACCTGGCGCCTAATTGAAGAAAATAGATGAATCCACCTGCCGAGGCGTTGTACGTTGTTTTTCCCAATGATCTCGTTTCAGTTCCGCTTAGATTAAAACTCCAACCAAAACTTGCGTCAGCATACAGGTATTCTTTGAACGGAAATACCCTTAGGCCTAAACGAGGTACGACGTAGCTTTTTACAATCGTTTCAGTTGCGCCGCTCAGTTTGTCTTTCATCATAAACCATTCAGGCCCCCCTATTAACCCTCCATAGATTCCCTTGCGGTCTTTGCGCAAGTAGTAATTGGCAAACAACTCCACTGCATTGTTTCGCCGCACCTTTAAATGGTCGGTATTTTCAAAGAAGTTTTGAGTAATATAATCTGGAGGCGCCACACTAAAACCAATTACCCCCGCTTGCCAATGATTGAATTCAATACCAACACTGCCGCCGCCGCCGCTGGAAAGAAAAAGAAATGGATATGCGTCAATACTCCATTGCAAGGGAGCTGATTTGCCTTTACCCAATAGGAAGGCATCAAAAAAATTTGATTTTTCTTGTGCGTAAGCCGTTGTAAAAATAAGCATACCCACTAAAACTAACATTCTTCTTTTCATGTGCTATAGTTTTAAAATTGAATAGCACAAATATCTATGTGGGCTAAGCTAAAAAACGTTGACTATTGTTAAGGTTTTTTCCTTGCTCGGATTCTACTGAAGCTTTCTGGGCTGATTCCGAGTAGATTGGCAAGGTATTTTTGGGGAATCGACTGAAATAATTCCGGTTCTTGTAGCAATAAATTATTCACCCTTTCCTCCGGTTTTTCAGAGGCTAAAGACATCGCTATATTGATCGTTCTTTGAGCTACTTTCTCGGCCATTAATCTTCCTAATTTGGAAAAATTTGCGTTACTATCGTACAGATTAAATAGGTCTTTTTTCTGAACCACTAAAAGTTCGGCATTCTGCAAAACCTGAAAATTGTACTTCGAAGGTATGGATTGGGTAAAGCTGGCAAAATCAGTAATGAAAGAGCGAGGTAAAGTGATGTCACAAGTTATTTCATTGCCATCTTTTAGGTGATAGTGCCGGATGATGCCTTTGTTCAAAAAAGCAATAAAATTGCAGGGTTTCCCTTCCTGAAGCAAAAAGTCTTTCCTTTTTATGCTGAGAAAATGAAAGTTAGACTTAAGCAACTCAACCTCTTCGGCATTTAAATCAACCAGTTGAGAGCAAAATTGAATTAAATCATCGTGCATTGGATGGCGCTTTTGGGTTTGACTTCATCTTTATTTTCATGTAAAAGTAATTCGCATTCCGATTGTAATCATACCATACTACTGAATCTACTTTGAGATAATTTTTTTTCGATGATTAACACCCCATTCCCTTAGCGTAAGGATGACCTTATCCAGGGTTTTTCCATAAGCAGTCAATTCATACACTACCGAAATGGGAGACGTATCATAGACCGTTCTAGTGAGGATACCGTGTTCTTCTAGGTGTTTGAGTTCTTTTGACAACACTTTTCCGGTTATGCCAGGAATGTTGCGTTGAATTTCTTTGAAGCGCATTTTACCCCCAAACCAAAGGGCAAGTAGAATAACAAACTTCCATCGGCCACTCAACAAATCCATGGTATCCATCAACGGCAATAGATGCTTGGTACATTCTGAATAGCCTGATGCATCTGGTAAATCCTCTTTTAAATTCATATTCTAAAGTTGGTATCCAAAGAGAAACCGGTATCCAATGGGAAACCATTATCTTTTGGATACCAAAGCTAATTACCTTTGTTGAACAAACAAAGAAGTATGAGCAAAATAATTCTCTTTGGAGCCAGTGGTCAGCAAGGTTCTGCCATAGCTCAAAAATTGATCTCCGCAGGACATACCATCATTGCTCCGGTACGTTCCTCCAAAAGTGAGGAACAGCTAAATCAACAAGGGATTGAAACCAGGCGAACTGATTTTTCAATTCCCTCTTTAACCTCAATCATCCAAGATGGTGACAAAGTTGTACTCCAAGTACCTGTTGTTATCACCCCATCCGAGATGATTGTGTTTGCGGAAAATGCCCTTAAAGCGATTGCAAAGGCGGGGGCACTTCCCACAGTTTTTAACATCAGCAGTATTGTTCCCAATGAATTTATCGGTTTGCCGGGGCCTGATGCAAGACTTACCTTGAAAAATTTAGCCCAGCAATTAGTGCCTGATGCTATTGTGCTAAGTTCAACACTTTATCTGGAGAACTTTTCGCAAGCTTATCGGCAAGCCATTGAACAAGGCGGGGTAATTCCCCAAGCCATCCCCAATGACATACCGGTTGCTTATCTGTCCTTTGATGATCTTGCAAGTTACATTCTTGCAGCATTGGAAAAGGAAGAATTGAAAGGCCGGTTTATTCCAATTGGCGGAAGTGAAGCATTAACAGGGACACAACTTTCTGAAAAGCTGAGTACATTACTGGGTAAGCACATACATTACCAAGCTATTAGTCCCGAGGAATTGGCTGGTTTTCTAAGCCCGATGATTGGAGAGACTACGGCTTTGCAAGTTGCTGAGATGTACAGTTGGGAAAGTAGTTCTGGAAGCCATTTGCTCAGTCCAAATGTAGCCCAAGCAAAACATTTGCTTAACGTATCACTTCCTTCATTAGAAGAATGGGCAACAAAAGCCTTTCAAATTTCAATCAATCAATAAGCAAGAAACAACATGAAAAAAAATAAAATCATTTATTGGGTAGCCACTTCTTGTGTAATCCTTTTTATTGGACTGGGCAGTTTTGCAGATCTCTTTAAAATTGAACCCATCCAGGAGAGCTTTAAACATATTGGCTTTCCAGGGTATATCATTCCTTTTTTTGGCATGGCTAAGTTATTCGGAACACTTGCCATCTTGATTCCTGCCTTAAAAAGATTTAAGGAAGCAGCTTATGCTGGTCTTATCTACTACTTTGTAGGGGCTACTTATGCTCATTTAGCGGTTAATGATGGTGTGGATAAATATGGAATAACTGTATTTATTTTGTTAACCGTAATTGTATCGTACATCTATTCAAACAAGTTAACCAATTAAATTACCTGACATGAAACGAAAACAGTTTCTCAAATTACTATCTTTTTTACCCGTAAGCGGAGCAGCGATCCTTGGAAGCCACTCTAATTCCGGAAATATTGTTGAATAAAAACCGAGCCGAGGACCTAGCTGTTTGATTTGTTGAAAAAACACCTGCGTCCTCGGTTGTGGCGATTTTAAAAATATCTTTTATGGTTTCTTCTACATTTTTTGATTTATCAATAGAATCAATCATCTTTCCAGACATATTTTGACGATAGCATTGTAGTGCTTTAATAAAAATGAAACGAACAGCATTTGATTTTCTTTATTTTTTGTAAAGCAAAGTTCAAGTCCATAAATATGATATTTTTTAAATAAGCTACAGGTTTGGTTGCTTAACACCATTCAAATATCTTTTCCTTGAAATGGTCTCTGATTTCACAACTCTACCTAATTCCTTCATTCCTAACCCATTTATTTTGATCACTTGGTGTTTGGCTCTAATTGCCTCGAATTCTGTCGCAATAGCATCATAGCCTTTCGTGGTAAGGTATTCTACAGCTACAATGAAGTCCCAGTCCTTATTTTCAGGGTCTTTGTTTTCATAGAGCTCGTATTGTCCAAGTAATCCCTGTTTAACAGCTATACTATCCATTACAAACCAATTTTTCTCAATATAGACTTCCAAATTTGCTTTTTGATTTTCCATTGCTTTTAAGTAAGTGAATGTCCAAACGTGACTTGAATTATTTTTAGGGATAGTTTTGGTTGATATACAAGACTGAAAGAAAACTGTCAATAAAGTTACTTGAATGAATAGATGTTTATTTTTCATAGACATTGGTTTTATGTCCAAAAATAATCAGCATCTAATGCTTATGAAACAAAATTTACAGGGATGCATAAAAAGGGTGATGAGTGCACAAAACCTCATGCAGGGAGGTATACAATCTACCTACCTCTTCGCCTAAAATCCCCGAAAAACTACATCACAATGTAGTTTTTCGCGACTAAATCCTTCTTGGCAAAGGAAAAATTCTTGCATCATTGTATGGTTTTGTGCTTTGAAATCCGCTTCTTCGCCAAGCGCCAAACCCTTGTGTGTAACCCAATGACAACGACAAAACAGATCATTAACGATGAAAAAAGCCGTAATAGTAGCATTTGACAAGTTCACGGACATCGATATATTTTTAGCTTGGGACTTGCTTAACCGAGTTAAATTTCGTGACAAAGCATTTCAAGTAAAGATTGTGGGGACAAACGCAACCCATGAATCCGTGTGTGGACTTGACCTAAAAACGCATGGACTGATTGAAGAATGCAATGATGCGGACTTGGTATTTTTTGGTAGTGGACCAGGAACAAGAAACGTGATCAAGGATGAAGTTTACTTAAAACGCTTTAACCTTGATCCAAGCCGACAAATTATTTGTTCAATGTGTTCAGGAGCTTTAATAATTGCGGCCCTTGGACATCTAAATGGGCTTTCAGCAACAACGTATCCGACTGCATTCGAAGCGTTGAAAAATTATGGGGTTGAGGTTCTTGAAGACAAACATCTGGTAACGCACGGAAACATTGGGACAGCCGCAGGTTGCTTGGCCGCAGTTGACTTAGTGGGTTGGGCAATTGAAAAACTTTACGATAACGAAGTTAGAGAAGACGTCATTGCATCTGTTTTACCCATTGGACAAGGACAGGTATGTATTTATTAACAGGCCGAACGAAAGCAACGCATAATAGCCAAGCCTTCGTTACAAAAGGAGATCTCAAAATAAATGAAATTAACAAGCTATGGACAAACATTTATTAAGCGTTGCTACAGATGCTTTAAAAAAGGCAGCGTTAAATGAAGAAGCAAAGAACTATATTCTTCAAAACGAAAAACTTTTTAAGACACTTAAAAAAGCTGCTAATCGGTACATAGCTGGTGAAACGTTGAATGAAGCAATTCTTGCCGTAAAACAGCTAAATAGCAAAGGTTATAAAGTTACGACTGACTTTATGGGAGAAAGTATTCGGAATGAAAAAGACGCAGACGAAGCGAAAAATGAATTTATAGCATTTGCTAAAGCCATAAAACGAGAAAGTATTAATTCTTCCATTTCGTTAGACTTATCTCATATTGGGTTACTTGTTTCTAATGACTTAACTAAGCAAAATCTACATTTAATCTGTGAAGAAGCAGCTAAATCAAATCAGGAAGTTATAATAAGTATGGAAGGTACTGACAGGACAGACCAAATACTTGACATTTACAAAGAATCTTTGAAGATACATAGTAATTTGGGCATCACAATTCAAGCATATCTTTACAGAACAAGTGATGACTTTCAAGAAATCGTTCGACTGTCAGGGAGCATTCGGTTGGTAAAAGGTGCTTACGACACACCTAAAAATCTTTCTTTGCCAAGAGGAATTAAGCTTGACGAAATTTATTTAAATTATACAGAACAACTTTTAGCCAGAAATCATAATTGTGCAATTGCCTCACACGATGAAGCAATACACAAAGAGACGATAAAGCTCATTGACAAATTCAAACCTACAAATTATGTCTTAGAGTATGTTTAAATTTCATTTAGTCAAATCTTGCTAAAATGATACTGATAAAAGCAAGTTGCATGAAAGCTACGGATGAAGCAGGGGTTTTCTCATAATCCTTGGCCAATCTGCGA
>JAIYAV010000308.1 GCA_027488855.1 Saprospiraceae bacterium
AAACTGAGAGGGTGTGATCAAATAATGTCACCCCTTCGGGGTTTTAATACAACTACGTGCCATTTTTGCTATAATCATGTCACCCCTTCGGGGTTGAGGCCAGAACCAATCGACCCTGCCTCACAGGGGTCGGGGGTTCTGAGGCAACAGTAAAATGCTCAATATCAACCACGAATCTTATTTGTGGGTAATTGACAGACCTAAAGCACCGAAGCCGCTACTGCGACCACGCCGTAGGCACCCGATCCCAGCGGTGCTCCTTCAGCGCATTCAACAAATCCAGGCTCAAACCCGAGCCATCACTCGTGGCCATGTTCATGCGCACATTCCGCTCGCGGCGCATGCCGGGGATGGTGGTGTGTACATCGGAGTTGCTGAGGATAAAGCGCAGGGCCATTTCCGCCATGGTCATTCCGGTTGGAACCAATGGTTTGAGGGCATCGGCGTGTTCGACGGAAGGGATCAGGTTTTCGGGCACAAAATAAGTGCCCCGCCAATCGCCGGCAGGGAAAACCGTGTCTTTGGTCAAGGTGCCAGTCAGGGTGCCTTCATCAAAAGGAACCCGGGCTATGACACCAATGTCGAGTTTGCGGCAGAGGGGGAAAAGTTGGTCTTCCGGGTTTTGGTCAAAAATGTTGTAAATGACCTGAACCGCACTGATTTGCCCCGTTTCCAGGGTGCGCAAACTATTGTTGGGTTCCCAGCGGTTGATGCTGATGCCCCAGTGACTCACTTTGCCAGCCTGGGTGAGGCGGGCACAGGTTTCTTTCCATTCATCTCTATCCGCCCAACCATCTTCCCAGACGTGGAATTGCATCAGGTCGATGCACTCAACGCCCAGGTTTTTGAGGCTGTCGTTGACGTATTCTTCAATGTAGTCGGAAGGAAAAACTTCGTCAAGGCTGAACGTTGGGCGAGAAGGCCACTTGCGGTTTTTGGGGGGAATTTTGGTGGCGACGTAAAGTTTTTTATCCGGGAATTGCCGCAGCAACTTGCCCAGAATCTCCTCGCTGACCCCATCGCCATAAGCCCATGCGGTGTCGAAAAAATTGCAGCCCAGTTCTACGGATAAAAGCAGGGATTTCCAGGTTTCGTCATCATCGGAGTCTTTCCATCCGGCCAGGCCCCACATGCCGTAACCCATTTCGCTGACTTGCATTTCGGTGCGTCCAAAACGGCGGTATTGCATCGTTGAATGTTTTTTGTTTGAGGGGGTGAATTTAGGGAATTACGGGCAGATGTTCGAGCAGCGTTTCGTATCTTATTTCCCAATTCTTTTTCTAGTTGTGGGAGCAACTCGGATTTTCTCTGAAACAAATCCAAATCTCCGCTCCCAAATCCAAATCTCATTTCCTATCTTTATCACACCCAGAAATACAATAAGTTCACCAACCCACACACCATATGTCAATCCCAAATTCCCCCCAAGCGGCCCCGCCCACTTGGGACATCCAACACCTGCGACAGCACCTCCAATACGCCGTCGATCTGGAGTTCTGGACCATTCCCTTTTACATGTCAGCCATGTATTCCATTGTTGACCGCAGTTCCGATGCTTTTCAACTCATTCAGTCGGTGGTCAATCAGGAAATGCTGCACCTGCAGTCGGCAGCCAATGTTGCCAATGCTTTTGGGCTTTCTCCATCGTTTGATGCGCCTCTTTATGTGGGGCAAAACATTCCCCATCTGAACTTCAGCCTGGACGATCCCGACCCCTCCCAAGAGCCCCAATTCCAACCCTACAGCGCGGAAATCGGCCCTTTGGATGCTGCGCGCATCCACGCCATGTGCTTGATTGAGTACCCGGACTGGGACTCGGACGACAAGCCCAATCTGCAGGAGAATGTCTCCCAGTACGCCAACATTGGCGAGTTTTACCGGGCCATCCGCTACGGGGCTCAGGAGTTGCAAGACCAGATTCGCGGCGGCGTCAAACAGGTGGATTTTTTCTCCTCCTTTTACCGCAATATGCCCGCCATGACTGTCACGGAAAGTGGCAAAAATGGATTTTACCAGGTCGGGCTACTTTTTGACCTGATCACCGACCAAGGTGAGGGCATCGCCCAAAGCAAGGACGACATCCAAACCGTTTTCCAAAATACCGCCGATGACCGCAACCAGGAACTCGACCATTTCGACAAATTTGAACAAATCCGTACCGCTCCCCTGCCTGCCACTTACCCCTTGAAACCCACTTCCGAATACACGGCGCAGGATCAGGAAGTCCTGGAAATTTTGCTGGAGCATTTTGCTGGCTTGCGCAAAAACCTGCGGGCTTTGTTCAACGGCAAAAACCCGGAAGACTTTGTTCGTTTGATGGTATCGGTTGGTGCCGCTATTCAAAATTGCTGGAAACAAGGGGTCTTGCCTCGTTTCAGTTAAAAATCCCAAAACCATGGCTAATAAAACGGTATTTCGGGTGCATCCCAGCATCAACTTTGCCCGCATTGGCAGCAGTCCTGAATTCTATTTGTCGCCGGAAACCAGCGCCGGATTGCCCCTCGACAATACAGCTACCACCGGTGGCTTACCCATCAAACCCGGCACCGAGAGCGAATTCGTTACCAGCAATGACCTGCGCGACGCCGAAGGTTTGCTGAAGCGCCAAGCTGCTCGATTCCGCCTCTATGCTTACGAGCTGGATGGCCTCGATACTTATCCCTGCAAAAGTCCAGCCCAGGAAATCGTGGTCGGCAGCCGCCTCGCCGATGGCCGGGTGGTGAAAGACATCGTTTGGACTGCCCATATCGCCAATAAAAAAGCCGCTGCTTACGTAGTGGTCAATTCCCAGGGCGTCAACGCTTATGCCGATGGCAAAGTGCCCCAACTGCGCAATCAGGGCGTGTACGGCGACGTCAACGCCCCTACCCGACTGAGCCAATTGATGATCGATCCGGGCCCCCGGGCGATTGCGGCTTCGGCCAAAACCAACGCCCATTTCGACGCAGTCACTCCGGCAAGTTATGTAGATGCAAGTGGGAAAATCCAGGAACAAGCCGATTATCCCAAATATTTTCCGACAGGCAAGTTGTTCGAACCAACGGGCAAGTTGAATACTTTGGGCGAAATTCAAACCGATGAAAAAGGCCGCTTGCTGGTCTTGCCCGGTTTTGGCCGCACCGCCGCCCAATACGATGAATACGGCGACCCCATTCCCTTGACAGGTGATTTGAACAACGCTGGTTGGTTCGATGACGCGGGCGATGGGCCAGTATCCGCTACCTTGATTTTTGAAGATGGCGGCGTTGAGCCAGTTTTTGGTGCCTGGGTCATTTGTGGCGATCCTGGATTTGCGCCCCAAATCCGCAATGTGGTTTCGGTATGGGACGATGTGTTTGATGTGTGGGTACGCGAATTGGCGCTGCAGCCGGAGATTTACAATCCACAATCGGGTACGTTCAATCCCGATTATCAACCCGATTTTGAGGCCCAGGTTCGGCCTATTTTCCGCGCCGCCAACCTGCAACGTTGGACCACCAATTTGCCCAAAATGGCCTTGCGCGCACACGATGCAGTGGATGCCATCAGTGCAACAGATGAGCCCAACCGGACGATCATGGCCGGGCTGAACTTCATCCGCAACCCCAATCTTCCCGCCGAGCTGAACATTGGCGTACCTTTGATGCCCTTGTCCGTAGGTGATGCGGGCACTTCCTTCCTGACCGTTACCAAAACGCAATACTTCTTTTTGGAACAATGGAGCAAAAATAACTTTGCTTCGGATAAGGGTTCGGGACTCGGCGCGGGCGAAATGCTCGACATGGCTTCCCTGAGCAATTGCCTGGGCGGGCGTTTTGTACCGGGCATTGAAGTTAGCTATACCGTGCGTTGTGAAGACCTGTACATGAACGACTGGCGCGAATCCGGGGCAGGGCCTTTCCGGGTCAAACACAAGGCGCTGAATTATGCCGAAGTGAACCCCAAGACCCCCTTTTTGACGGGTGGCTGGATTCCCAAACACAACATGACCGATGGCCTGGAGCCCGGCGACATTTCCAAATTCATGTCGATTCCCTGGCAAACCGACTACAATTCCTGCTCCATTCACCAACCCAGCATCAATACCCTGGGCGTGAACCATACCAATGGCAACGAGACCACCTTATACTGGTCTTGGCCTTCGCAACGGCCCGACTCGGTGTACGTGGCAACCGAGGTAGTCAACAATGTTTTGCCCCAACAAAAATGGGCTATCCGAGGGCCGGGCACTTATGCCCTGGATCCCAAATCGGCCAGTACCTTCCAAAAAGCGCTACAATCGGTAACGGACTGGGATCGACTCGGCATTGTGATCCAGGGCACGGCCATTGAGGGGGATACCTACGACCCGGAGTATTACCTGGAAGTACAAGCCCGCTTCGATGACGCCGCCAATGCCGACAATCCGGTTCTGATGTGGCCATTCAATACGCATGGCTAGCACTTACGATGTAGTGGTATTGGGCGCTGGGCCAGCAGGGGTGGCCACCGCCCTTTCCTTGCGCAGCTTTTCGGACTGTTCCATTCTGATCGCCGATGCGGGCGAGCAAAAGCGGGAAAGGGCGGGTGAAAGTGCCCCTCCCGATTTGCTCGCCCCGCTGCGGCGCTTGCAATTGGAAGCGAATTTTTTAGCGGCTGGGCACATGCACAGTCCTGGCAGCGCGGTGCTTTGGGGTCGGGAGCAAGTGGGCTACAATGACCATCTGCTCAACCCCATGGGGCCGTCCTGGCGGCTCAATCGCCCGGTATTTGATGCCATGCTGGTTGAGGCTGCACTTGAACGGGAGATTAGTGTACAATGGAATACGCGCTACCTTCGTGCCAAAGCCAACGAAGCTGGTTTTTTGCTTACCCTAGCGGAGCGTTCCGGTCCAGAAAAAGAAGTCCAGGCTCGTTGGGTGGTAGATGCTACGGGGCCACTGGCTCGTTTTGCTACTGATTTGGGGGTAAAAAAACGCACGGATGATCAACTTTTTGGGCTAGCGGGGTTCAGTATCGTTCATGCTGGTCAGATAAAAAAACAGGTTTTGGTGGAGTCAACTCCCGAAGGTTGGTGGTATGCAGCGTACTTGCCTGACCACCGACTCATCCACATGTTCGTCACCGATGCGCCCCAGTTGCGCCAACTCAAAGCTGCTGGCGCGGCGGGTTGGGCAGCGTTACTGAGCCACACCCAGTTACTTAGCCCTGCCCTGGCGGATGTACAATTAGCCCAACCCGAATTCCACACTTTCCCGATTTATTCCTCCTTGTTGGAACAAGCCTACGGTGAGCACTGGCTCGCGGTGGGAGATGCGACGGCCACTTACGATCCAATTGCTTCGCAGGGTTTGTACAAAGCGCTGAGTGATGGGGTAACAGCCGGGCGGGTGCTGGCAGCGGCTCTACAGGGGCAAAGGAAGGAATTGGAGCAGTACGACAGAGGTGTAAAGGAGCGGTATGCGCGGTATTTTGACCAGCGTTGTGGCTTGTATGGGCAGGAAAGGCGTTGGGCGGGGGCGGAGTTTTGGCGGAATAGGCAGGTGGCTGGGCCCTTGTAAATGCCACTTTTATTTGTATCTATGTAGTGGGGCAAAAATAAGTACTCATTTTTCTTGAGCCAAAGGATCAGATAAGACACTTGAAATGAACCGTTTACTTATCTGATCCTTTGGAAAAATGAGCACTTATTTTTTTATCGCCCCATAGAAGGAACAGTTTCCTGATCAATCTACTTTTTTATTGTTCTCTTCAAAGGATAGTATTGATAGCGTTCTCCGCCTTTTATTTGCCATTTATCCTTAATGAAAGCCATTTGTTGCACTTCAAAATTAAAGGCAAATCCTTGGAGGTTTGCGACTTTCGGGTTCGCATTTAACTTATACCTTACTTGCAAACCTAATATCTCATTTGGCTTCATTTTAATGTCCCCAATCCATGCGTTGGGGGAAGTCACCTGAAATTCTTTGCCGTTTGGTTTAACCCCTTCGCTTTTTCCGCCCATCTCTTTCCATTTGGCGTAAAGTTTATCTGACAGGATTATTGTCAAATTACCATACTGGAACAAAGGCATTTTTTCATCCGATTTAGGGACTTTAAACACAATTCGAGTCAATTCTTCTTCGCGGGAATAGTTTGCCACGAGCATGCCAGACAAGCCGATGTTTCCTACAACGTTATCTTTTACGGTTATGTTTTTCCAAGCAATATTGTTATTATTCTTAACATTATTCCACAAATCGCCGATAGTCTCGGGAAAAGTCATACCAAAAGGAGCTGAGCTGCTTGTTTCAATCCTTGCCAATAAACAGAAGTGGAATTGATCAGTACCAAACGATGCATATAACGCTGGATCGGGCGGAAACCAATCGAACTGAATTATCTTTTCACCGTTTGCTGGAACAATACCTGTAGGAATAGAACCAATTAGACCGCCCATTGTCGCAGGAACTAAAACGGAACCATCCCATGGTGCTTGCCATGATAACCCCGAAGAAGCCTTTGCCCAATACAGTTTTAAGGTCGCGTTGCCTACTTCAGCCCCGCCATTTCGCACCCTTACATAAACGGAATTTGGGGAAGAAGTTTTGTATTCAGCATCTTCATGCAATTGAATGCCGTCGTTGGTTTTTCTAATCCAAATATCTTCGGAGATGTACATAGGGTCAGGGGTTGGATTGGGCTCTGAACCAGGGTCATTTGGGGTATCTCGCACCCATAATTGAGGGGATATTGCATTAAAGGCATTTAATCGTCCAAACCCCATTTGATTACACCTACCACCAACATAGGTAAATCCCCCAACTTTATCAGCACTGGTCGTAATGGCGTTAAATACTTGTGCGGGCGTAAAGGTCGGGTGAACCGAAAGCAATAATGCAGCCACACCTGCCGCTTCAGGACAAGCTGCTGAGGTTCCCCCCATTCGTCCAGTATAATCCTGAAAGTTGGTACCCGCCGCAGGCAGGTTAGTTCCTACTACTGGCAGTCCCCCACCGTCTGTAGTTTTGGTTGGGTTATACCCCGCTGTACCTATAATATCTGTTGACCAAACTTCAAAACTTTCACCTGCAATTTGGGAACTGTATGCGCGATGTGAAGGTGCAACAACATCGACATTAGCTCCAGTTGGACTGTAATTTGCTTGTTGATCATTCCTGTCGGAGGCCCCCACTGTGATTACATTAGCAACTGCTACACATCCGGGATAGGAGACAAAGCCTGCAATGCCTGCAGCTTGATCGGCGGTATTCCCAGCTGACCATACAACGACGGAACCTATACCACTTCTTCCCATTGTAACAGCATTGTTGATTGCAGCGGTAATAACAGGGATATCTGCAGTTGAGTTATATCCCCAACTGTTGGATAAAACATCAGCACCATTGCTCCAGGCAAAATTTAGGGCGTTGGCATAAGTGGAAGCAGCCACCGCTCCAAAAGGAATTCGAACTGGCATAATTCTGCATAAAGGTGCAATGCCTGCAACTCCCTGACCATTGTTTTGTTCGGCTGCGATAATACCTGCGCAACAGGTACCATGTGCGCCATCTCCAGCTGCATCAGGATCGTTGGGATTTCCGCCAGCAAAATTGCTTCCGTTTAGAATAGTTAATCTTCCTGCAGGAAGATCATTGTTGGTGCGTTCAACTCCTTCATCAATCACAGCGACTGTGATGGTATTTACACCTCTAGAGATATCCCAGGCCTCGGGTGCATCAATGTCTGCATCTGCTGTTCCGAAATGTCCGTCATTGGTTGCCTGTCCTGTATTGTTGAGGTAAAATTGCCTAACAAAAAATGGATCTGTCGGGAAAAAACTATGCTTGTAGGTGATTGCATAGAAGTTTGGATGAGCAAACTTTACGGAACCAGATTCTTTAATTCTGTTGGCAACTTGAAGGGCATTCTGATCTTTACTGACCGTGACAATTGTAAAATATTTCTCCCAAGGCTTTGTTCTTGGTACTTCAACTGCTTTGAACTTATTCAAAAGTTCCTTCCGATCATTGTCTTTCAGTTGGTCATTGAACTGAAGGCAGATTTCATCCGTAACGCCCATCTCTTGTTTGTCTCGAGTGAGATAAATCGGGTTCGCCGAAATCACATCGATATCTTTTTTCAAAGCCTCAAGCGTCTTGGCCATTAATTTCGTGTCCGACAAAATAATCATAAATACCTCTTCAGATACCTTTTCAATCTTGCCAAACTGTTCAAACCTCCGCTGGACGTCTTTCTTTGGTGAACATTTCACGATTATTTTATTCCCGGGGGAACTGAGTAAAACTTTATCAGTCGTTCCGTAATAAAATACTTCGCTTATTTGTGTGGTCTTAACAGAAAAAACGAATAGGCTAAGGCATGCTGCCACTGCAATCATCATTGATGATAATAAATTTTTCATTAACAGTTTTTTTGTTTAGTTAAAGAATAGGAACAGGGAAACAACAATTCATCCATTACAGGCAAGTTGTTCCCCTGTTCAAAAAAAAATCAACGACAGAATATGACCGGGTTGGTTTTACCCGGATCATTGTTTTCCCCATCCGTCAGACTGCGTATTGTATTCAGGGTCAGACTGTAAGAACAAGAAGGCCAGTTAATAGCGTTAAATGGAGGTGTCAAAGCAGCTGTAGTCAAATCAAGACCTTGTGGAAGTGGCGAAATTCCACCCCTTGGTCCAATTCCTGCAGGTAGTCCTCCAATTGACCCCGTCGCACTTGAATGGATACCTACTGACCAGGAAGCCATCAATTCGTGGTCAGCAGAGTATTTGACGTGGGCTTGGGTAGTGATAGGGGTACAAGCGGCTACTCCAGAATGAAGCTCCTCTAAGCGCAAAAGATTCACTTCTTCCCAGTTGTTGATGTAAATTTTAGCCTGTATCGCTTGGGTACGGTAATGGGTGGGGTTCGTTGGATCATCCGTAGTTTGAAACTGGATATGCACCAACCTGCCATTTTTTGGATTAACAATGTTTGCTCCAGGTGTTTCTGTTCCATTGGCGTCACCGCCAGGCACCAAGGCACGGGTGTCTACCCACAAGAGCGGACCACTAAAACCGCTGCCCAGAACTTGCTGATCTACTCTTACCCAACCTTGAGCATCCAGGTGCAATACATGTTTTGGTATTGGTAATGGTGCCGCATCGACTGGAATACTATCTGGTGTTGAAGCCGGAAGTGAATGATTAATCACAATGTCTTGAAATGCAGTGATGCCATTCCAGATGATTTGGCGCTCACCAACGATGAGTTCATCTCCAGATAATTGAGCTTGGGTGATGTTGTTCCAACTTACTCCGTCAAAGGAATATTGAAAGCGATAAAACAGGACATTTGTTGTACTTGGGAATTTTTCAGGGGCATAACCTTTTAGCTTAATTGCATGGTAAAAGCCAAAACCCACTCCGCCAGCACCACTTCTTGCGGCTATGGTTTTGCCCGAGGCATCAATGTCACTGGTAATGTTAAAATTACCCACGCGAGTGAACCATGGTACATCAACTGGGCCACTATTTACACACAAATGCACGCAAAAACAATTTCCAGCATTGGCTCGGTCTTTACGTTTGCCAAGGTTTCTGTTTTCCGCCAAAAGCACATCACCGGAAGAGGTTTCAACCTTGAAGTAATAATCTGGACCAGCTGGATATTCATGGTTGAGCCAGGGAGAAAGCAGGGTCTGGCGCATTTTATCCCCATCATAAACTATTTTAAAATGCCCACCTGCATCGGTATAGTCAAAGCCCAAATTATCGTCCTGAATCCAGTCGCAATCAAAGGCAGTCACTTTTAGGCCCTCCAATGGCTGTTTGGTTTCACAATTGGTGACTGTGCCACAAACTACCCAAATGTCAAACAGGGCATAAATTTTGCAAAACCACCGGTAGGGGATTTCGTACTGGTATTCTGCAAAAAAATCACCAGCAAAACCACCGCGCCATTTGGGTTGTAGTGTTGTGATGTGGAATTGAAAAGGCCCTTTGGGCTTAGGGGGTATCGGCAAGCGTACAGGTACTGTGCCACACTCAAAATCAATATCAAATGCGCCACCACGATATTGTTTTTCGCTTAATTCGACTTGAAAATTACCTTTTTCGTCGGTTTCAGCACTCGCCAATAACAGATTAGAGAGTTGTTGTAATTCCTCTTCGCTACGTTGGTGAAATGTTTCTTTTTCAGAAGAGGTAGCCAAGAGGGTAGCTGTCTCGGCTTGTGGATGTCCATAGATTTTGACTATGACATTGTTGAGGGGATCGGAGCAATCTCCGCAATAGAAACCACGTAGGTTTCCCTTGAGAATGTACTTCATTACACTGTAGGTTTAGTTTAGTATTAACTGAGCAAATGATTAATGTGGAGGATAAATTATTACCCTCCCATTAACGCGCTGCCAAGTTAGGAATAAAAACATTAAGAGTCAAGACCCAAACAATATTCCATTCATATCAAAGCACCGGATATGCCTGAGCGATCCGCGTTCCCATTTTATAGTGAACATTCAGTTGGGCGGTAAAACTCACGTTGGATGCCCCTTCAAATACCAAAATGATATCTGAACCGCCAAACTGGAAATAGGAAAGCTCCTCGCCTTTCCTTACCGTTACCCCAACTTCCGCAGTCATGATCACTGATGACACCTGGCACATCCCGATTGGAACAACGGCAACAAGACCAATGGGGGTATCCAACACTATCAATCCTCGGGCCTGTGCAAATTGATATCCGGCGGTATCCGGCGCGTCATATTTTCTTTTTGGTAGGATACTGTGTCGGCCATTGCCATCCGGTACAGCTTCCACTTCGAGGTAAACCTGTCCAGGTATTACTCTGGCTTCTAACACTTTCCCACCTACCGGGGCATGTTGACGATGATAGTCAGCAGGACTCAAAAAGGAATGCATAAATTGTCCGTTCTTAAACCGATCCTTATATGGACTACCTTCCAATAGTTCACTGATTTTCCAGTGAAGCCCTTTGATGGTAATGTTTGAATCCTCACGGATCTCCCATTGGCCGTCAAACGTTGAATCGGCAGGGGATACAATCACGGTTTGATCGCATAGTGCAGCAATTGGGCGAAGTCCAGGTTTGAAGTTTCTTGCAAAAATCTGATTGAAGGATTTCCATCCACCGTGGGGTCTGATGTATTCATTAAGGTTGTAATTGGGCGAGTCATAAAACGACTTTTCCGATTCAGGGGTTAAGGATTCGGGTGTGTCTAAAAAATCGCCCATTGCATCGGCATAATTCACCAGCCATTGAGACAATGGAGTCAGCGGAGGCATTTTTTGGTGTGGAACCACTTTGGTTTGGAGCGATAAAACGGGCTCCTGATCCACAATAAAATAGGAGGCACAGAGATGGTTATAGATGTTGGTGCCCGTAAAGTCTTCGGAAGGTATCCAATACAAGAGCTTGTTCATCCAATCAAAATACTGATCGAGATTGGTAACCTTTTCAAGCAGGGGGACATTATAACTGTGTGCTTTTGCTATGGCTTTTTCAAATTGATCTTGCCATTGGTTTTTTTCTATCAAATCGATTAGTTCGAGAATAACCGGATGATAATGGGTTTGTGCAGTTGCCATAAAATTACATTAGGGGGTAAAAAATGGGTTTTGTCAATGACAAACATAGGCAATTGATTGTTAATTTTCAACTAAATATCCATTAACTTCAGTGCCAATTTGTTTTGTAATAGATCAAACCAGCAACGTCACACCTGTTCCTCCCGCCCATCCGCATGCACCGCAAATCGCCCAGCATCCCGCGCATGCACATGATCCGCACTCGGCCAGGGCCAGCCGCCGAATTCCGTGCGTTGGTAATCATTCACCGCTTGCTGCAATTCCGCCTGGGTATTCATTACAAAGGGGCCGTACTGAGCCACGGGCTCATTGATGGGGCGGCCTTGCAGGAGCAGCAACTCCGTTTCAACATTTCCATTTTCAATTAGAATTTCTGCATCCGAACGCACTTCGATCGCGTTTTTGAGCCCCACTTTTTGGCCATCCATTTGTAAGGTATCTCCTTTAAAAAAATACAAAGAACGATTCAAACCCGCACTGGCTGCGGGCAAAGTGTATTGGGCGCCTGGCTCCAGTTTGAGCGTCCAAATGGCCACTTCATTGGCCGAATCGGCAGCCCAGGAATGGGGAGGTGGTGCGGGTGCCTGTGCATCATTCAATTGACCAGCCACCACCCGCAGCCAGGTCTTTTTGCCTTGTGCATCTACGTGCTCCACATGCGGGATGGTATGCGACCAGAGCATGCCAAAGTGGGGGTCAACCAGTTTGTGCTTGGAGGGCAGGTTGAGCCAGATTTGGAACAATTCAAAGGGGTTGTCCTGATCTTCCTTCAGCAAGGGAAACATCTCGGAGTGCTGAACCCCTCGGCCTGCGGTCATCCATTGCACATCGCCATTGCCGAAGCGGGCGGTAGCACCCAGGGAGTCCGAATGATCCACAAATCCTTTGCGCACGATGGTCACGGTTTCAAAGCCCCGGTGAGGGTGCGCGGGAAAGCCGGGTACCGTCCGTCCGTGGTACATGCGCCAGCCATCTTTGATCGTGAAATCATTGCCGAGGTTGCGACCACTGAGGGATGTGGCTGGCCCCATTTGGGTGTTGCCATGGGGGTAAAAGTCTTCGTGGTGTACGCAGAAAAGGAAGGGGTCGCGGGTTTCCCAGGGAAAACCGAGAGGGCGGATGCGGAGGATGTTGGACATATACGCTGTGTTTTGGTGGTATTTTATACAAATTTGGGGGGTTAAATGTTCTGCTCGATCTGTTAGGAAAGCGCTTATCTTCACCCATCACAACAAAAAAAATCAACCATGCGTGTAAGCTATCTTGTCCTGGCTTTTACCCTGTTCTTTACTTCGAGTGCAACAGCTCAAACAGCCACCATCCACCTCAACCAAATCGGCTTTTACCCCACCGCCCCCAAAATCGCCGTAATCGCCCCCAGCACTTCCATTACCCGCTTTTTTGTGCTCGATCTGGCCAAAGGAGATACGGTATTCCGGGGCAGCCTCAGTGCTGCTCGCCCCAATTCCCTCTCCGGCAAAAGCAGCCAGATTGCCGACTTCAGCAGCCTGCAAAAAACAGGCAAATACCAGCTTCATCTAGCCGATGGCAGCCACTCCGCTCCTTTTGTCATCGCCGCAGCTGTACATCAGGACTTGGCCAGGAGCGTGCTCAAAAGTTATTATTTCCAACGCATGTCTACCACTTTACCCGCCGCTTATGCCGGGGCTTGGGCACGGCCCTTTGCGCATCCTGACGATAAGGTATTGGTGCATCCTTCGGCGGCATCAGCCGCCCGACCTACCGGATTCGAAATTTCAGCCCCCGGCGGTTGGTACGATGCGGGCGACTACAACAAATATGTGGTCAACTCGGGCATTACCAGTTCAACCCTCTTGTCTTTGTACGAAGATTTCCCACAGTTTTGCCAAAAACTCAATACAAATATCCCCGAAAGCAAAAACCAGCTCCCGGACTTGTTGGACGAGATCCTCTGGAACCTGCGTTGGATGCTAAAAATGCAAGACCCCAACGACGGCGGAGTGTACCACAAGTTGACCAACCCCAGTTTCGACCCCATGCTCGTCATGCCCCACGAGGCTACCAAGCCACGATATGTGGTGAAAAAAACGACTACAGCGGCGCTGAACCTGGCAGCAGTAGCGGCACAGGCAGCGCGGATTTTGCGGCCTTTCCAAAACCAATTGCCCGGATTGGCTGACTCTTGCCTGCAAGTGGCCCGCAAAGCCTGGGATTGGTCAATCCAAAATCCCAATGTGCTTTATCAACAAAACGAACTCAATAAAAGCTTTGATCCAGATGTAGTTACAGGTGCTTACGACGACCGTTCCGCCGCCGATGAGTGGCTCTGGGCCGCCACCGAGCTTTTCATAAGCACGGGTGAACAACAATACCAATCACGGATCGAATTCAAGCAAGCACTACGTGTCCCCACTTGGAATCAAGTGGCTACTTTGGCGGCCTTGGCGTTGGCTCGCAATGCGAAAGTTATGCCAGCCAAGGGGCGAAAATCCTCCAAATTGGCCATTCAGAAACTACAAAAACTGGCGGACTCCTTATTGATGGGTTTGGATCAACGGCCTTACCACACGGTGATGGGCAAAAGCGCCAGTGATTTTGTATGGGGCAGTTCTGCCGTGGCCGCCAATCAAGCTTTGGTGTTGTTGCATGTTTATCGTTTGAACAAAAAAACTGCGTACCTGCAAGGAGCGCTGCACAACCTGGACTACTTGCTGGGACGCAATGCTACCGGGTATTGTTTTGTCACCGGGTTTGGCCACAAATATCCTCGCCACATCCACCATCGTTTGTCGGAAGCAGATGGCGTGGAGGAACCCGTGCCCGGTCTGCTCTCCGGCGGCCCGAATCCCGGCAAACAGGACAAGTGCCCCGGCTACCCTTCGGATGCTCCCGACGAGTGTTTCATCGATGATGCCTGTTCGTATGCCTCCAACGAAATCGCGATCAACTGGAATGCACCGATGGTGTACCTGGCCGTAGCCATGGAAGCGTTGGCAAAACAAGACGCATTTAAAAGTAAAAAATAAACCTACATTGTAATTCTCTGCTGAATTCGTCGACTGATAATGAATAATGTGCGACTTCTACGAAGTCGTAAAAAACTCATTTGTAACATTTTCTTCTACAAATGTACGACTTCTACGAAGTCGATCTGATGACCTCGGAGAGGTCACACATTTGTAGAAAAAAGTTATAGTTGTGATTTTACGACTTCGTAGAAGTCGCACATTTTGCGTGGTTAATTCAAATGCACGTTAATGTAGCAAAAAATCGACTACAGATGAATCAAAGATTATACAGCTTATTGTGGCTCTTAGGCACCATCCTCGTTTTTTTGGCGGGCTGCAAAACCAGTGAATCTGCCGCTGTAAGCAGTGACAATTCCCTGCTGTGGAAAATAGAGGGTAAAAATTTAAAAACGCCTTCGTACCTGCTGGGGACCATCCATATTTTGCCCCAAAAGGATTTTTTTCTCACTGAATCCATGCAACTGGCTTTGGCCAGCACCCAACAAGTAGTTCTGGAATTGGATATGGATGATCCGGCAATGAGAATGGACCTCCTCCAAAATGCTAGCATGAACGATGGGAGTACCTTGGACAAATTGCTTTCCGCTGAGGATTATCAAAAATTGGATGCTTTGGTCAAAAAAAGTACTGGGGTAGGCGTCGAAGTGTTCAACAAATGGCAGCCTATGCTAGTGGCTTCCGTGGCTATGCAACAAATGCTGGATAATCAAACTGCTTCCTATGAAATGACGCTGGTGCGTCTGGCGCAAGAGGGGCAAATGGAGGTCAAAGGTTTGGAAAGCATCCAAGAACAAACTGAGGCTATGGCAACTATCCCCTACCCTCAACAGGCCAAATACCTGAGCGAAATACTCAATGATTTTGACAAACAAAAAGTCCTTTTTGGTAAAATGGTGGAATTGTACAAATCGCAGAACATCAATGCACTACTCGACTATATGGTGGAACAATCAGGGGGTATCGACTTCAGTACGGTGCTCCTGAATCAACGTAACCACAAGTGGATTTCCAAGATTGGGTCAATTGCGTCGGAAAAGTCGACCTTTTTTGCGGTGGGTGCCGGGCATTTGCCGGGAAAGGATGGGGTATTGGCGCTGTTGCGGAAAGCGGGGTACCGGGTAACGGCGGTGTTGTGAGGATGATTTTGACACATTTTCGATGCTTCGCATCTTAAACCAAAGCGACATCAATTTGGAGAACGGATGACACGGATAAAAGCGGATTAGAACGGATAAGGGCTAGGTAACCAAAAATTTATCCGTTCTAATCCGCTTTTATCCGTGTCATCCGTTCTCCTATTATTGTCGCTCTTTGTAAATAAGCAGCGAAGCTGCACCATTTTTTATGCTGGAACCGCATGAACGGCATCTATCTTCATCGTCCTCGCCTTCATCAGCTCTACAATCTCCTCTTTCGACGAAAAAGTACCGTTGAAATTGACTACATGATCAGCCAGTCTGTCGTATTTCTTCTGCATCAGCAGGATAAAAATCCGTAAAAAATCCAGGTCTTCAAATACCAGGGCCTTATTTGCCGCATAATCCTGTTGGTTTTGCAGCACATGATTGGGGTGCTCCGTCCAGTGCATATGTGGGAAAATATGGTGGCTAATGTGGTAGCCATCGTTCCAACATTTGTGGTTGTAAAAGTGGTTGATGCAAGTGCTGCTGTTTTTGTAATGGTTGCTGGGATCTTCTGCATCCACAAAAGAGTGCTGCGACCAGTTGCCCAACATGGCTACGATGCGAAATACAAAGAGTGGGAAAATAAACGCAAAGAAAGTGGCCGTGAAGTTCACAAAACACAGCGCAATCACCATGCTATAAAACGCGATTTCACCAGCCAGAATGCGGGTCATGAAAAACTTGCGTTTTTTGGCACGGTGGTAGAGGTACAAGTTGTACACCCCATACAAAATAAAACGCCCTACGTATTTGCCAAAATCCCGCATACTGTCGCGTTGGAATTCCAGGGTAGAGCTATCATCGGTTTCCATGTTGTTCTCCGCGTGGTGCATGCCAATGTGGTGTGCACGGTAGGTTTCGGGGGTATGCCCAAACAAGGGCGCGAGGCACCAAGGCAAATAGTTGTTCAATGCCTCATATTCTTTTTTGAACAAAGGACGATGGATGGCACAGTGCAGCATCAGCCCAAAAGGCCCTTTGAAATACAAGTGATTGAGGTAAAAATGGGCCACAAAGACCAATGCCCATACCCAGCCCTGTGTAAAGAACAGCAATACGGTCAGGGGAAGCAAAGTCACAGTGATTCTGAAGGTAAGTTGCATCAGTGGTAAATCCCTAGAATCTTTCAGCAAACTTACCCAAAAGCGATCCAGAAAGTTCTTTGGTTGTGGAGCGCTCATCGGATCAGTAATGGTGATTTGTGCAAAATCTCTCATTAAAATCGTAGTTTAAGTATTGAATAAAAGTGAAAGTGAATTGGGTTCGGGATGAAATAGAAAATCCACTTTAACACCGCAACAATCGTGGTATAAGCCATTCGATCATTTAGGAATAATAATAAGGCGCAAGATACGCATTATTGACCTCTGCTCCTACTAAATCGGAGATAAGCCTAAGAAACGAGTTATTGTATTTTTTGTTCAAAAATTTGGGTGGGTTTAGGAAACGAGGGGACACCTTACGTAGTTGAATTTCACTTCGCACCGGGGCCTTTTACAAAACGCCCGGCAGGTTTTCCGGTAGGTTCCCCATTCGCCAAGACCTGAATGCCATTGACAAAAACGTGTTTGACCCCCACTGCGTATTGGTGTGGGGTGTCAAAGGTGGCTTTGTCAGCAATGGTTTTGGGGTCAAAAACGACCACATCGGCGAAGTATCCAGGTGCCAATTTACCCCGTTTTTGGATTTTGAGGTTTTCACAAGGCAAGGAACTCAAGCGGCGAATGGCCTCTTCCAGGCTGATCACTTTTTCCTCCCGTACATATTTGCCCAGGAGGCGTGCAAAGTTGCCATAAGTCCGTGGATGGGTACTCGATTTGAGGAAATCTCCCTCCGAAGCCAGTGCTCCGGCATCCGAGCCGAGGGAGACATAGGGCAATTTGATTTGTTTTTTCACATTGTCTTCCGACATCAGGAAGTACACGGTACCTACCCGACTACCATCTTGAACGACCAAATCACAGGCGGTTTCTTCCGGGCTTTTGCCGCGAATTTTACTGACTTCCGCCAGGGTCTTGCCAGTGAATTTTTTGAGTGAATCGGCCCTAAAACCGACCAACAGCAGTTTTTCTGCCGAACCAGCCGCATAATACAAATTCTCCCAATCCTGGGCATCGGTTTTCATCTCGGCGATGATGCGCTTGCGGGTTGCGGGGTCTTGCAGGCGTTTTACCCATTCCCCGTAACCACCTTCCTGGGCCCAGGTAGGCATAGCCGCATCCAGTCCGGTAGCACCAGCGGTGTAGGTGTACATGTCGGCGCTAATTTTTAGGCCAGCCTTTTGGGCACTGTCGATTTTGGCAATCACGCGGTCCATTTTGGCCCAGTTGCTTTTGCCAGCGGCTTTCAGGTGGTAAATTTCAGCAGGAATATTGGCGTCATGGGCAATGCGCAGCACTTCATCCACTGCCTCCAGCAATTTATTGCCTTCGCTGCGCATGTGGGTAATGTACATGCCGCCATATTGGGAAGCGACCCGAC
This sequence comes from Saprospiraceae bacterium, assembly GCA_027488855.1. GTDB lineage: Bacteria > Bacteroidota > Bacteroidia > Chitinophagales > Saprospiraceae > Haliscomenobacter. Next base: position 18,228 of record JAIYAV010000308.1, read on the forward strand.
TCAGGGTAATCAACTCTTCGGTAGATGCATAAGTAGCGGGGGCATAAATCATGGACGAGCCAATGCCTAATGCACCCTCTTCCATGGCCTGGCGTGCCAGCAGCTGCATGTTTTTCAGTTCTTCGGGTGTAGGCTGGCGGTCTTCATAGCCGATTTCGTGGATGCGCAAAGTGGTTGCGCCCAAAAAGGAAGCCACATTGGGAGCTACGCCTTTTTTCTCCAAAGTTTGCAAGTATTCGCCCAGGGTTGTCCAGGTGATGTCGTATTTGATGTCGCCTTGAGAGCCTGCTTCATCTTTTTTCATTTGCTCATTCAGCGGGCCCATCGACCAGCCTTCACCCATCACTTCCAGCGTCACGCCTTGTTTGATGTCGCTCAAGCCACGACCGTCCACCAACAAACTTTCAGTGCCCCAACTGAGCATGTTCACAAAGCCCGGGCTGAGCGCCATACCCGCAGCATCTATTTCGGTTTTACCCTTGCCTTTAAATGTACCCATGGCAGCGATGGTGTCACCACTAATGGCCAAATCGCCTTGAACGGGTGCCGCACCACTCCCGTCATAGAGGGTAGCATTGCGGATGACAAGGTCGTATTGAGCACTGGGTTGACAGGAAAAACTGATGGAGAGGAGGCTGATGGCCGCAAAAAATTGTAGAAATCGAATCATGAGTGAAGGAATTTGTTCGCTAAGTTAGACTATAAATTTATATTACCCCAACTCCTTAACCATCCGATAATTCACAAACACCAGACCTTTCCACTCCTTGCGGTTTTCTTTTTCTACTACATAGCCTTGCTGGTCAAAAAAAGGTTTGGCGGTAATGCTGACATCGGAGTCGATTTTGGCCATACCCAATTCCCGTGCCTTCTCCTCCAGAATGATCAAAAGGGACGTGGCGATCCCTTCATTTTGGTGTTTGTCGTGGACAAAAATGTGATCCAGGTAAGCTTCCGAGTTGAGGGAAATGAAGCCCAACAATTCTTCCTCTTCCTCATTTTCAGCGACCCAAAAATAAAGGCTGCCGATTTTACTTTGCCAATATTCCTGATCCAGCGCGGATTCGGCCCAGGCTTGAATGTGTTCAGCTGAGTAATCTTTGGAATTGACATTGTTGACAGTAGCAAAAAACAAGCGGGTAATGCCAGTTAAATCAGAAGTTTGCGCTGGGCGAATGTGCATGTAAATGTATTTATGGACAAAAATAAAAAAGCGGAGCCAATGGACTCCGCTATAACACACTATTAGATTAAATTTTTCTAAACCATTATCGGCTCTGGTAACTCAAAGCGGCTTTATATTTTCCAACACTTTCCCATTCCTTGATGGAATCGGCCTGAAAGCGGTAAAAATCGAAGAAAGAAGGAACGCAAGAACTGGCAATCGGGCTTGGGTTGTTGAACAAAATACAAATCCCGATTTTTTCTTTGCGGTCAAAAGCCAATTCGCTGCGGTAGCCATTCACATAGCCACCGTGATAAATCAAGGAATCAGCCCCACAATCCAGCACACGCCAACCCAAGGCATAATAGGCATCACGCATGGGTGCCCAATGCGGAAATACCCGCCGCTCATTGCTGGTCGTGATGATCGGTGCAAACACATGATCCAGGGTAGCCTTGCTGACAATATCTGGACGATTGCCCATCAAAACCTGCAGCCACTTACCCATATCCGAAATGCTTGCGTTGACACCTCCAGCCGCTGCGGTATTGTAGTATTTGGTCGTGATGTCCATCCGGCCACCGAGGTTATCGTGGGGGAAAGATTTGTCCTTGGTTTTGATCATGTCCCGGTACGTGATCGAAGCAGAAGTCATTCCCGCAGGTTTAAAGATCTGCTCTTGTACCAGTTCTTGATAGGTTTTTTGAGTGGTATTGTACATCACCTCTTCAATCAAGCTGAATACCACGTTTTGGTAATTGTACAATTTGCCCAGCTGAGCAGCAGGACGAACCCGGTGCAGTCGCGCCGCAATGTTTTTCAAAGTCCAGTCACTTTCCACCAAATCCGAATAGGTGTGATAAGGCATTCCGGTGGTATGGGAAAGCAGGTGGGTAATGGTCGCGTTTTCGGTATGTTCTGGCGTGGAGAGTTTAAATTCGGGGTAATGTTTTTTCACTCGGTCATTCCAGGCAAATTGCCCGTCTTCAACCAACATCCCACTCAATACCCCCGCAAAACCTTTGGACAAAGAACCAATTCTGAATACCGTATTGACATCCACTGAATCGCGCACCCGTGAATTTTTAACCCCAAATCCACGCATGTACAATATAGAGGAGTCCTTCACGATCACCACCGCAGCCCCCGGCGTACGTGAACCCTCCATAGCCGTCTTAAAAAACTGGTCAAAATTATTGACGACCTCGCGCAAGTGGGGATTCTCCAGGTTTTCTGGCAGGTACTTCAACTCGCGTTTTTCGGATACTTCATTTTTTGACCAAAAATAAGGTATCGCCAACATTGCCACCAACGCCAATAGCGTTTTACCACTCCATCGCATAATCTTTTAATTTTTTGGTATTCATGGAATTAAAAAACAAAAAAGGGCATTGAGGTTTTAGAGACTGAAGAGTTTAATGCTTTTTTAACGGATTAGCCTATCTTATTCTTGTCGCTCTTTAACTTTACTACCTATAATGCAGCAAAAAACGAAAAGTTACACTTGGTTTCTCTTTTTTTTAAAACTAAGTCAAACGTCTTGTAGCTGTGATTATTGCCAATTGGTCTGTTATTTTCACCTGATTACCGACCCAAGCCTTCATCAGTTTGGCAGTTACAAGATTAGCCACTATTTTAAAGCGCACATTGATCACAACCATTTACATGATTCGCAAATTATTAACACCGTTTTTGCTTGTTTTGAGCACTTTTTTTGGTTCATTTTTACAAGCTCAAGAAGCAGAAAAAAACCAAAGCTTCACCGTTTATGGAAACGTCGTTGACTCCCTCACTCAAGAGCCCATCAGTGGTGCTGCGGTTTTTTTAACCGAAAGTCGAGCCGGAACCTATACCGATAAAAAAGGCTTTTACGGCATTCCTACCACCGCAGGGGCTTTCACGCTCCGCATTAGTTATTTGGGTTATGCTGCCAAGGTCATCCCCATCCAAGTGGATAAAAACGTAAATATGGATGTGGTACTGAGCAAAGACGCCAAGTTTTTGGAAGAGGTTACCGTCATCAGCAGCAAACCAGAGGAAAATATCCGCAGTACCGAAACCGGAGTAGCCCAACTCAGCATTCGCAGCATTCGCAAAATTCCTGCCTTTATGGGCGAAATTGACGTGGTGCGCAGTTTACAAATGTTGCCGGGGGTGAGTACCGTTGGTGAAGGCGCAACCGGATTGAATGTGCGGGGAGGCAGCATTGACCAAAACCTGGTACTGATGGATGACGCTCCAGTGTTCAACAGCTCACACCTTTTTGGCTTTTTTTCTATTTTTAATCCCGATGCAGTACGCGATGTAACCTTATCCAGAGGTGGGGTATCGGCAGAATACGGGGGCCGTACTTCTTCAGTATTGGATGTCAAATTGAAAGATCCAGACCTGGAAAAAAGCAGTTTTTACGGTGGCGTGGGCATGATTTCGAATCGTTTAGGATTGGAAGTGCCTTTGATCAAGAACCGCCTGGCCATTTTAATTTCCGGTCGGGGTTCTTTTAATGACTTTTTATTCAAACTTGGCCCAGAAAGCATCCAGGGTACCGTGGCCAATTTTTATGACCTGACGGGGAAAATTCTGTTCAAACCCAGTGAAAAAACCCGTTTGTCCTACACCTCTTACAACAGTTTTGATGCTTTCAAATTGCCTTCCGATTCTTTGAATACCGTGAACGTAAACGCCAGCTCTTCACGCTATGAATACCGGACGTACAACCAAACCTTGCGCTTCAACTGGTTTGTAAGCAAAAATGCCTCCCTCACCCTGACCGGGGTGCAAAGCATTTACAAAGCCAATACCGCTGTTCCCGATTCCAGCATCGCCTTTGACCTGAGTTCAGGCATCCGCCTCCGGGCACTCAAAGCGCGTTATGTACACACCGGAGAAAAAAACAACCTTTCTTTTGGCTTGGAGAGCACCAATTACCAAATCGACCCCAATCAACTGGTACCAGGGCCTTACTCCAATATTTTGGCCATCGACATCCAAAGGGAATTGGCCCGTGAGTCTGCGGCATACCTGGAAAATGAATGGAAATTCAGCCCGAAATTTTCGGTCATTGCAGGTCTGCGCTATTCCTTTTTTCAACGCCTCGGAGCGGATACCGTGTACCGCTACGCGCCCGAAGCGATTCGCATCGACGAGAATGTGGAAGAAACCCAGGTTTTTTCCAAGGGCACAGCATCAAAAACCTACGGCGGGATTGAACCCCGGCTTTCCTTGCGCTACAGCCTGAACGAGAACACATCCATCAAGGCCAGTTACAACCGCATGCGCCAGTATGTGCAGTTGATTTCCAATACCACTGCGGCCTTGCCTACGGCGCGTTGGGGTACCAGCGATCTGAATATTCTGCCTCAAATTGCCGATCAGGTGTCCCTGGGTTTTTTCAAAAATCTGCAAGATAATCGCTGGGAGACTTCCGCCGAATTGTACTTCCGCCAATCTCAAAACTTCCCGGATTACCGCGATTTGGCGGATTTGATTTTTTCCAAAAACCTGGAA
>JAIYAV010000035.1 GCA_027488855.1 Saprospiraceae bacterium
ACTTTTCACTTTTCACTTTTCACTTTTCACTTTTCACTTTTCACTTTTCACTTTTCACTTTTCACAGGAGAGTTCAGGAAGGCCACTATGGCCCTTTTGTTTACCTTTACACTACAAACAAAAGCAAGAGATGTCCACCACTACATTCAAACACGTAAGCTACCTCTGGGACGAAGCGCATGCAGCTTCCTTGGCCGGAAATGAGGTCGACCTATTCATTTACCGCTCCAACCTACTCGGAGCCGACCTGCGCCTCACCAATTATGCGGGCGGAAATACCTCGGTCAAAATTGACGAAACCGATCCCCTGACCGGCGAAAAAGTAGAAGTGATGTGGGTCAAAGGTTCGGGTGGCGACATTGGTACCTTGACCAAAGCGGGCTGCGCCAATCTCTACGTCGAGAAGTTGCATACCCTCAAGCGCCGCTACCGGGGCCTGGAGTTTGAAGATGAAATGGTGGACTTGTTCAACTATTGCCTTTTTGATCCCAAGTGTGCAACCCCTTCCATCGATACGCCCTTGCACGGCCTTTTGCCCTACAAACACATCGACCACCTGCACCCCGATGCCCTGATTGCACTGGCGGCCAGCAAAGACGGTGAGGCCATCATGCACGAAATCTGGGGCGATACCATGACCTGGATTCCCTGGCAGCGCCCCGGTTTTGACCTCGGCCTGCAACTGGAAGCAGCAATCAAAGCCAATCCAAATTTGCGCGGCTTGATCTTGGGCGGACACGGCTTGTTTACCTGGGGTGACACCGCTTATGAATCCTACATCAATACCCTGGAAGTGATCGAAGCGGCTTCCTTGTATTTGGAAAAAAATTACGGCAAAAATCGCCCGGTATTTGGTGGGCCCAAGCGGGAGTCTTACGCTCCAGCTGATCGGGCTGAAAAAGCTGCGGCGGTGATGCCAACCCTGCGCGGTCTGGCTTCCAGTTATCGCCGTATGGTGGGCCATTTTACCGATGATGCCCGGGTGTTGGAGTTCATCAATTCCAATGATTTGGAGGTATTGGCGCCGCTGGGCACCAGTTGTCCCGATCACTTTTTGCGCACCAAAATCCGCCCGCTGGTACTGGATGTTCCAGCCGAAACTGTGGATTTGAAAGCGCACATCCTCCAGCAATTTGAAGCCTACCGCGCCGATTATGCGGCCTATTACGAGCGCTGCAAGCACCCGAATAGCCCAGCCATGCGCGACCCCAATCCAGTGGTGATTTTGTACCCCGGCGTAGGCCTATTTACTTTTGCCAAAGACAAACAAACGGCCAGGGTGGCCGCCGAGTTTTACATCAATGCCATCAATGTGATGAAGGGTGCCGAAGCGGTTTCCAAATACGTGGGTCTGGCAGAACAGGAAGCCTTCAACATTGAATACTGGTTGCTGGAAGAAGCCAAACTCCAGCGGATGCCCAAGCCCAAGGCGCTTTCGGCTAAAATTGCTTACATCACCGGGGGCACCGGGGGCATCGGTAAAGCCATTGCCGAAATCCTCATCCAACAGGGTGTGGTAGCCGTAGTCGCTGACCGCGATCGACTGGAGGAAACAGAAACCGAACTGAAGAAAAAATACGGTAAAGATGCCGCCGTGGCCGTGGCCATCGACGTGACCCAACCAGACGCCATTGCCGATTCGCTGCAAAAGACCATCCTGGCCTTCGGCGGGGTAGACATCATTGTGAACTGTGCAGGCTTGTCGATCTCCAAACCGCTGGAGGATACCGAAATCAAAGATTGGGACATCCTGCAAGATGTACTGGTTAAAGGGCAATTCCTGGTGAGCCAGCAGGCCGTAGCCATCATGCGCGCCCAGGGTCTGGATGGCGACATTGTGAACATTGCCAGCAAAAATGGCTTGTTCGCCGGACCGAATAACGTGGCATATGGCTCCGCGAAAGCAGCCCAATTGCACATGAGTCGCTTATTGGCCGCTGAATTGGGCAAGGATAAAATCCGGGTGAATACGGTGAATCCTGATGCGGTATTGCGCGGCAGCAAAATTTGGGAAGGTGACTGGGCGGAAGGCCGAGCTAAAGCTTACGGCATCGCCGTCGAAGACCTACCCAAAATGTACGCGGCCCGCACCCTGCTCAACGAAGAAATTTTGCCAGAAGACATTGCCAAAGCCGTCCTCGTTTTTGTAGATGGTAGCCTCTCTAAATCCACGGGGAATATGTTGAACGTGGATGGGGGCGTGGCGATGGCGTTTACACGATAGCGGTCAGCTATCAGCAATGAGCTATCAGCCAGGTGGTGCTGTATCCGAATTTGTTCGTTTCCCACCAACTGGCTGATAGCTGACTGCTGACTGCTGATTGCTGACCGCTCATAGCTGATTGCTCATTGCTGATAGCTGCACATGTACCACCTCCACCTCAATCACAAGTCCAAAACGCCCAAGTACAAGCAGATCGTAGAGTCCATCATCACGGACATTGAACGGGGATTGTTGAAAAAAAACGATCAATTGCCTTCGATCAGTGAGATGAGCGCCCACTACGATTTGGCCCGGGATACCGTAGAAAAAGCCTACCGCGAACTACGGGAACGGGGATTTATTGTCTCGGTACAAGGCAAGGGTTATTACGTGTCGGGGGGGAACGATGGCAAGCTGCGCATCCTGCTCATTTTTAACAAACTCAGCTCCTACAAACGACTCATTTATTACTCCTTCCTGCAAGAGCTGGGCGAACGGGCGCAAGTGGACCTCCAAGTACACCATTACAACGCCAAATTGTTTGCCGACATCATCGAACGCAACCTGGGCAAATACAACTACTACGTGGTGATGCCCCACTTTGTGCACGACCTGGACAAAGTCAACCTGGAAACGGTGCTGAAGACTATCCCCGCCGATGAGTTGTTCTTTTTGGACAAAGATTATCCCAACTTACCCACCAAACACAGCGCAGTTTTCCAGGATTTCCAACGCGACATTTTTAATGCCCTGCTCTCCGCCAATGAACTGCTGCAAAAGTACCAGCAAATGGTGCTGGTCATGCCCAGCGACGGCAACTATCCCACCGAAATTGCCCGTGGCTTCCACAACTATTGCGTCAACTACAAAAAGACCTACTGCATCATCGAAACGGCCACGGAGGAATCCATCCAGTCGGGTGCGGTGTATTGTGTAATTGAAGAAACCGACCTGGCGGAATTGATCAAAAAAATCCGGCAAACGGACTTGGTATTGGGGCAAAACATTGGGCTCATTTCGTTTAATGATACGACGTTGAAGGAGGTGCTGGACATTACGGTGATTACGACGGATTTTGAGGCGATGGGGAAGACGGCGGCGCAATTGCTGTTGGAAGGGCGGAAGGAGAAAGTGAAGAATCCGTTTTATTTGGTAAGACGGGGGAGTTTGTGAGGGGAATTAATAAGAATTTTTTAAAAAACAGTTTTTTTTCTTCGAATCCATTTCCCCCTGTTCCTTAGCCAAATCCCAATCTCATGCCGCATTGCCTTTGTTGTGTACGGAAACCCTTGGAATTCATTCGATAAGCCAAAATAATATCGATACTGCGGCGAGAAAACCAAAGATTTTGTGAAAAACAGATCGTAGGTAACTCCACCCATTATTCCTACGTAGTTTGTTCGGCTGTATCGAGCATAATAGTTCTTTACATTTGTGTTGATACTTGGTTGACCAAGCCGCCAGTATTGATAAGTTCCCTTAACTCTTTCATCTAATAAAAGGGATAGGTTTAATCCAAAACTCAGTTTTAGCTTAGACTTTATGGAAAAATTTAAAGGTATAATTCCCAGGGAAATCACTGATTTATCCACTGCGGCTTCAACGTCATAGCCCCCTGCGAGCCCACCACCCTGAGCACCCAAAGATGCTCCATAGCGCTCAAATTGAAGGGTAACAGGAATGTTCCACCAATAAGATTGGATGCTGTCAAGTTGAATGCCGACACTGTAACCTAGACCAGGCACATAAGACGAACGGTAATGCCCCGTATTGGATTGGTAATCATGATAAATGGTATTGTTGAAGCTACCCAAAAAAGAAAGTTTCTGGCCGTGTAGGTTTGTATGACTGAACAGGATAAATAGGAAAAGGATCGCGTTGGGGTTAATCTTCATGCGTAAGAAAAATTTTGAATTAAAGTCAAGCCAATTTTTTGTTTAATTTACACAATCGCACTATTGCAGAATAGCTTGTAAATCGGCCAAAGCCACATGGCGCAGCGCGGATTCGTGCGTAGCCTCCAACACCACGGGTGGCGCCACCCCAGCCTCGTAAGCCTCCTTCCAGCGCAGTACGCAGAGGCACCAGCGGTCGCCTGCTTTGAGCCCTGGGAAGCGCCACTCTGGCCTGGGCGTAATGAGGTCGTTGCCCTGGCTGAGCGAATAAGCCAGAAAGGCTGAGGTCATTGGGGCGCAGACGAGGTGACGACCGGAGTCTTCCGGGCCGCTGTCGCAGCAGCCATCGCGGTGAAAACCCGTCAGGGGATCTAGACTACATGGCTGGAGCGGATTGCCCAGGACGTTGCGTGCAACTTGGCTCATGGTTGTTGAATTTATAATAGGAACAATGCTGTTTGGCCTGAAATTGTTGTGAAGAGGGTGGGCAGGGCAAACTTAAATGAGCTCATCAGGAATCACCGGCCTACTTCAAAACTCAATAGACTTGGGGCGAATTGGTCATCAGTAAGTTCTAACCTTATGATCAACGACCAGCGGCAGAGCCGCCAAACGTCGATAGCATTTAGGCTAAGCAGGGTTTTTAAGGTACGTAGTACCGGAACAAAAGGCAAAAGTTCCGGTACTACGTACCTTAAAATCTAGCTTCGTTCCTTGAACTATCGACGTTTTGGCGGCTCTGCCGCTGGCCGAAACGCCTAATGTCTCCCAATTTCTTGATAATCAAGTCACCTCAAGTCTAATGTTCTTTCTCCGCTAGTCCAAGTCTCCCTCTTCAACTTCCCAAACGTAATCGGAACAAGTCATGAGCCTAGTTTCTGCAAAACACTTTCAACAGCAGGGCGGATGAGGTGGCAGGCGTTACAGCAGCAGCGTTCTAAAGTAGTAAAAAAGGGAAGATTAGTCTTGCTCATTCATATGTTAACTCTGTATTAATTAGCAATGCTTTTTTATTAAATAAAGGTTATTTCGTAAAAAAAATTAAAAAATAAGGAACTAAAAAAAATCCACGTTTGTTTTCCACTTGAGAAAGAAATTTGGCTCACTGTATTTTTTTGATGTTTGTAACAAATCATAATTAAATTTTTTAACCATTTAAAAAGTTATATTATGAAAAACAAAATTAGTGTCCAAAATTGGCTTTTGTTGCTATCTTTTTTACTCACTGGCTGTATCAAAGATGCGGAGCAAAATCCAGACTTAGTTTCTGCTAAGGATTTACAGGAAACTCCAAGCGAAAAAAGTACTACAGCTACCGCAATTACGAAAATTACTTCTACCGCGCCTTGTGACAATTGTGCTTCTAGTACGGCGAGTAAACTGAAGATATCATGGCTACAAGAAAGTTACGAATTAGTGATAGACGGATCAAACTTTGGTGCAACAAGCGGGAAAATAGCACTTACCGATCCGAATGGCCGAAGTGTTTCATCCTACTCTTTAAGGTTGAAATCTTGGTCAAATACTCAGATTAGGGTTTTCATCGGCGCAGCAGTAAGCGCATTACCTTCCGATTTGACGCTGACAATTACCACTGCAACCAATGCCACTGTAAGACAGAACATTCCAGTCATTCCGGTGATCAGGGGGAAAGTATTTGGTACTTCGCCATATTATGTGAATCAAAGGAGGATTCAACTCAATCTGCAACCGCTACCGCTAGGGCTTTCTACCAATCCATCTGGCAGTTTAAATGCTAACTACGTTCCAACCAGAGGAGATGCATGGTTGTTAAGCAAATCTGCGCTATCAGTTGTCACCGCAGTTAGTGGTCCTCAAATAACATTGAGTTCAAAAAGTGTAGCAGGATCAGTCGAGAGAGTTGTCTATCAAGTAAGTGTAAGTGAGTTATCAAATGGTAAGGAAACTACACTTAGTCGTGAAATCGCGATTAAAAGAACGACAACCATATCTACCAATGCTCCCAGAAGAGTGACAAATGAATTGATTACTACTAGTGCTAACGCATTTGCCACAGCCACCAGAGGTGTAGCAGCAGATGCTTACTATCGATAGCCATACTACTGGATATTTTTTGCGCCACAAAAACACGAAGACACAAAGCGCGATTAATCAACAAGTTTTTGCTTAGTGCCTTTGAGTCTTTGTGGCGCGAAAAAATAAAAATGTCCATTAGTACGGTGTAGGACAGGAATCTCCCCTCCATCACCAAAAATGGTGAAATGCAACTATTTTTGAAAAGAAATTACATCGTGACATTGACAATATGAAAACTTTTTAGCTATATTTGAATACCTCTTAAAGCGGGGTGAATACCTATTTACAAAACCCTATTATTCCCAGTATTAATGCACCTTTTCATAAACCCTATTGTTGAAATCTCCATCTCGCTCATCTTTGTTTATGCGCTGCTGAGCATATTGTCCTCAATATTGGTAGAATGGTGGAATCATGCGCGCAAGTCGCGGGGAAAATTGTTGCAGGATGCCATTATTCAATTGTTATATGATCCTTATAATCTGAGCTACGGCGAATTGTTGATGAATCACTTTTTGATACACAACCTGCGCAATCCACACAATCGGAGGCCTGCTCAATATATTTCGTCGAATCTTTTTGCAGAAGCCTTGATTGACTTGATTGCGCAGCAGGCACGGCATAAGTTGAATTCAATTTGCCTTGAAGTCGATTGTTATTGCAAATGAGTGCTGAACACGTATGAAAATCCTGATTTTTTGAGCCTGCAATATTCTATTAAAATTCAACCAAATCAATAAACAATGTCTGGATTACAAGTTAAGTATTCTAAAGAGGTAGCTAAGGAGTTGACTAAAATTCCTGTTGTATTGCCTGGTGCACCAGTTGAAGTTGGTCAAATAATTCACTTTCCTTTTGGTAGAAGAGGAATTTGGCCTTTCCGCAAGCCTGCACCTCGTGGAGCATTCAGTGTAATTACAACTCTTGAAAATTTGAAGATTAAACCTCAAATAGGGCCACCAGATGAAGATGGCGATCCTTATGTTTTTTCAAGCCGGAAATCTGTGAAAGTTGTTGCGGATTTTGGCGCTCAAGGAACAATAACTGGGGGTGTAACATCCAATGGTAGCTTAAATGTGTCATTTGAAGCTGAGGGGGCAGTCTATTTCGCGGCAGTTGATTGCAAGACAACAAAAATTACAAATCTTGATCAGATTCAAATTGATTTGTCCAAATATGCTAATCAAATCACATGGAATGAAACTTTTTTGGTAACCTCAGTTACGGTTGCAGGCAAAGCATTAATCATGCAATCTAGCACTAAATCTGCAAAATTAGATCTAGTTGGAGATATTAAAGGTTTGGTAACAGGAAGCGGAGCCGACATCTCAGCAAATACTCAAATTGGTGTTAAAACCTTCAAAGAGTCTTCTTTTTTTAAGCCTTGGTCAGACAATGTTACTGTTTTTTTTGAAGTGAGCAGATTCACAAAAAAAACTTTTGGATATCAACCTGATATTAAAACTTCAAGAATGTCTCCTTTTGACACAATTGAGATAAATCAAATAGCAGGTGAACTTGTAAATTCCGAAAATGATAAATACATTTTGGAACCAGTTTCGGCCATGGAGATACTAGATGATGAAGATTTCAATGATTTAGTATAATTGGCTAGCCTGCCTAGTCGACCTTGATTTGATTTTCGAGGTCGACTATTTCAGGGTGGCCTAGTAAATATCCAACTATCTGTTTTTTAGCTAGTTGGATGTGGTTTTTTATAAAAAACTGAAAGTAGGTGAAGAGCACTAAATTCGGGAGGAAAAAAATAATTAACTAAAAATACCAAATTTAATTATTAAATTGACACTTTTTGAGGTAGAAGTTTATAGATTATACTGCACGGATTCATGTTTTGTGCAAATGGGTTTTGAAAACCCTGTTTTTGAAAGGATTCCCTAGAACGATTTGCACAAGACATGAATCCGTGCATTATATCAGCATGAACACAAGAATCTCATATCCGTCCTCCTCTGTCGACTAAAAACTGCTGGTTTCTAACGTTTACTTTTTTTTTGAATCAAAACCTCTCATAGAGTTTACTTCAATACTTTGACTATCAAGCAAAATCAAAGAAGATTTTTCCTCCCGATCATTGTTCTGCGGTTTTGGGCATTAACCCAATTGTTGATCCTCATCATCGTTCCATCTGCTTCCCATTTGCTGAAAATGAAATAGTAGTAGACACTTTGTGATAACAGGCTGGTATTGCTCGCCACTGAACCCTCCTCGGACTATATATCGAATGGCATCTACCTCTCGAAGATCTATTTTCCTTTTCTTTTCCGTGTTCAAAAAATTCTTGATACCTTTCCAATGGTAGTCGGAGAGTAGCTGGTCTCGCTCAACCATCTATTTCCTGTTTTTTCCAACACTAAAGATAATGGCCGACTAAATTTTTAAACTTTATTTTTTAGAAATACGCTAAGACTATGAAAAGTAAATTTTTAAATATTGTAATACGTGTGATGCCAGATGGAACTGAATTCGATGTTGAACTTCCAATTAATACGAAAATAAAAGATTTAACAGCAGAACTAATTAACACAAATCTCATCCCTAAGGCTGATGCATCTGGGAATTTTTATTTTTATGAATTAATATCAAAAAACAACAATTCTGTTCTTTCAGAAAAAAAATCTTTGTTAGATATTGGAATAAAAGAAGGTGATGTGCTATTTTTTGTGCCTAAAATTATTGCCGGAAGCGGTAGTAAATATGACCAATCAGTGATTATCAATGTAAATGTGCATCCAGTTGGTATTACAATAAACTTGGAAACTCCGATCTCAGCGACAGGTCTGATAATCAAAGAACAAATATTTTCGAAATTAAATTTAAATATGAGTATATTTGAGAATGTAAGTTTATATTTTCCCCGAAAAGCAAAAGAAATACTGGATAATCAAGAGCTATCAGATATAAATATTCAAAATGATGAAGTAGTAATTTTGAATTATTTTGGACAAAAAAGCGAGCAAAGCAAAGAGATAGAATCTATTAATTTTAATAAAGACCTGCTGATAATTTTAGGCTTGTCTCCTAGTGCTTCTTTGGTTGATATATTATCCGAAGTAAAAAAACTTATAGAATTAACTAAAGCCAAAAAAAATATTAAAGAATTAATAGATAAGTGGTTACAAGAATTGGCAAAAGCAGAAACAAATAAAGTACTTAATGAGGCTTTAAAATATTGTCGCCAGTATGAGTTACATGGTTTTGTAATTCAACTCTTACAACAGTCATCCCGTTGGCATACTGTTCATAAACAAGCAATTGAAGGCATTATTAGTCATGATAATTTCATGTTGGAATTAAATAAAATTAATACGGCAACGGTTTCTATTTTGTTTGAAATGGAAAAAATTGAGTTGAGTCCTATTTTATAATAATACACATAACTTATGCAGTCAAATTTGAAGTTTATTGCGGTTCTATTTTTTTTTAATTGAAATCATATTTTGAGGGTTATCTTTAATGAGCTTTGCGTCAATCAAATGAAATTGTAGCAACACACTTTCTATTCCTTTAATCGAAGGATATAATCTTGAATAGTGAATTTCTTCACTACCTTTTTCTAATAATTTAATTTCAGTGCTGCTTATTGTAAGAATCGCCAAGCACCCTTGGCAGAAATTTTTTTCTTCTTTATATACATCTGTTTTCAGCGCGATTACTAGATGGGACTTTGATTCTTCATAGGCCTCATTGGGTTTTTTGGCAATGTAGTTAGAAGAATGGTCATTATTGTAAACGATTTCAAATTTTTTACCTTGGAAGTTCATTCCATGAGCAAATAAACTTCTATTTTGTTTCCAATTTGCTGTTCTCTTCAACTGATTTATTTTTATGTGCTCAATTCCTATAGAACTAATAATATTAAATGTTCCCCTTTTCTCAGGAATTGCTAAAGCAATTCTAAACATTTGGCCCCCGTCAGGTAAATTTTCTTTAAGTTTGGCCATAAATAGGTCAATTTGAGAAGCTCTTGTCGGGGATTCTATGCAATCGAGGCAAATTGACCGAATGAATTGGATAACATTCTTCAGTATGTCAACTGAGTGGTTGAAAATTTTTTCTAACTCAGTTTGTTTATTTTCTAACTCAGCTTGTCTGTGTGCCAATGATTTAATAACACGGAATTGTTTGACATTGAATGCAAGCGAAATTGATAAAAAAAATAAAAAAATGAGATATATTGAATGGCAAGAAGAAATAAGCCAATTTAAAATCATTCTTTGTCCTGTAATAAAATCTGGAACTGTTGCGATTAAAGTCACAATACTCCACAAAATAGAGATAGCATAAACTGGATTGTTCAAGATTTTTTTAATCTTAGTCTTCATAAAAATAGCTAAGGATTTTACTTCGAACGTTATTTCCAAAGAAAAGCTGCACAATTAGGTCTCTGTACCTAAGTCCCTGAAAAGTAAGCATAATTTTGGATTTTTCAATAATTACAAACCCATTTTCACAAAGATTATATAAAATTGGAAAAACCTCAAGAACATCTAGATGGAATAATAACTTGAACCATTGGCGATCTAAATTGATCAAGTTTAGAATAAGAGCTTTTCTCATTCGCTCTTGTTCATCCATTATGAAACCATCGGTAATTGGTAAGTTATTGTTTTCTACACAATCAACATAGTGCTGATACGCACTATTTCTTTTCACAGCTCCATAACTGTTTCTTGTATCACAAAACCATAAATAACTCCTCGCTCCGGCACCCATACCCAATATATTTTCTAATTTCCAATGGTTCGCTTTTTGGAGATACCCACCCTTATCTTTGATAAATCTGATATGGGTTTCTTGGATGTAACCATGGCTAGTTAACATATCCAAAGCAATATCGTATTTTCTATATTGTTCTTCTCCTGATAACTCAGAATATCCTAGTTTATGATATCTTGTAGCAGGCCTAAGGGTGAGTGGATAGATACATATTGTTTCCGGTTGATATTCTAAGACAATTTTCAGGGAATTCACCCAATCACTATAGCTTTGATTTTGAAGTCCATATATAAGGTCAATACAAGTGTTATCAAAATTTATTTTTTTTATTATTTGTATCGATTTGTAAAGTAGGTCTATATCGTGTTTTCGCCCTATAGAGGTTAGCTCAGATTGGTTTAGTGTCTGGAAACCTAAATTTATTCTATTTATTCCAAGTTCTTTGAAATGAGAAAATTTAAATTCTTCAACAGTGTCAGGAGCAACCTCTAAGGCAACTTCTGGAATCTTAAATATATCTATTTGTAATGAATTTGAAATGTAATTAAAAAGCTTAGAAATGTGGCTTGGGTCAAGTAAAGAGGGTGTGCCGCCTCCAATGTAAAGGGATTTTATGTTTTTATCGACAACTAAATTTTTGTAAAAGCCAATCTCCGTAATCAACAAATTTATGTATTTTTCATATTCTTCTTTACTGGTTGAGATTTTAGTAAATAGATTGCAAAATGAACAAATTTGTTTACAAAAAGGTACGTGAAAATAAAGATTCAAATCTTGAAATTTTGTTATCGACTCTGATACTAAGCTATAGGCTTGGTTTATATCTAAAGAGCTATACGCTTGCCTTGGTGGATACATGTAAACATAGTCTCCTACCACATTATTATCTATCAATTGTACCAAAGTCTCTAAACTAGGTTTGTCGTCGTATAAAAGTTTCATAATGTTATTTTTATAAATTTCTGAACCAACATGTTAATGTTTGGTGATAAATCTTTTCTATTTGAAAAAAGGTGATCTATTTCGAAAAACCCATAAGAATCAAAAAGGTTATTTTCCATAAGTTTGAGGGCTCCCGTTTTGTATTTTGCATAATAATTGTAATAAATATAGTTGTTTGCGGCCATAGTGAAATTATTAATACAGAATAGTTTTTGTATTTCTACTCTAATATCAAGCTCCTCCTCCATTTCTCTCCTTGCTGCTGTTGTAGGATGTTCAAAGTATTTTATTTTTCCTCCAGGTAATTCCCATTGAGAACAAATTGATGTATTTCTGTGTATCAACAGTAGTCTATCATTTTTAAAGACCATACATCCTGCTAATCTTATTGTTTCAATATTCATAAGCCACAGATTTTTCTAGACCTACATTGGTTGTTCTGATTGATTTTATAGCTTGACTCAACCGGCTTCTGGGTGGCCCTTTCAAAACGATAGGTTTGTACTTCAATTCATGAAGAACATCTAGTACATGAAAAGATAAAGCAATTCTTAAGTTATTGTCAGTTAATCTAAAACCATCATTTGTCAAAGGAATATTTTCATGGTCACAAAAGAAAACATAGTCGTACCTTTGAATATCTAATTGTTGCATTAATTCCATACTTGGTTCGTTTAAAGAAAATAACCTAGTATGGGCTATATTACTTTCGATTCCAGCATCACAAATTACTATTTTACTTTTATTTTGAGCTATATTTTCTTCCATTACTTGACGAATAAATAAATAATCTCTAACCTCTTGACTAGCAAAGTTTTTTGATTTAAATGCAATATCCAACTCTCGAGCTGGTTCATGTAACAAGACTGAACCGTGAATCCGGTCATTTAATAAACGAGCCAGAGTTGATTTACCCGAACAAAAGGTGCCTGCAATTAATATTTTTGCCATGTGAAATATCGCTATATTAATGGATAAATCGATAGGGAAATGAAACCAAAATGTAGCATGAAGAGGCCTTTAATTGAAAAAGCTTTCTTTGTTTAAATACTTAATATGCTGGATCAAGCCACTTTAAGTATAATCCTTGACATTTTGAATTTCACTCTTTATAAACCGATCCAAAGATATAAAAACTATTTAAATTCCTTTATGTTTTCAAAAAAGGAAATTTTAACATAATTTTTATTAATCCTCCACAATCCCAATCTCCCCATCCTCCAATCCATACAACCCATAAACCACCCGATCAATCTCCCTTTCAATTTCCGCTATATCCCCTTCCAATTCTCCCCGCCGAGTCCTGATCAATTTATCCACCAACATTTCAAGCTCAGCCGATTCATTTAAACCAGTTGGAACCGGAATTTGCTCCAAATACTGCCGGATAAAACGCAAATAACCACCCCGGATCGAAGATGTAATGTTCGAATAAAAAAACGAGACAACTCTTGAGCAGAGCAGTCCCAATAATTTCAGATCGGCGTCCGGTATGATGTAAAGGGTATTACCACAATATTCATGGTCAAATGATAAAGTCGCTTCCATTTTGAGGGCGATATCAGGAAATACAATTTTACTCTGCTCAAACTCCCCATAATAATCACAAGCCCGCATCTCCCACCAATAATCCCCTTTATCATACCTACTCCGGCCTTTCTCTGCAAAAGGAGTCAAAAACCGCGCCACTGTTGGACATTGCTTTTCCAGCGCCACAAAAGCCTCCACCTCCGCCAAATCCCCAAACTGAGCTTTGGTCCAGCCCTTTGGGAATAGCAGCAAATATTTATCCACCTTCGGAGCAGTGTACCTTTTCACATCCCTCCCCGCCAAAAACGGCTTAATCACCTCCCCACACCTTCCATCCTCCGCAATCAGCCGCTCCCGCGTCGCCGCATCAATCACAAAAGATTCATTGAGGCCAGTTTTGACGCCGTAATAAATTTTCCCCTGCACATATTCCCCCAGCGGCACCCCCGTTTTTTTGAGTTTTTCCAGCAACTGTTGCACCCGCGTATCCGCCAGCGTCCAGCCTTCGGGGGTGAGGGCACTTTGCGCCGATTCAAAGTGCAGGCCCTGCACATACGCCGTAAAGTCCCCTTGCTCTAGCGCGGGGATATTGGCGGCCCGGAAGAACTCAGCGGGCATTTGCTTTTGGATTTGCAAAATACAGGGATAAGTCGTCGCTTCCTCAAAAACGGGTAAGTCGCCAAAGTCGAGGATTTCGAGCAGGCGGTATTGTTGCAGCCATTGGCGCAGGGCTTTGCGGAAGTTGGCCCGCACGAACTTGTTGGAGATGATGAAATTGAAGAGGCTATCCGGGCGCAACAATTTCAGGCCCAGTTCGATGAAATACACCAGCAAATCCGCCGTGCCCGCGTAGGTGCCGTACTGGGCCTGGAGGTAAGGTTTGAGCGCCGAAAACTCCTCCTGGCGGATGTAAGGCGGATTCCCAATGATTTCGTCAAAACCCACAAAGGGTTGCCATTACCGTTCCCATTGTTTCCATTGGTACACTTCGCCGCCGAGGAAAACGGCATAAAAGCCAAGTACATCGGGGCGCGAAAAGCGTTCGCTGCGCATGTATTCACCCAATTGACTTTCAGCTTGTTCGATCACCTTTTCCAGGGTGTTTTTGGCTGATTTTTTGACGTATTTCAGTTCCAGCACAATGTCGTATTTAATGGGACGGTTGGGCATTCTTTCCAGGAAAATGTCGGGATACCCTTTTTTGCTTTCGTATTCGCTGTGGATGTAATAAGATTCGTAGGGGAACAAGAGGCCAA
>JAIYAV010000358.1 GCA_027488855.1 Saprospiraceae bacterium
CACCATCCATATCCAAACCCAAACAACCCAATCAAAATCAGCGGGAAAACGATGTTCACCAATTGCCACCAGGTTTTTTCTTCCTGGGCCCGAGTGGTGTCCAACATGCGCAAGCGCACCTCTTTGCCCCGTGCGGCAATGATGCCATTTTTATCCAGCAGGTATTCCACCGCATTTTGCAGGAATTCCTTGTTGGCGTAAATGAAGTTTTCCACTTCGTTGTAGCCGAGTGGGATCACTTGTTCTCGGGTGGGCAAGTACTTGTTTTTGGCCACATCCCCATCAGACACGACGATCTGACGGGTGGGAACACTGACATTTTTGAATTGTAAGCCCAATTGCGTCAGGCCACTTTGCATTTCTGGCGTCAGGCGATTTTCGTACATCGAAGGGAAAGTACCTTCCAAGGCTACCGCTACTACTTGTGGCCCTTTGTTGAACTTGTCTGGTTGGATGTAGCGCAGAAAGTCCAGCCCCAGGCGTGCAGGCAAGTATTGTAGGCGGGTGCGGGGAGTGGAGGTCAAAAGTGCCGTTTTTTTGACGGGCGTTTTGGTGCGGATGGCCGTATCGATGGTACTCGCGAAGAGCAGATTTACCGGGGCTACCGATTTGGAAACCGGGTGATCGGGGTTGGACAAAGTCAGGATATGGTAAGGAAAAGGAATCGGTTGTCTTTGCTGCCGCGAGCCTTGCTTGCCCGTGGCTACCCAGATTTGCGAACATTGTAGGTCAAGCACCAAATTGGGCTGTACCCGTACGCCGTATCTGAACAGCAAGTCATCCAGATTGAGCTGGTAGTCTCCGGGGATGTACTCGGGGTGAGCAAAGAGGCTGTCTTTATCCATCCGTACCATGTCGAGCATCCAGAGGATTTTTCCTCCGCCCATCACGTATTGGTCAATTTTGAACTTGTCTTTTTCCGAAAAAGGGCGGAGGGGTTTGGCTACAATCAAGGCTGAAATCTCGGGATTGATCGAAGTGACACTGTCCAAAACCAGAGTGCCCGTATTGCAAAACTTGCGCAATGAACCTTCAAAATCGGCGCGTTCAAATTCACCCAACTCGCCGTGACCTGTGATGAAAACCACATTGGGTTTGTTGGCTTCCTGGAGCTTTTGGATGGCATTGGCCAGTTTGTATTCCAGGAGGGATACAGCATTGTTAAGCACCACATCGGGCGACTGGGTCATGTCCTGGTTTTCCATCAGGTTCACTGGAAAAGCACGGCCTTTGTAGTTGACTATGGCATAAGGGAATATCGGGGTCTCGTCGCGTTGGGCGCCTTTCTTAACCGTAAAAGACATGGGGAACATGCCTTCCTTGCGCAGTTGTTCCATTCGTGCATTGACCTGCTCGGGTTTGCCTGCCAGCGGGTTTTCAAAGTCGTAATCCACTAGACTGGATTGACCCCTGAAATCATCCAGGATGTCGATGGTGGAGGCACGCAGGCGCTTCAACTCGGCGGGCAGTTTGCCGTCCAGCATCACTTTTACATAAACTACCTCATCCAGATTGCGCAACAAGTTTTTGGTGCCATCGGTGAGGGTGAAACGTTTTTCCTCCGTCAGGTCAAAACTGCGGTACAAGGCAAAACTGCCCAAACGGGCATTGGCCAGGATATTGATGAAGACCACAATCCCTAGGAAAAGCCCCATTTGCAGCAGGGATTGTGTTTTTTTACTTTTGCTCATGTTTACCATTTTCTTCTTTCCAGTGAAAAGAGCGTTAAGGCCAAAAATAAAGTGCTCACGGAAAAAAAGTACACCACATCCCGCGTATCCACAATGCCCCGACTGATCGAGTTGTAGTGGTAGTCGATGCCCAATTTTTGAATCAAATCATCCAAACGCCCAACAAATACGGGCAGTTTGCTGAAGTAATAAAATCCGTAATAAAACAAAAAACAGAGGAAGGTCGCCAATAAAAAGGCCAGAATTTGATTACTGCTCAGGGAGGAAGCGAAAATCCCAATCGCCGCAAAAATGGCGGCCAGCAAAAACAAGCCGAGGTAAGACCCCAGGATTGCTCCGGCATCCAGATTCCCTTGCGGGGAGCCCAATTGATACACCGTGTAGTAGTACAAAACAGTGGGCAATATTGAGAATAAGACCAGCGCCAGGGCCGCAAAATATTTCCCCAAAATAATGTCGAGGTCGCGCACGGGTTTGGTGGCCAGGAATTCGATGGTGCCCGTTTGTTGTTCCTCGGCAAACATCCGCATTGTCACCGCCGGGATGAGAAACAAAAACACCAGGGGCGCCGTATCAAACAAGGGTGCCAGGGTGGCAAACTTGTTTTCCAAAATGCTGGAGTCCGCAAACACAAACACAAACAGCCCCAAAATCACCAAAAAAACGGCGATGGCAATGTAGCCAATCAGGGAGCTGAAAAAGGTGTTTACTTCTTTTTTAAAGATCGTCCACATAAATTTATTTTAAATAGAACGGATTTCGCTCATTGTAAGTCAGTACCATCCTGGGTAGTAGTTCAGCAGTTTTATCTGGCGCAATGGCTTTGACTGCCTTTTGCAAATCGGGATAATCCGCCACCCATTGGGTCAAAGTTTGTTGACTCAAAGTGGCCCATTCCCCATTCTCCAGGCGTAGCATTTTTTCCTTGATTAACGTTTCTCTATTCCGCACTTTACCCTTGCGGAAAGGTATGCCAGTATCAGGAAAATAAGCCTTGATCTCGACTAGTCTTTCTACCTCCGTTTCGTAATTGAACAAACAAATGTTGCCAACCACCTGTAACTCAGCAAAAATAGCCAATTTACGCTGTACACTATCCGCCGGAATCCGAATGTAAGGCCGCCCAAGCCAACAAATGCCCCAAATGGAATCCAGCCGCAAGGTATCGCCGCGTTTGTGCCGAATCCATTCCACCTGCACCACTTTTTTCTCCTCATTCACCACGGCCGAAAACTCCACATTGAACATGGAATACTGCGGTTTGTCCGCTTGGAATGCCGCCAAGTTGGGGTAGATGCCATCCTTGAAGGCGTAGTTGGGTTTTACAGCGATGCGGTTTTGAGCACTGATCGTACAAGTCCCAAGGAGGCAGAAAAGGATGCAGCGGTAGGTTAAAAGTCGAATCATTTTGTTTGAGTAGTGGGACAAAAAAATTATCGCCCCTTAGCGGTCAATTTTTGGAAAACATCTTCCACGGAATATGCCTCCTTGTGCATTTCAATCAAGGTCAAACCCTGATCAACGGCAAAACGGAACACCTCCGGGCGAATATCTGCTTTGGAGTCGCTCGACAACTGCCAAATGTTTTGGTTGATTTTTTTGACGGAATTTACCCCCTTGATTTTTTTCAACAACTCGGCCTTGACTTCTTCCAAAAAGGCCACGCTGACCATCGCTTCCCCCTTGATCAGGTTGGGTAGTTGTTCAATGCGATCGTCGGCCACAATTTTGCCGTTGTTGATGATCAAAACCCGATTGCAGATGGCTTCTACCTCTTGCATGATATGGGTGGAAAAAATCAGGGTTTTTTCTTTCCCCAGTTGTTTGATCAGGCTGCGGATTTCGACCAATTGATTGGGATCGAGGCCGGTGGTGGGTTCGTCGAGGATGAGCACTTCCGGGTCGTGCAACATGGCCTGGGCCAGGCCGACCCTTTGGCGATACCCTTTGGAAAGGGCTGCAATGGGCTTGTGCTGTTCTTTTTCCAGACCAGTCATGTCAATCATCTCCTTGATTCGTTGCATGGGTTTTTTCAGGTGGTGCAAACCCGCTACAAACTCTAGGAATTCCTTGACATACATGTCTTTGTACAGGGGATTGTGTTCGGGTAGGTAGCCGATGCGTTTGCGCACTTCCAGCGGATTTTTGCTCACATCAAAACCACATACTTCGGCATCACCTTCCGTTTGAGGAATAAACCCAGTGATGATTTTCATGGTGGTGGTTTTTCCGGCGCCGTTTGGCCCCAAAAAACCCAAAATTTCACCCTTCCCCGCCGTGAATGAAACCTGATCAATG
>JAIYAV010000353.1 GCA_027488855.1 Saprospiraceae bacterium
AGTTGCTGCCGGGGATTAAGTCTGCTGGCGAAGGGAACAGTGGGTTTTTCGTTCGTGGTGGTGCGGCAGACCAAAACCTGATCTTGCTGGACGAAGCTCCGGTGTACAATGCCTCCCACCTGCTGGGTTTTTTCAGCACATTCAACAGTGATGCCATCAAGGACGCCACCATAATCAAAGGGAATAGCCCTGCGCAATACGGCGGTCGCCTAGCCTCGGTACTGGACGTCAAAATGAAAGATGGCAATGACCAAAACTACAACGTGTCGGGAGGCATTGGTCTGATCAGTAGCCGACTAAGTGTAGAAGGGCCTATTCAGAAGGAAAAATCGTCCTTTTTGGTTTCAGGAAGACGCACTTATGCCGATGTTTTTTTGCAGGCCAGTGAAGACTTTAAAGGCAATAGTTTATATTTCTACGACCTGAATGCCAAGGCCAATTACCGGCTGGATGACAAAAACCGCATCTTCCTTTCAGGGTACTTTGGCCGGGACAAGCTGGGCTTTGGCGACAATTTCGGGATCGATTGGGGCAACCAAACCGCGACTTTGCGCTGGAACCACATTTTGAACCCTAAGCTTTTCTCCAATACTTCGTTCATTTACAGCAAGTACAATTACGACCTGAAGGTCAGTAGTGGTGGTAGCGCCTTCAACATCGACTCCGAGATCAAGGACTGGAACCTGAAACAAGAATTCCAACTGTTCTCAAACACCCGCAATTCCTGGCGCTTCGGGTTCAATAGCATCCACCATACGATTACCCCCAGCCGTTTTGAGACGAGTAACAATGACGACAATACTAGTCAGGTAAGCAGGTATGGCTGGGAAAATGCCCTTTTTGTGAACAACACCTATGCGGCCAGTCCCAAATTGAGCATTGATTATGGTTTGCGGCTTTCGGCTTACACCATTTTGGGCGGCGACACCTACAACATTTACGACCGAGGCATCAAAACCGACAGTGTGGTATTGGCAAAAGGAGATTTTGGCAAGACGTACACCTACCTCGAACCCCGCCTCTCGGCCAGTTACCGCCTCAACCCGCAAAGCAGCATCAAAGGGGGCTACGCCCGCAACACGCAAAACCTGCACTTGTTGAGCAATTCCACCAGCGCCAACCCCACCGATCAGTGGATCGGCAACAGTTACAACATCAAGCCTGAAGTGAGTGACCAGTTTAGCGTGGGGTACTTCCGCAATTTTGGCAACAACAAGTTCGAATTCAGTGTAGAAGCCTACTACAAATCGATGCAAAACCAGGTAGACTACAAGGACGCAGCCGACATCAATACTTCGCCAGACGTAGAAAGCGAGTTGCTGTATGGCATCGGCCGCGCTTATGGCCTTGAATTGTTTTTGAAGAAAAAGGTGGGCAAATTTTCTGGCTGGCTGAGCTACACCCTGTCGCGCACCGAACGCCAAATAGAGGGCATCAACAATGGCGACTGGTACGCGGCCAAACAAGACCGCACCCACGATGTATCCTTGGTGGGGATTTACCAAGCCAATCCCCGGTGGTCGTTCTCGGCGGCATTCGTGTACAATACGGGCAATGCGGTCACCTTCCCCAGCGGAAAATACAACGTGGATGGCAACACTACCTATTACTACACCGAGCGCAATGGTTACCGGATGCCGGCCTATCACCGCCTGGATTTGAGTGCAACGTATGAACGCCAGCGGAAAGGCCGATTCCAAAGCTCCTGGAATTTTGGACTGTACAATGCCTACGGACGCGAAAATGCCTACACCATCACTTTTGAGGATGATCCCGATGACGCCAGCCGCACCCGCGCTTTGCGCACCGCGCTGTTCAAATGGGTACCGAGTGTGACCTATAATTTTAAATTCTAATCCTAAAATTCACCCGCAATGAGAAATACGGCATTGTTCTTCCTCTTCATAGTGCTTTTCAGCGCCTGCGAGCAAGAAATTGAAATCGATTTGAATTCTTCTGACCCACAAATTGTGATCGAAGGGGAAATCACCAACCAAAAAGGGCCATACACGGTAAGGATCACCAAGACCGTAAATTTTAGTGAATCCAACCAGTATCCGCCAGTAACGGCGGCAATAGTGACCTTGAGCGATGACCTGGGGTTCAGCGAAAAACTTGCTGAAACGGCGCCAGGTGTGTACACTACAACCAACCTGCAGGGACAAGAAGGCAGAACCTATACCCTGAAAGTAGAGTCCGCGGGCAAAACCTACACTGCGCTGAGCAAGATGCCCAATCGGGTTGAATTCAAAGGCATCAAAGCCGAAGAAATTGCCTTTGGTTTTAGTACGGACACCCTTTATTCAGCGACACCATTGTTTGATGATCCGATTGCTTCTGGCAACAACTACCGCTTCATCCAGTTCCGCAACGGAGAAAGAGACAAATCAATCACCGTGTTTAACGACAATGTCAACAATGGTAAAACCAATGAGCGCCCCATCCTTAGTCAAGAATTTGAAGTCAAGCGTGGGGATACCCTGGTCATTGAAATGCGCTGCATCGATAAGCCTATTTACGATTACTTTTTCACGCTGTCGCAATCAGCTGGGCAGGGGCCAGGGGGCGG
>JAIYAV010000403.1 GCA_027488855.1 Saprospiraceae bacterium
CATCAGCTTCGGCAAAGGGTTTGTCGCTAGCGTAAATCCATACGCGGGAAGAAGGAGAGAGAGACATATGGTTGAAAAGTTGAGAGGTTGAGGGAGGGTGAGGAGTTGAGGCTACCGCGAGCAATGTTGACAAAGTCCTTGTCCAATTCGCTCGCGGTAGCCTCAACTTTCTCAACTCCTCAACTAATTTTCGTGGTGCATTAAATACGCTTTCAAAAATTCATCGAGATCTCCATCGAGTACGGCGTCCGTTTGACTGGTTTGGTAACCCGTGCGGTGGTCTTTCACCCGGCGGTCGTCCAAAACGTAGCTGCGGATTTGTGAGCCCCACTCGTTTTTCATTTTGCCAGATTCGATTGCCTGTTTTTCAGCTCTTTGCTTTTCAAGTTCTCGTTCGTACAATCTGGATTTGAGCAACTGAATCGCTTTATCGCGGTTCATGTGCTGGGAGCGTTCCTGTTGGCATTCGGCTACGATTCCGGAAGGAAGATGGCGCACCCGTACAGCAGATTCGGTTTTGTTGACGTGCTGTCCACCCGCTCCACTTGCGCGGAAAGTATCCCATTCCAGATCGGCTGGATTGATGTCGATTTCGATGGTATCGTCGATCATGGGGTGCACAAATACCGACGAGAATGAGGTCATCCGTTTGCCTTGGGAGTTGTAAGGGCTGACCCGTACCAGACGGTGTACCCCGTTTTCTCCTTTTAGCAATCCAAATACGTAATCACCTTGAACTTCGATGGTTGCCGATTTCAGGCCCGCAACATCGCCATCCTGGCGGTGCAGTTCGATGAACTTGAACCCTTTGCGCTGTGCCCACATCATGTACATGCGGTACAACATTTCAGCCCAATCACAAGCTTCGGTACCACCTGCTCCAGCGTTGATTTCGAGTATGACGTTGAGTTCGTCTTCGGGTTGATTGAGGGTGTTGTGGAATTCCATGTCCTCCAATACAGCCAGTGCTTCGGCGTACTTTTGGTCCACTTCTTCCTCCGTGGCTTCTCCTTCTTTTTGGAATTCCAGGAGTACTTCGGCGTCGTCTACTTGAGCTTCAGCGTTGCGGTATTGTTCTACCCAGTTTTTATGCGTTTTGAGTTCTTTCAGGATGGTTTCGGCCCGCTTAGGGTCGTTCCAAAAGGTAGGATCGAGTGATAACTGCTCTTTTTCTTCTATTTGAATCAATCGGTTATCGACGTCAAAGATACCTCCCCAAACTCATCAGACGCTCGCGCAAATCGCGGAGTTGTTCTATCGTCATGATGCTCCTTTTTAAATTGTGAATAAAATAAAAATAGGATTGTAGAGACGCGATGCATCGCGTCTCTACATTTGTAATCAATTACATCCCTGGCTGTCCAGCCAGAACATAAGGTGATGGAGTGAAGGAATTGTTCCCTTCAATGTAGAAAATCAATTCTGCATTGCCAGGAATTTTGGGAGGAGAACCTTGTTCGCCATAACCCAAATTGCTGGGAATGAAGAAAGATACTTTCATGCCTTTTTTGACCAGCCCCAAACCTTCTACCCATCCTTGGATCAGCGGCTGACGGCCCAGAGGGAAAGAGAAATCGGCATCGCGCTCAAAAGAGTTGTCAAACATGGTTCCATCGGTGAGTGCACCGTAGTAATCCAGGTAAACGATGTCGTCATTTTTGAAAACTGGACCGCTGCCTGGCTCATGAACCAAGTACTTCAAGCCAGAAGGAGTCGTTTTGATGCCCTTCAAATTGCCTGCTTTGTATTCTTTGGCGATGTTCTCCGTAAAAGCTTTGGCGCGGGCAAGTTCAGACTTCATCTGTTCTGGCGTGCGCTTTTTGCCTTTGGATTCAGCATTTTTCTGGAAATCTGCGAAAACCTTCTGCATTTCGGCGGAAGTCAGTACATCCTTTACTACCATATCGTAGTACATCATTTTTGCACCTTTGAACCCTTCAGGCTTTTGCTCTTCTTTGAGGGTATCCAATGGAACAAAAATCGTGATGCTGTCTTTTTCCTTCATGCGCAAGAGTGCCTCAAAAATTGGGTTTTGGGGCATCTGCTTCAGCTGAGCTGAATCGGGTACTTGAATCAATTGAAAATTGGAAGTGACTACGCTGTCTCCATTCCGCAATTGAAAGCGGTAATAAGCGAAATCACCAGCCTTGAGTGCACTGCCAGTAGATTTGGTGTGCTGTACATACGTGTACCCACTTGGCAACTTCTGCTCCTTTTTGCATCCTGACAGCAAAACCAGCGCCAGGAATAAGCATGACAAAATTCTCATGTTTGTTATTGATGTTGAGAGGCTCCTGGCTTTAGGTCGGAACCCAAAACGGAAAACCCAAATTTGGTTACACAGTAAATTCATTCACACGATTCAGAGATTCACGGTATTCTGGTAACAACTCGCGAAACTTTTTGATCGTGGCTTTTAAACCAATAAAAGATGCGCCGCCCGACGCATTTTTATGCCCACCTCCTTTGAAGTGTTTTTGGGCGATTTCCTGAACCGAAAAATCTCCTTTAGAACGCAAAGATATTTTGACAATTGTAGGTTGCTCCGTGATAAAAACAGCCATGATGATGCCCCGGATGCGCAGGATGTAATTCACAATGCCTTCGGTGTCACCCCGTTGGATGTCGAAACGGGCGTAGTCTTCTTTGGTCAGAGTGATGATGCCCGTACGGAATTCTTCCAAAATCTCCATGCGGTTGTACAAACAGTGACCCAGGAGTCGCAAGTGTTTTTCTTCCTGGCTATTGGTGATGAGGTCTTGTAACAAATAATCATTTACCCCCAGTTCTACCAATTCCGCTACGGTACGGTACAACTTTGGCGAAGTGCTGTATTTGAAAGAGCCAGTATCGGTCACAATACCCGTAAAAATACATTCCCCAATTTTGACGTCGAGATGGGCATGCCAATCCATCAGCCCGATGAAATCGTAAATGAGCTCACAGGTAGAACTAGCCGTGGTATCGGACAACAAATAATCCGGGAACGCTTCTGGTTCCAGGTGGTGATCGATCATGACCTTGGGCTTGTCCAAGGGCAGGATCATCTCCCCTACTTTGTCGATTCGATCCAAGGCATTGAAATCCAGGCAGAAAAAAATGTCGCCAGATTCTACTTCCTCTTTGGCTCGATCTATATCTGCATCATAAATCACCATTTCATGCACCCCGTCCATCCACTCCAAAAAACTGGGATATTCGGAAGGACAGACTACCACAGGGTGATGCCCCATCTTTCTGAGCAGATGGTACAAAGCGAGCGAGGAACCGATTGCATCCCCATCAGGGTTTCGGTGGGTTAGAATCACTGCTTTACGAGGTTCCGCAAGATAATTTTTTAACGATTGGCTATTTTCCATGCTACCATCAAATCAAGGGAAAACAAAGACTTTGAAGAAGGCTGTTTACGGGCTTAGTTCACCCATTTTTGTTCATTCAAAATTCAGAGTGCGAAGGTGCCAAAAATTATGGATTTAACCAAAAAAAGTTGATAAGGTTGAGGAGTTGAGGCTGCCGCAGCGATTTTGACAAAAGATCTTGTCTAAGTTGCTGCGGTAGCCTCAACTTCTCAACTTCTCAACTCCTCTACTCCTCTACTTTTTAAGCTTAACCTAAAAAAAACATCTCCACTCCCCTTCTCTTTCCACTTTTTCCTTACTTTTGCGCCAAATTTTGCAAAACCGAGCATATGGCTGGAAATAGAACTTTTACGATGATTAAGCCCGACGCAGTAGCTTCAGGCCACATCGGTGCCATTTTGGCGCAAATCAACGAAGCAGGATTCCGCATCGTTGCCATGAAATTGACTAAACTTTCTCAGGAAAAAGCAGGCGAGTTTTACGCTGTGCACAAGGAGCGCCCTTTTTACGGTGAGCTGGTAGACTTTATGTCTTCAGGCGTTATCGTTGCGGCGATTCTGGAAAAAGAGAATGCAGTAGCGGATTTCCGTACCTTGATTGGTGCGACTGATCCTTCCAAAGCTGAGCCAGGCACCATCCGTGCCAGATTTGCCAAAAGTATTGGCGAAAACGCGGTTCACGGTTCTGACTCTGATGAGAATGCAGCCATTGAGGGTGCTTTCCATTTTGCTGGAACGGAGCAGTTCTAAATCAACGGACAGTAGAGACGCACGGCCGTGCGTCTCTACCATCTATGCTGAAATCATTTAAATTCGATCAAGGTCACCCCATCTCCCCCACCTTCCGGCTCCGGGTGACGAATTTCCATCTCTACATTCTGGTATTCTCTAAGTTTGGAGCGCACTGCGTTGCGCAGCGTTCCATTGCCCTTACCATGTACAATTTGCAAATGGTTTGAGCTGGTAATTAGGGCCTGATCCATAAAATCCTCCACCATTTTCAGGGCTTCCTCGTAGCGCACCCCACGGATATCAATGCGTGGATAAAAAGCGGCACTTCTTTGGATTACATCGGACTGTACACTTTTGGCCTGGCGCAAGTCGATGGTGGGATTGGAAAAGATGACGTCGCGAATATTGAGCGTCATACGCATGAGCCCAACTTCCACAATGACTTTGTCGCCTTTGATGGATTCCACTTTCCCGCTTGCACCACCAGCCACCAATTTAACGAAGTCTCCTTTTTTGACGGGCACCTCGTTTTTGGGGCGGCTTTCCGGGGAATAATATACCTCTTCACGCAGTTGAGTAACCTGTTCGGCCAATTGTTTTTTGGATTCCCGAGCTTTGGCGGCAGCTTCCATGGCCTGTTCCAGGTTGCGGGCTTCGCGCAGTTCGCGCACGAGTTTTTCCAGGTCTTTGTTGTCCTGAGAGGTTTTTTGCAGGTCCTGCTCTTTGGCCTCCAGCTTCATGCGTTTGCGGCGGAAATCCAGGTCGCGTTGCATACTTTCGTAGGACTTCATGAGCTTGTCCAGTTTTTCCTGGCGATCCTTGAGTCCCTTGAGTTCTTCTTCAACTTCCTGTTTTTCGCGTTGCAAGTCGATCAATAGTTGATCAACGGCCTTTTCGTTTTTGCCTACGCGGTTTTTGGCATAATCCAACACCTTTCCGCCCAGACCACTTTTTTCCGCAATTTCAAAAGCATAGGAACTACCCGGGCGACCTACCTTCAATTCATAAGTTGGAGCCAGGTTTTCTTTGTCAAAAACCATCGAGCCGTTGAGGATGCCCTTGCTTTTAAAGGCAAATATCTTGAGGTTGGAGTAGTGCGTGGTGATGACCCCAAAAACCTTGCGGTAATTCAGTTCCCACAAAATGGCCTCGGCAATGGCCCCACCAATTTGAGGGTCAGTACCGGAACCAAATTCGTCAATGACCACCAAAGTCCGCTCATCGGCATGCTCCAGGAACATGCGCATGTTGGCCAAACGAGAGCTATAGGTACTTAAGTCATCTTCGATGGATTGCTGGTCGCCGATGTCCGCAAAAAAGTTGTAGAAAATCCCCAGTTGGGTACGTTTATTGACCGGGATCAACAGACCGGATTGTGCCATCAATTGCAACAAACCCGTCGATTTCATGGTAATGGATTTCCCCCCGGCGTTGGGCCCACTGAGCACCAAAATGCGGTTGCTGCCATCCAGGCGCAAGTCAAAAGGGATCGTTTTTTTACCCGACTGGCTGTTTTTCAACAACAGCAATGGGTGGTAGCCTTCATAAATTTCAAAACTCGGCTGATCCAACATTTGGGGCAATTCCGCCTTCATTCGTACCGCCAGACGCGCTTTGGCCTGCACCACGTCAAAATACACCATGATCTCCTGGTACTGGTGCATTTGGGGCACGTAAGGACGCAAAACAGTGCTCAATTCTTTGAGGATGCGGTAGATTTCGCGGCGCTCCTGCTGCTCCAAGTCAAAGATGTCGTTGTTGATGTCGATGACGGGTTCGGGTTCGATGAAGGACGTTCTACCCGTAGCGGATTCGTCGTGGATGATGCCCCGGATTTTGCGTTTGTGTTCAGCAGGGACACTGAGTACCCGCCGCCCGTTGCGGAAACTTTCCACCGAGTCGCTCAACCAACCTTTGGCCCGGTAATCGTTGATGACGTCGCGGAAGACCCGGTCCAATTCCTTCATTTTGGATTGGATGGCCTTGTAAATGCGGGACAATTCGGGGGAGGCATCCGGGCGAATGTTGCCTTCTGCGTCAATCACGCGTTCAATTTCCTTGACCAATGCTGGATCAAAATTGACCGGACGAATGACTTCGTAAAGGGTCTTGTACAAATCGCGGCGCGAAGGGCTAAAAAACTTGTAGATCGCGCCAACCGTCACCAGGATGGTATTGATGCGTCGCAGGCCATCTTCGGGCAATACCGAATCGATGATGGCCAACAGTTGCAAATCGCTATCGATGTTTTGATATGCTACCAGGGGAATGCGATCGTTGTGCTCGATCGACCTTTTCATTTCCATGACCTCCTTAAGCCGCTCCTCAATCTGTTCGCGATTGGTTTGGGGCCGCAGTTCTTTGATGCGCTCGATGCCTTGTTCGCCCAGGCATTCCCTAACCAATAGCTCAATCACTTTGTCAAACTCGAGCTTTTCAAAAAGATCTTTCGGTTCCAATCTCATAAATCCTGTAGTTCAATGGGTGTTTGCCAAAGAAACAATTTTTGGCCCTTTGAGTTCCGCAAAGATAGGATTTGTGTGGCAAAAATGTGGGGAAGGGGTCTACATTATAGTTGAGTTTCCCTCCAGTGTGGGGTATTTGAATACTAATTTGGTTACAAAAATGACCTCGGAGAGGTCACACATTTGTAGAAAATTGATGCAGTGCACGTTCAAAAAGAAGGACTTCGGAGAAGTCCCACATTTGTAGTAGCCACATTTGTAGACCCAGTATTTACGTATTTTATTTGTATTTTTTTATTTTATTTAAACACAAATATTTTTTATTTTCCAAAATTATCTTATTTTTATACCTATCAAAAAACAAATCCTATGGCTGACGTCTTTTCCCAACTTTACATCCAAACCGTTTTCGCTGTAAAACAACGCCAAGCATTGATTTCTCCTGCTTGGGAAAATGAACTTTACGGTTACATCACCGGAGTCATTGATAAAAGAGGCCATAAGCTACTTGCTATTGGCGGAATGCCCGATCATATTCATATTTTCTTTGGGCTTAAACCTGCTGAAGCCTTATCTGATTTAATTCGAGAGGTAAAAAAAGCATCAAATGCTTTTGTTAAAGAAAATCAATTTTGCAACTATGATTTTGATTGGCAAAATGGTTATGGTGCTTTTTCGTACAGTCGTTCACACATGGATCGAGTCTGCAAATATGTTTTAAACCAAAAAGTGCATCACCGAAAAAGAACCTTTGAGGACGAATTTTTCAAAATTCTCACTGATTTTGGGGTTGAAATTGGGCAAAAAAAGATGTTTGATTTTTTTGTACCGGATTGATTCATAATTCACAAATGTGGGTTTGCAAATGTGGGATGTAAAAATATGGCTACAAATGTGTGACTTCTCCGAAGTCATTCTTTATTTAGAGGATAGGTTTATTTCTCGATGCTACAAATGTGTGACCTCTCCGAGGTCATTTTTATTTAGTTCCCCTACTCATTCTTTCAGTTCGCCAATGAATAGGTGCGAAATGACCTCGGAGAGGTCACACATTTGTAGAAAAAATTGTGTGCATGAGTTCATAAAGAAGGACTTCGTAGAAGTCACACATTTGTAGAACCCACATTTGTAGACCCCATATTTGTAACGCTCATTACCCCTCATCCCGCACCACCAAAAACCCTTCTGCAAAAGGATCCACAACTTCCTTCAGTACCTCACCGAACTGAGGCCCATACTTCAAGTAAAAATTCAGGAAGTTATCCGTACGCTCTTGCAAGCCATTACCTGGAAACAATTTTTCCTTGAGGCTGCGGATTTGGTTGATGGCCGTTTCATGCTTTTGTTTTTCTGCACGCACCAAGCGGCCTTCCAACTGCTCGATGACTTTTTCTTGCTTGACGCCTTCGGCCAAAACTGCTTTTTCCAGCGTGGAGTCAACCTCCAGGGCTTTGAGGCGAATTTGTTCAAACAGTGCCTTCAATTGGGTCATTTCGGCCTTCAGACTCAGTTCACCTTCTGAATTGAGCGCCACGTATTGTTTGATCAAAAATTCGGTATCCACAAACAAATCGTGGACTCGCAAGCCCAGTTTTTCAATCCGGCCAGAGGTAGCTTTGTCGATCCACAACAAGGAATTCCTCCGCAAAAGCAAGGGGTAATTGATGCCAAAATGGGCAAATTGGGCTTTGCGCTCTAACCAATAGGCAATCTCCCCTCCCCCACCTACATAGGCCAGATTGGGTAAAATGAGTTCCTGAAACAAAGGCCGCAGCACCACATTGGGGCTAAAACGCTCCGGGTGTGCTTCCAACTCGGTTTCCATTTCGGCAGCCGTAAAACGCAGGTCGGTATTCAAAATCGCAAACCCCTCCCCTTCCCGTACAATGCGGTCGCGGCGATTGGTTTGCAGGTAAAACAGGTTGATGTCACGGGCGTGGGCCTGGCCAGAAAACCCAGCAGCGCTAAGCGCATCCTGGGTTGCAGCAATCAGGCCTTGCGAACTTTGCTGGAACAATTCCTCCCGCATGATCGGGATAAAGCGGCGCTTGAAGGCCGGAACATTCATATTCAGGGCGACCAATCCATAGCTCCCGAACAGTCGATTGACCAAATCAATGGTGGCATCGGCGTATTTGGTGTGGCTGGTATACGCCGCTTCGATGTGCTGATAGATGTAGGTCGCGTTTTCACTTTCACCCAACATTTCCTTCAACTGGGCCAACACGGGCACCAGGGTTTCGGTGGACATGTCGCCACAAGAGCCACCTACGGCTTCGTGTTCCCAACGGATGGTTTTTCCAAAAATATTGGCGTGGTTGATTTCATCAAAATCGTGGTCTTCTGCCCCATTGACCAATACTGGGACAAAACTATAATCTGGATAAGCAGTACTCAGTTCCTTAGCCAGATTGATGGCGGTAAAAATTTTGTACCAGTAGAACAGTGGTCCGGTAAACAGACTAGGCTGATGCGCGGTCACCACCACATAAGTATTCTCTTCGGCCAACAACTCGATGTTCAGTTTTACATCGCGGCTGGTTTCTAGTTTGGTGTATTGCTCGCGCAGTACGCCCACCAGCAATTGGCGGTCAATGGGCTGTTTGGCCTTGTCATCAATCACCTGCCGAAAGGATTCCGGGGTGGGATTATACTTAAAAAATGGCTTTAATGCCAGATTTTGCGTCGCGTAG
>JAIYAV010000086.1 GCA_027488855.1 Saprospiraceae bacterium
TCCAAAAACCTGGGTGAGTTTGAAGAAATGCTCCAGGAATACGGCTTTTTGCGCACCCACCAATCTCACTTGGTCAATGTTGAAGCCATAAAATCTTGGGAAAAATCGGACGGAGGATACCTTTTGATGAAGGATGGAAGCAGAATTCCGGTATCGCGGAGCCGGAGAGAACGGGTACTACAAACCTTGTTGAGAGATGAGAGATGAAAGATGAAAGATGAAAGATGAAAGATGAGAGATGAGAGATGAGAGAGGCTACCGCAGCGTTTTTGACAATGACCTTTCATGTCCCTGCGGTAGCCTCTTTCATCTTTCATCTTTCATCTTTATTTTCCTATTCAAATCGCTGCAAAAACGGGCTCACCAACGTATGCTCCGTAGCCAGCGCCATGTACCGCGCCTTGGGCACTGGCATACCTTGATTGATGAAATGGTTTTCCAGCTCCATTTGAGTTTGATAAAAAACGACGCGGAAAGTACGCACCAGCTCGGCGTGCAAAGGGTCTTGCGCCGCCCATATGTTAAGTTTGTTCAGCAATTCGGTCGACCAAGCGTCCAATTGGGTTTGTTCGGCAGCCGAAACCTGTACTTTTCCCGCCAACAATTGAGTGCGGTGCTCCGTAGCTTGTTGCACTACTGCTTCAGTCGGTTTGTCTACACCAATGTCTTCAGCCAAGAGTTGCAAGACTTTGCTACTGTTTTGTTCCGCTGCGTCTGGCTCGTCACAGGTTTGTGTAGGCAGGGGTAGGGTAGAAGAAGCATTGAACAGCCCCTGTGCTTCGGCGCTCTCCTGCGGGTGTTTGTCATTCAACCAACATGGCAGCGGATACTCTTCACCCAGGGCAGCATGCAGGTAATACACGTGCAGCATGAACTGCCGCAAATCCGTATACGCATAAGCCGCTTTGCTGTCAAAACTGATCTGATTGCTCACATTGCGGCTGGAGAATACCTCGCGAATGGCACCATTCATCAGGTTGTTGGTTTCAAACCCAGGGCCCCGCGAGGTAAAACTATTGTAGGCCATATAAGCCTTGGACAGTGGGTGGTTGATGCTGGCCAGACTCGCGATGGGGTTGGCATCTTTGTCCAGGTGATTTAGCATGTCGTTCAGGCGAGAAGTGGAATTGTTGGTATCTTCCTTCTTCACTTGGGCCGCTGCAGTGTAGCGGGTCATCAGGCGGTTGCGTTCCTGGAAGAAGTCATAAGCCTGTTCAGTAGCCGCATTGAAATACCCATCGATGCCGCTGCGGTAGGCACCTTCTTGCGCCAGTGCTTGTTGCAACTCCTTCACCGAAGCCCGATAAATGGCGACGGGAGCAGGAGACTGATTGTTTTGTTGCAAGGCATTGCTTGTATTGTTGGCAGGTGGCATATTGGCACCTTTTACCCCTGAAGAAGAGTTGTAGTTGTAGCCTGGTGCAGCGTTGCCGTTGGTATTGTTTGGGTTAACCGTACTAGGGTTCGCTGTATTGGGATTGTTGTTCGGGTTATTCTGATTAGCCGGATTGGGGTTGGGGGTATTCTGATTGGCCGTATTGGCATTGCCATTGTTCGGATTGTTGGACGCCTCGTAGGAAACGGGAATCTGGGCACCTTTTGCCTGGGTATTGGGCGGGTTAGTGGTCGTTCCCGGAGTATCCCACTTGAATTGGGCCTGACCGTTGCCAGCCAGTGCCGTGCGGTTGTTATTGCCGTTGGGTGGTGGTGGCGCGGAAGCGTAAGTGTTGTTCGTGTTGGGGTTGCTGGTAGTGTTGCCAGGGTTTACGGTGGTATTAGCTGGATTGTTGTTCACACCAGGCACCGCTGTAGTATTGGTTTTGGCCGGATTATCGAGCTGATAATCTACCGGCAGGAAAGTAGGCTGAGGGCGTTGCACCGGTTTGGATAACGGGACATTGGTTTTTTTGGGACCAATTTGCGCCGTTGCATTTACCTCTTTGGGTTGAGTACCCGTTTCAAAGCCGCCAATCTGGTGCAAAAACGTGGGGTGAGCCGTACGCACAAAGGCATCACTATAACCCATCGCCTGAATTTTGGGCAATTCTTTCTTGGCTGCTTCAATGGTGGGGTAAAAACCAGTGAGCAATTTGGCTCCAGTTTCATTGGGGATCACGTACAAGTCACCACTGAGTGTCTGATACCGATTCCAGGTAACGGATGCATTGGTCTCAAAATTGGCAATTTGAATGGAGGCTATCGACTGGTTGTCGCGTACCACGTACTGCTGCATTTTAGCTGCTGAAAAGCCTGATTTTTTGACCTGATCCAAAATTTTGGCCGCTTCCAGTGCGGTCTCGTAACCACCAATGTAGACGTCAAAGACTTGATTGGGGCGCTCTTTGGCAAACAAAAAGCCCAGTTTTTCTAGACTCTTGTAGTTCTCCGGGCGATTGCCGGAAAAAGTACCCACCAGGATGGTAAAGTAACTGTTGCTGCTTTGCGCCAATAGCGCAGTAGTGCTCAACGACAGGAGGAGAAAGAGAGTAAGTTGAATGAGTCGCATGGGAAAATGATGATTTAAGGTTTAGGAGGTTGAGGAGTTGAGGAGTTGAGGCTACCGCGAGCGACTTGGATAAGAACTTCGTCAAAATCGCTCGCGGGAGCCTCAACTTCTCAACACGCTCAACCTTCTCAACTCTATTGACGTAAAAATGGTATTCTCGCCACAAAAGTAGGTATAAATGTCAGGTTTTGACTCCTTTATTGTGTTAAAAGTGTCATTTAGGCAGTTAAACTACTCTGGAACTGAATTTGTTGTATGAACTGGCGTTAAGGAGAACTTAAATAGCGGAACAGTTGCCAATATTATAACGTGTGAAAGCATTCAAAAGGGTAGTATTGGCAGCGGGAGGAAAAATTTTCGTCGAAATTTTCTAAAATTTTAACGCAATCGCGTATATTTTGGGTGGCGAAGTGACCCTCAGTGAAAATTTTTCGTATAAATGTGAAACTTTGCTCCATTTTCGTAACGAAGGAAGCTGTTTTTCGTTTAAAACTGTAGAATCCTAAGATTTCCATATGAAGCGTACTTACATGGTGGAGTTTGAGCTCCCTGAAAGCCTTTCGGAAGAGTTTCTTGCCCTGATTCCTGAGCAAAGAAACACGGTGGATTACCTCATGTCGGAAGGCAAAATTCGTTCCTATTCCCTGGCTATGGATCGTTCCGTGCTGTGGGTGATCATGGAAGCGGATTCAGAATTTGAGGTAATGGAAACCATCGCCCAATTGCCCCTCAGTGATCACATGCACCCGTATATTTCGGAATTGATGTTCCACAATATGGCGGATATGGCGCTGCATTTTTCAATGAACTGATCCATTTCGGATTTCGGGATTTCGGATTTCGCATATTAACTTGCGCCCAATATCCGAAATCACGAAATCACGAAATCCGAAATCCGCAACCCAAGCATGAAACGCATCGCCGTAGACATGGACGAGGTAGTAGCCGACGTCCTCCCGAAATTTTTGACCCTCTTTGAACAAATCAATGGCCGCCGACCCAGCGAGGAAGAATACAATGGCAAAAAATTGTATGCCTTACCCGGCGGCGAACACCTTCGCGAAGCACTCTTCCACAAAGGTTTCTTTGCTGATTTAGACCTTATTCCTGGTGCCCAGGAAGGCATCCAAAGTTTGTTGGACGATGGTTACGAAATTTTTTTTGTGACTGCTGCCCAGGAATTTCGCAATAGCCTGGAAGACAAATACGATTGGCTCCTGCAATTTTTCCCGAACGTCCCCTGGCGCAATTTCGTTTTTTGTGGCGACAAAAGCATCATCGGTACCGATTACCTCATCGACGATCACGCCTTCAACCTGCGTACTTTCAGGGGCAAAGGTTTGTTGTTTACTGCTCCGCACAACCTGAGCGAGACCGAATTCACCCGAGTCAACAACTGGACCGAGGTTCTGGCCTTTTTTGAACAGGAAAAACTGAACCATGCCGCTAGTCGATAAACTCAAGTCCTTACTTCAACTCAAACTCAAATACGCGGCCTCAGCCGGGATTGCTACCGCAGTGGATTATGCGCTGTTTTTTGGACTAAAAAATGGCTTGCAATTCACGGCCACCCTGGCTCAGCCTTTCGCCTACGCGGCGGGGGTGTTGGTCAATTTTGTGCTGCAAAAGCGCTTTGTATTTGAGCTGAAACGTTCGGTTTGGTCGGCTTTTGGGCTAGCTTTGTTGGTATCTTTAGGTGGCTTATTGTTGAGTACAGGCATCATTTATCTATTGGACAATTACTTGCCCTTCTTTCGGCAAAATGCCTTATTGGCAAAATTGCTCACCTCTGGCATCGTCTTTTTTTACAATTTCTACCTAAAAAGGCTGGTTTTTGAAGGAAAATTTATTTGAATGCCCTCTTTCACTTGTAACTTTCACAGATTTGCTGCATTATTGTTTACGACAAAAAAGTTTGTAGTATCTTTCCGGAAACAAAGAGCCACGTGAAAAACATTGCCATTTTTGCTTCCGGTTCAGGCTCAAACGCCCGGAAGATCCTGGAATATTTCGCCGAGCGCGAGGATGTGAGTGTCCAATTGGTCATTTCCAATCGTGCCGACGCCGGAGTGTTAAAAATTGCTGAAAATTTTGGGGTAGATTCAATAGTCATTGACCGCCGTACGTTCTATGAAACGGATGATGTTGTGTCTGTTCTGAATAAATATGAGGTTTCGCTTGTCGTTTTAGCCGGATTCTTATGGTTGATACCAGAATACCTGGTCGAAGCGTTTCAAGAACGAATCATCAATATTCATCCAGCCTTGTTGCCCCAATACGGAGGCAAAGGGATGCATGGTAAACATGTTCACGAAGCGGTCAAAAAGGCCAATGAATCGGAAAGTGGAATGACCATCCACTATGTGAATAATCGCTACGATGAAGGTCAGATTATTTTCCAAGCCCGTTGTCGACTTTCTCCTACAGACACTCCGGAAGACATTGCCGGAAAAGTGTTGCAATTGGAACATAAGCACTACGCCGAAGTTATTGATCAATTGCTACATAGGTTTTAAGTGCTAAAATAAGCGCTGACTAATCTTTGCAATTATTTGTTTTCATATGTCTCACAATACGATCTGTGCCTAAAACCAGGCTACGGGTCGATTGTAAGTAAAAAGCACGCTATGTTGAAAAAGCTTGTTTTTCTGCTGTTGAACTTCAGCCTCCTCTGCACCCTTAGCGCTCAGAGCGCCAAAAAACTGATGAAACAAGGTGAAGAAGCCTACACCAAAGGAAACTATGTGCAGGCAGCCGATTTTTTTGAAAAATCCTGGCTGAAAGGCAAAAAGCCCGAAGCCATTTTCAAAGCCGGCGAGGCCTACTACGTGTTGCGCAATTACCGCAAAGCCTCCGAAGCGTACGTCAATGTAAAGGACAAAAACGACCAGTTCCCATTGGTGGGCCTCAAATACGCCCGCAGCCTCAAGCAAGATGGGCAGTACGACAAGGCCTCCAAGGCCTTTAGCGATTTTAGAGATGGCTATACTGGTGAAGGCAAAGCCGTGATTGAAGATGTGGTACAAACCGAATTGCAGGGCTGTGAATTGGGTAAATTATTACCGGCCCAAGCCCAACAAGGCATCGAAGTCAGCCACGCTGGCGCGGGTGTGAATACCAGCGACAACGAGTTTGCGCCCTTGCCCATCGACAAAGGTTTGTTGTACTTCTCTTCCACCATCGGCGGTACAGCGCGGATTTATCGCTCTTCCCTGGCCGACAATGCCTGGGGCAAAGGAGCTACACCCGACAATTTTCCGGTGATTCAGAAAGGCCAATATTGCCACGGCTCCCTGACGCCAGATGGTCAGCGCTTCTATTTCACGATTTGTGACGCGGCGAGTTCTTTTAACAACAACACGACCCGTTGTGAAATTTATGTCATCCGCAAACAGGCGGCAGGATGGTCGGCACCCGAAATGTTGCCCGAATCCATCAATGCCAAAGGCACTACGGCAACCCAGCCGCACGTAGTTCAGAACAACGGTAAAGAGATCCTTTACTTTGCCTCCAACCGCACTGGTGGCCGTGGTGGCATGGACTTGTGGTACGTAGAGCGCCCTCTGAGTGCAACGGGCAATG
This sequence comes from Saprospiraceae bacterium, assembly GCA_027488855.1. Lineage (GTDB taxonomy): Bacteria > Bacteroidota > Bacteroidia > Chitinophagales > Saprospiraceae > Haliscomenobacter. The sequence continues at coordinate 6,089 of JAIYAV010000086.1, forward strand.
CCTTTGCGAGCCCAATCAATCTTGGGCCAAACATCAACACCATGGGCGACGAAATGACGCCATATTTTAGTGCAGGCGAGGGTACACTTTATTTCTCTTCAAATGGCCAAACCTCTATCGGTGGTTTTGACATTTTCAGTTCTAAGGGAGATTTGAGCACTTGGGCACCAGCCGACAACCTGGGTTTGCCTTACAACTCTCCTGCCGATGATTATTACTACATCAAGCACAATGATGGTGAGGGTGGCTTCTTGGTATCGAACCGGATTGTGGCAGGCGAAAAACTGACCACCAAGGACGACGATATTTTTGAAATCAAAAGCAAGTTGGTAGTAGCCAAACTTCAGGGCAGTGTATTTGCTCAGGAAACGGGCGAACCGATCAACAAATACCTGCTGACCTTGTACGAAATCCGCGTCGATGAGTCGGAATCCATCCTGCTCAACCGCGAATTCAATACCAGTACTTACGATTTGGAGCTGTTGCCCAATCGCAAGTTTAGGGTAGAAATTACCGCACAGGGCTATGCTACGGGTGCCTACAATTTTGTGACCAATAATCCAAGTGGGCAAGCTTATGGCCAACCCTTGATGTTGGTGAAATTGGGTGGAGCTGTCGTGAATACCAACCCTGGGGGAAATCCAAATAACCCCAATCTAGGTAATGATCCCGGATTTGGCAACCCCAATAATCCGGGCACCAATAACCCAGGAACCAACCCACCACCCAACAATTTCCCCAATGTCAATCCTAGCGGAGGTGTATACACCGCGAAAGGAGCTGGCCCTGCGGATAAAGAGGAATACTCCACGGATGCACCTCGCTACGAAGGGGAGTACTACAAAATTCAATTGGCGGCACTAAAAGCGTTTAGCCCAAGCGATAAGCGCTATACCGCCATGAGCGAGTTTGGTAACCTACAAACGGAAACCATCCTGAGCAAACAAATGACGCGGGTGCTGGTGGCCACTTTTTATACCAAAGACGACGCCAAAAGGGCGCTCGCTGCGGTAAAAAGAAAGGGGTTTTCGCTGGCTTTCATCGTGAAATACACCAATGGTGAACGTTATGGGCGGGTAAATCTTTAATCCTGCCGTTAAACCATAAATTTGTTCTAATTTTGTCGGGGTTTAGGCTACATGGTCTAAACCCCGCAGTTTTTTTATTTTGAACCATATATTTTTTTGAACCACCTTAGGCACCTTAGAGCACCTTAGAGGACTATGCTCCCTAAGGTGCTCTAAGGTGCCTAAGGTGGTTCAAAAAACACAACGCCGCAGGCGTTCAATAGTCCAAGTTTTTATGGCTAAACAATCCAAGCGCAAGCCCAGTGCTTACGGCAAAAAAAGAGTTGACCGCCAACCCATTACTGCTCCTGAATCGACCGAGGGGATGCGGCTCAACAAGTATGTAGCACACTGCGGCATAGCCTCACGTCGGGAGGCCGCTGAAATTGTGAAGCAGGGGCACATCAGTATCAACAATGAACTGGTCATTGAACCTTTTTACCAAATCAAAACGGGCGACATAGTCAAGTTTAAGGGAAAAGTGATCAAACCTGAAATCCGCAGGGTGTACTACATCATGAACAAACCCAAGGATGTGATCACGACAACTTCTGATGAAAAAGGCCGTAAAACGGTGCTGGACATCATCGGGGATCGGGTTGAAGAGCGTGTCTTTCCGGTAGGCCGCCTTGATCGGAATACCACGGGACTGCTGTTGTTGACCAACGACGGCGAACTGGCTCAAAAAATGACCCACCCGAGTTATAAGATTAAAAAAATCTATCACGCTACCCTCGATAAGGGCATCTCTAAAGAAGATTTGGCAAAAATTCGGGCGGGTCTGGAGCTGGAGGATGGCCTCGCACCTGTAGACGAGGTGGATTACATCATGGAACGGCCCCATACCGAAGTGGGCATCACCATCCACATTGGTCGCAACCGCATTGTGCGCCGCATTTTTGCACACCTGGGCTATGAAGTGCTTAAATTGGATCGGGTGTATTTGGGGGGCTTGACCAAAAAGGATTTGCCTCGGGGTTTTGTTCGTTCGTTGAGCAAACAAGAGGTGATTATGCTGAAGCATTTTACGGGGAAGTAATAGTTGCAATAAAAAAAACCGATGCCCGGCATTTACCTTCACATTCCTTTTTGCAAGCAAGCTTGTCACTATTGCAATTTTCATTTCAGCACTTCACTCCGGCAGAAGGAGGCGATGGTGGAGGCGATTGTACGTGAACTGGAATGGCAAAAAGACTATTTACAAGGTGCGCCACTGAGCAGCATTTATTTTGGAGGTGGCACTCCCTCCCTGCTGGATGCAGCAGAATTGGAGCAGATTTTTTCCAAAATATACCAACTCCACAGTGTTCAAGCCGATGCGGAAATCACGCTGGAGGCCAATCCAGACGACCTCAGTTTGGAAAAATTGCAGGCCTTGCGCAACAGCCCGGTCAATCGTTTGAGTATTGGCATTCAGTCTTTTGCGGAGGAAGATTTACGCTTTATGAATCGGGCCCACAATGCCCAGGAGGCGCGGGCTTGTATTGAAAATGCCTTAGCCCTGGGTTTTGAAAATCTTACGCTGGATTTGATTTATGGCGCGCCTACGACCAGCCACGAACAATGGGCCAGGAACCTGGACACCATTTTTCAATACCCCATTCCGCACCTTTCTGCTTATTGTCTGACGGTGGAGCCCAAAACGGCCCTGGATCATTTTGTGCGCCAGGGCAAAGCCGCTCCGGTAGATGAAGAACACGCCAATGCACAATTTTTATACCTGATGGAGGCGACCCAGGCGCAAGGATATGAGCATTACGAAATCTCCAATTTCGCCAAACCCGGCCGCTATGCCCGCCACAACTCCAGCTATTGGTTGGGCGAGCCTTATTTGGGTATTGGCCCCTCGGCCCACTCCTTCAATGGCCAGAGCCGACAGTGGAATATGGCCAACAACGCCAAATACCTAAAAATTTTGACCGAATGTGATGCCACTCAAATTACGGATTCTGAACTTTTTGAGCTAGAAGAACTCAGCCCAGCTACCCGCTACAACGAGTATGTGATGACGGGTTTGCGCACCATTTGGGGTTGCGACCTGCAAAAAATTGCCCCCCTTTTTCAGCCCTATTTTGTGGAGAACGTTCAACCCTTTATCGACAAAGGTCAAGTGCTGGTGCTAAACAACCAATACCGTTTGAGCGCCAGTGGCAAGTTTATGGCAGATTACATCGCTGCGCAGCTTTTTTTCATCGAAAATAATTGAGTCGCATTTGCACTTTGTGCTTATTGCGGCACGTTTCGATACCATTTATCATCAAAAAACATACTCCAATGAGAATCCTCTTGTTTGGTTTTTGTGCCTTGTTTGTGTTCGCCTGTAGCCAGGAAAGCCGCAAAGATGCCTACATCAAATCCTTCAATACCTTTATTGAAAAAATAGAAAAAGAAGCACCCGAATATACCAAAGCAGATTGGGAAGCTGCGGAGACCGAACTGGATAAATGGACGGGGATCAAACGCCATGAAATCCAGGCTGCCCTGACCAATGATGACGAGGAATTTTTGAATAAATTGGAAAACCGTTTTGCGTATGCCTATGCCCAATTTTTGAAAGACCGCCTTTTGAATGGGCTCAACAAAACCTTAAAAGACGCAAAGAAAGAACTTCGGGAAGAAGTGGAAAAATTGGTGGAATGACCCACCTTGCCAAGCACTAAAATCACCACGGCAACTGATCTTCGCCATTTACAGCAGCACTCGAATGCGCCTAGCTTTGATAAAAAATCAATAGCCATGACCACATTCAAGCGCACGTTGGTTGCCATGGACCTAAGCGTAATGGATCCAAAATTATTGGAATGGGTGGGCACGCTGAATAAAAAGCTCGGCTTTCAGAAAGTCTACCTCTTGCACGTGATGTCCGACTTCAGCGCCCCTCAAAACGTTGACATTGAATTCCATGCTCTGTTTTCAGCAGACTATCCTGCCGATGAGAAAGTACACGATAGATTGGCCGAGGACGTAGAAAAAGCGCTGGGGAAACAAACTGGTTTGGACTTGGCCATCGAAGTTCGTGAAGGTAAGCCTTACCAAAAAGTAGTCCACCTCAGTGACGCGAAGGACATTCAATTGTTGGTTATCGGTCGTAAAAAACACAGCGAAGGCAGTGGCATCAGTGCGCGTAGAATTACCCGTGCAGCCAAATGCAACGTGTTGGTCGTACCCGAGAATAGCGAGGCAAAATTGCAGCACATTCTGGTGCCAGTGGATTTTTCGGATCTGTCGGCTAAAGCCTTGCGCATCGCCCTCGACATTGCCTTGAAAAACACCAATACCAGAGTTACTGCGCTGTATATCATGGACTTGCCGCCTAGTAATGCTTTTGATCGGCCTTACGCCAATGCGGGGTTGCAACATCTGCTGAAGAACGCAGCAAGGGAAGCTTTTGAAAAGTTCCTGACTGAATTCGCCGATAAAACTCCCTTTACGCTTGCCGAAGTAATCGTTGACAATACCTTCAACAATACGGCCCGGCACATCAGCAATTACGCCCTGACACATGAGGCAGATATGGTGATCATGGGTGCGCAAGGGCACAGCAACTGGGAAAATTTGTGGTTTGGCAGTGTAACAGAAAAGGTTGTCGAGACGTCAACTTGCCCGGTTTTGGTGGTTCGGTAATGGGTAGGTCTTCTACCCATAAAGGCTATTAGAATTTGGAGGAAATGCCAAATTCTGTCCAATCTATTCTGTGTGCCATAGTAGGACTTATCATTAGTTCACGTAGCTTTGACCTTAGGCTTTGCGGATAGAACCTGTTCTGTTCTCAAAACTATTAATTCTGTCAAACGTTAATCGTGTATGTCCGAACAACAAATCAATGACGAGCTGCGTCAGCGGCTCAAAAATTGGCCAGCTTTGTTTCACAAATACGCTCAGGCCAATACCAAGAAAGCAGTGCTACAAATGATCACTACTTTTTTGCCTTACATTGGACTCTGGGCTTTGATGTACTGGAGCACCTTTTATTCCTGGTGGCTTACTTTTGGTTTGGCCGCCATCAACGCTTTTTTCCTCGTGCGCATTTTTATCATTCAGCACGATTGTGGCCACCGCTCATTTTTTAACAACCAGTTGGCCAACAAAATCATTGGTTGGTTTTGCAGTTTTTTCAGCACCATCCCTTATTCTTATTGGGCTGGAGTACATAATTTTCACCATGGTCACAGTGGACAATTGGAAGTTGAAGTCCGCGACATCGGCGATCTAATGGTGATGACTGTAGAAGAATACCGGAAAGCATCTTTCTGGCAACGCGTTGGCTATCGCGTTTACCGCTGGCCCATCGTTACCTTTGTGATTGCTCCAGTGATCTATTTGGGCTTTTACAACCGGATTCCATTGGTGAACCTGAGTGGCTGGAAAAAAATCCATACCCAATTGCACCTCAATAATTTGGCGCTCTTGGCCTTTTACCTGCTCCTCGGTTGGGCCCTGGGCTGGCAGCGCTTTTTGTTCATTCAATTGAGCATTGTGTTCCTGTTTGGCATCATTGCCATGTGGTTTTTCTATGTGCAACACCAACACGAAGATGCTTACAAAGAATGGAAAAGCAAGTGGGAGTACGTGGTTTCGGCGGTTAAAGGAAGCACCTATTATAAATTGCCACGCTTGGTACAATGGCTGACGGGTAATATTGGTTTTCACCACATTCACCACCTCAATTCTAAAATTCCGAATTACCACCTGGAGCAATGCGCCAAAGACAATGCGTTCTTGGACAACTACATCACCACGGTTACTTTTTGGGAAAGTTTGAAATTGATGCACAACAAACTTTGGTGTGAAGAAACCAAACGGATGATTACGTTTCTGGAGTTTTACCACCGGGAGTATGTGCGCAACTTGCAAATGCAACGGGCGTAAGTTCTCGAAGTGACTCTTTTTAGCATAAAGGACACTAAGAAAGCACAAAGGGCACAAAGTTAGACGTTGACGACGCTTTCTTTGTGCCCTTTGTACTTTTAAAAATGCCTTAATCCGCTAAAAGAACGAATCGATTTTACATAGCTCCAGGCACTGCTCCCACAACTGCGCCCGATCCGCCTCAATATAAGTATACTTCGCTGAAGGTTTCGGTTGGCATTTGTCCCAATACAAACCACTTTGTCCTTTGGCCTCTGGCGCACTCGCACAATAGATTTGGCAAAGCGCCCCTTCCGCTGGGCTTACCCCACCACTACGCCGAATTTTCCAAGCCAAAGCGTGCAACCAATTGGTGCGCTTGACGCCAATATCCGTTTTAACCAAACCTGGCTGAATGGCATAGCTTGACACATTCGCATCTGGCTTGCGATGGTGTAACTCGGACACAAACATCACGTTCGCTCCTTTGGATTGGGCATAGGCGCGTAAGCCATGGTATTTGTTCGTCAGGTTCAGATCGGCGTAATTGACCTTGAACTGAAAGTGAGAATCCGAAGCCACACACACAATCCGGCCATCTTCCGCCTTGCGAATCGCGGGGTACAACACGTGGCTCATCAGCACGTAGGCCAGGTGATTTATGGCAAACAGGGTCTCCACCCCATCTTCAGTGAGCGAGTGTTGCGAAATCCAGGTGCCTGCATTGTTCACCAGCGTATCGATGACGGGGTATTTGTCCAAAATGAGTTTTCCCGTTTCCCGAATCGAAGCTTGGGAGGCCAAATCCACGGTCAACAACTCCAATTGATCGTTTTGGGTGGCAGTGAATATTTTATCCAGTGCTTCCTGGCCTTTGTCGGCGCTGCGGCTGAGCAGAATGACTCGGGCACCTTGCGTTGCTAGGGCCTTGGCCGTTTCAAATCCCAGACCGGAGTTCGCCCCGGTAACCACTGCTATCTTGTTCTTCATTGTATCCAAAAATTTGGGCGAAATTAATACGGATCAAGCTTCCAGCAATAAAATTTTTAGCGCTTCTTCGGTTTTGCCTGCTTCGATCCAGGTTTTGGCCAATTGGTGCAGGGCTTCGGAGCCTTGTTGCAATGCAGATTGAACCTCGGCGTATGCGCGCAAAGCGGCTATTTCTTCAGTGCTGGGAAAGGTTTCGAGATTACCCAGACGGCCCAGGTTGTTGCCAGTCAGCACCGTGCTGTTGCGAATCGAAGCAGGCAGGGCATCTACACCAATGCCTTTGGTCAGGAGTGGTTTGGGGATTTCAAATAGTGCATCGCCACTGGCCCGGGAGTACCAATTGCCGCCCATTCGTGCCACGAGGTCGAGTTTGGTGGTATCCAATCGGCCATGCTCATCCAGGTATTGCTCCTGCACGTGAATGAGCAGCACTTGGCAAATGACCAGACTGCCAGCACCGCCTTCGGTACCCATGGGGATCACTTGCAACACTTTACATTCAAAAGATACTGGTGCTTCGCCGACGCGGGGGGGCTGGATCAAAGTTGAAGGCACCTGTGTAAAACCCGCCTTGACGAACTCGTTCACCCCCCTTTCATATTCGGTGCTGGCCAGCGACATTTGTTCCACCATCGGGTAATTGACCACGCTGATGCCCACTTCGGCGATTTCCAGCACATTGTCCAGGGTGTGTTTGGTGGTATTGCCCCGCACCCGCCGCGAAGGCGAAAACACCAAAATGGGTGGATTGGTGCTGAACATGTTGAAAAAGCTGAAAGGACTGAGGTTGATTTGCCCCTCTTTGTCCAAAGTACTGGCAAAAGCGATGGGCCGTGGCGCAACTGCAGCCTGGAGGTAGCCTTGTAAGTCAGGTATGCTGATGCTGTTTGGGTCGATGGTTTTGATGGACATCAATGCAATTTTTTGGAGTTGTACAGATTTTCGGCAAAGATCATAAATTTCGCCAGCTTCCGCAGTACCGATGCCTTGCCCCATGGCTGTAGCTTTGACAATTATAAAGCCCGGTTCCAAATCAAAATCCAGCCGCTCAACAATTCTTACAGAACTTCAAAATAGTGATTGAGGATAGAATAATCGAACCATTCTTTAATTTAACTTACACCTGTTTTTTACCTTCAGCAGATCCAAAACCACAAATATGACCAACAAAAAACCTACATCCGTCTCCCGGCGCAACTTTTTGGGCAACAGCGCCAAAGCCGCAGCGGGCTTCATGATCGTACCCCGCTTTGTGCTCGGTGGTACCAGCCCCAACGGCACCCGTTACCTGCCCCCCAGCGACATGATCAATTTCGGCCTGATTGGCACGGGCAAACAAGGCAAGGGTTTGGCGACTTCCTTCATCGGCACGGGTGAAGCCCGCATTGCCGCCATCAGTGAGGTATACCAGGCGAAGGCCCAGCAAATGATGGAGCGGACCAAGGCCTACTACGAAAAAAACACCCAATTCGGCCAGTATTCAGACATCGCGCTGTACACCGATTTTCGCGAATTGTTGGCCCTCAAAAACATTGATGCGGTCATCATCGCTACGCCCGACCATTGGCACGCAGTGCAAGCAGTCAAGGCCGCCGAAGCAGGCAAGGACATCTACTGCGAAAAACCATTGGCGCTTACGGTTAAGGAAGGTAGAGCCATGGTCGACGCTGCCCGGAAATACGACCGGGTCTTCCAAACGGGAAGTATGCAGCGCTCCTGGCCGGAATTCCGCCAGGCTGCCGAACTGGTGCGCAATGGCTACATCGGTGAAATCAAACACATCAAAGTCAATGTCGGGACACCTCCAGTGAAATACAACCTGGCCGCCGAACCCATTCCCAATGGACTGAATTGGGATTATTGGTTAGGACCCAATGAACCCGTGGCCTTCAACTCCGAACTGGCACCGCCCCTTAGCAAGGATGTATTCCCGAACTGGCGATTGTACAAGGAATTTGGCGGTGGCATGGTCACCGACTGGGGCGCGCACATGTTCGACATCGTGCAATGGGCGCTCGATATGGACAACAGCGGCCCAGTGGAAGTGATCCCTCCCGACGGCGCTGAATACAAAAACCTGACCTTCCGCTACGCCAACGGCATCACCATGACCCACGAAAAATGGGAATGGAACAACGCCATTCACTTCATTGGCAGCACCGGGGAAATCAAAGTACAGCGCAAAAAAATTGAAACGACTCCCGCTGAGTTGGCTACTCGGGTCATCGGCGAAACCGAAAAACACGTCTACAAAAGTGAAAACCACTACAAGGACTTCCTGGAAGCCATGCGCAAACGCAGCAAACCCATTTGTGATGTGGAAATCGGGCACCGTACCGCCTCGGTGTGCAACATCGCCAACATCGCCTACGAATTGAAACGACCGCTGAAGTGGAATCCGAAAAAGGAAAGTTTCAAAAAGGACAAAGAAGCGAATGCGCTTTTGGGCCGGAAGATGCGGCCAGAATGGGCGATCAAATTGTGATTTATCAGTTAAAGCGCAGCTTCGCTGCTTGATTATTCACCACGACGTACACGACGAGCACGACGAATGGCTACCGCCACGACACGACGCAAAGCGTCGTTATGCAGCGCGAAGCGCATAAACGTCGTGGTCGTCGTGTACGTCGTGGTGAATGATCATTTTGGCGCAGCCAAAATCAAGTCCTTCATGTACCCTTCACTCAAATACTTTTTCCTACTTGGCGGGCCTGCAATATTTATTGCCTTACTAGGCTTAAAGCCGCCTTCGCAGAAGCCTGCGCCCCCCAACATCGTCTACATCCTCGCCGATGACCTGGGCTACGGCGACCTCTCGGTGTACAACCCCAGCGGAGGCATCAAAACGCCCAATCTGGACAAGCTAGCCAGTCAAGGCATGCGTTTCACCGATGCCCATTCGCCTTCGGGCGTATGTACGCCCACGCGTTATGGCATCCTTACCGGGCGTTACCCTTGGCGGAGCCGCCTGCCTGTAGGTGTATTGCGAGGGTATAGCCGCACCCTGATCGAAGCCGATCGCGCCACGGTCGCGTCCATGCTGAAAAGCCGGGGATACAACACGGCGGTAGTTGGCAAGTGGCACCTGGGCCTGGATTGGGTGCCTACGGTCGCGCATCGCGATTCCTTGCAAAAGAAAGATTACGGCATCCACAACGAGATGTTGCCTGACCAAATTGATTTTACCCAAAAAGTCAGTCAAGGGCCTGGCACGCTGGGCTTCGATTATTCCTATGTCCTCCCCGCGTCGCTGGACATGCCCCCTTACTGTTACCTCGAAAACCATCAACTGACCGAATTACCCAGCAGCAACACCAAGGGCAACAAACCCGAGGCAGGGTACGCCGGAGCATTTTGGCGCGAGGGTGCCATGTCGCCTTCGTTTGATTTTTTTGGCGTTTTGCCCCGATTTGTGGAAAAAGCCACTGATTTTTTGAAAAAGCAAAATAAACAAAAGCCTTTTTTCCTGTACATCCCCCTTGCTGCCCCGCACACGCCCTGGATGCCTACACCGGAATACACCAGCAAGTCCCGGGCGGGTGAATACGGCGATTTTGTGCAACAGGTGGATGCTTCGGTGGGCGAAATCCTGGCTACGCTGGAGCAACTGGGCCTGGCCGAAAACACCCTGATCATTTTTACCAGCGACAATGGCCCTTATTGGCGCGAAGACTATGTGCAGCGCTTCAATCACCAGGCTGCCGCCGAGTTTCGGGGTATGAAAGGTGACGCTTTTGAGGGTGGGCACCGCGTACCTTTCCTCGTGCGTTGGCCGGGCAAAGTTGCAGCGGGTAGTACCAGTGCGGCAACTACCTGTTTGACCAATTTGATGGCAACCAGTACGGAAATCGTCGGCGTGAAATCCTCCAAATTCAAGGTAGAAGACAGCTACAGCATTTTGCCCGTTTTGTTGGGCAAAAGTGCTCAGGTTCCCAATCAGCCTGCGGTGGTGCACAGTTCTTCCATTGGCTTTTTTGCGATTCGGAAGGGCGACTGGAAACTCATTGAGGGACTGGGCTCGGGTGGTTTTACCCAACCCAAAGAAATTACCCCCAAGCCGGGTGAGGCAGCAGGACAGTTGTACAACCTCAAGGAGGATGTTGGTGAAACGCGAAATTTATACAGTCAAGAACCTGGGAAGGTGCAGGAATTGCGTAAATTGTTGAGCGAGATTAAGGGGCGATAAAAAAATAAATTGTTCATTTTGCCAAAGGATTAGATAAGTAAACGTTTCACTTTAAGTGTCTTATCTAATCCTTTGGCTCAAGAAAAATGAACATTTATTTTTGCCCCACTACTAAACATGCCAAACCAAAATAAACCAGATGAAAAAACTGCTATTTTGCCTACTGTGGCTACTGAGTAATGCACATGGACTGCTCGCCCAACCCAGTATCGAACTCCTCCTAGCTCAACCTTTCCCCACCAACTTGACTGCTAGTGCAGATGGCAAAAACATTGCCTGGGTATTCAATGACAACGGCAGCCGCAATGTATACTCCGAAAGGGGCGCTAATTTCAAGGATGGAGCGCGCATTACCGGATTTAAAGAAAAGGACAATGGCATTGACATCTCAGAACTCAGCTTCACACCCTCAGGGAAACACGTCGTTTTTGTACGCGGAAATACGCCCAACACCCAGGGTTACGCAGCCAATCCTGCCCAGTTGCAAATGGAAACGGGCCGTTTTTTGTACCTGACTGACCTGGAAACCGGGCGGGATTTCCGCAAAATTGCCGCGGGGTACGCTTTTAAAATTGCGCCCGATGGCCGCAGTGTGGCGTACCTGAATGCTGGACAGGTCTGGACGGCATCACTGGTGGACACTATGCTCAAACCCCAGCCTTTGTTTAAAGTGCGTGGAGCAGTAAGTAGCCTGCGCTGGAATCCCAATGGAAGTAAACTAGCTTTTGTCAATAGTCGTGGGGATCATTCCTTCATTGGTATTTATGACCTGACTACCAAAAGCATCAACTTTCCTGACCCTGGGGCTGATAAGGATCAAGAGCCAGTATGGAGCCCGGATGGCAATTATTTGGCCTACATCCGCAATCCCCTTCAAATCAACGAGTTTATTTTTGCACCCCGTCGCACTGGCTTTCCCTGGAGCATCCGCGTAATCAATATCCAAACGGGTGATGCCAAAGAAATTTGGAAAGCCGAGGAAGGCAAAGGCTCCGTTTTAGTGGGTGACCTTCCGGCGATGGAGAATAAACTGCTGTGGGCCAAAGGACAACAAATCATCTTCCCTTGGGAAAAAGACGGCTGGGTGCACCTGTACGCCCTGGATTTTACTAAAAAAACAGTCCGCCTCCTGACCCCAGGAATCGGTGAGGTAGAAAACGTGACCCTAGCCCCCGATGGTGAAACCTTGTACTACGCCTGTAACATCGGCGATCTCAACCGCCGCCACATCTGGAAAGTAAACATTACCAGCGCTCAGTCCGAACAAATCACCAAAGGGGAAGGCATTGAGTGGAGCCCGGTGCCTACCGCAGAGGGTTTGACCCTGTTGCACGCTTCGGCAACCAAGCCCGCCTGGCCAGCTTTGTACACCAATGGCGGTTTTAAGGACTTGGCGACTGCTTTTTCCATTTCAGATTATCCCAGCGATCTGGTGCAACCTCAACAGATCAGCATCAAAGCTACCGACGGGATGAGTGTACCCGCCCAGTTGTTTTTGCCACCCAATCACAAAGCGGGCGAAAAGCACCCCGCAGTTATTTTTTTACACGGGGGCAGTCGCAGGCAAATGTTGTTGGGTTTTAATTACAGCCAGTACTACTCGAATGCCTATGCGCTGAACCAGTATTTTGCCCTCAAAGGCTACGTGGTCATTGCCCTGAACTTTCGGAGTGGAATTGGCTATGGCCTTGATTTTCGGGAAGCACTCAATTATGGAAGAACGGGGGCTAGTGAAGTCAATGACCTGATTGGCGCAGGGGAGTACCTGAGAACCCGCGCCGATGTTGATTCCAAACGCATCGGCCTCTGGGGCGGCAGTTATGGCGGTTATCTGACGGCGCATGGGCTGGCGCGGCGTAGTGATTTGTTTGCAGCTGGAGTAGACATCCACGGCGTACACAACTGGAATAAGGTCATTCCAACTTTTAATCCGAGCTACGATCCCTTGAAATACCCCGCCATTGCCAAAAAAGCTTACGAATCCTCACCGATGTTTTTCGCGGCAGGCTGGAAAAGCCCGGTTTTGTTCATCCACGGCGATGATGACCGCAATGTCATTTTTAGCGAAACGGAAGACATGATCAAGGTTTTGCGCCAGCAGAAGGTGCCTTTTGAGCAATTGATTTTCCCGGATGAGGTGCACAGTTTTTTGCTCCAACGCAGTTGGGTAAAAGCGTATGAGGCGACTTTTGAGTTTTTGGATCGGCACTTGAAGAAATGAGCATCGTTCCTGGGTAGCTTGAGTTCAGGGGCTCTTCTGTAAAAAAGGCAACGATTTTTTTGATTTGGCTTCGCCAAATGTTTTGTAACCGCGACGACGCGACGGCGCGACGATTCCATCTGGCTGCGCCAAATGAGCGACGTGAAACGACGTAAAAGTGTGCGAAGCACACATACCGTCGCGCCGTCGCGTCGTCGCGGTTACAAAAACAAGCAGCGAAGCTGCTTAATTAAAGTGCGTAATTAACCACGGATACGATATGGAAAGACGTAAATTCATTCAATCCACCTTATTAGGCGCGGGCACCCTGGCCCTTGGTCATCAAGCCTGGCCCGCTATTTTTGGCACTGCCCCGCTCAACAAACGCGACCGCATGTTGAAGTGGCTGGAAGGGAAAACAGAAGCCTCATACAGGCCCGCCGCCTTTTTTCTACACTTTGACGAAAAACACAAAGTAGGTTCGGCTGCTGCCAAAAAGCACCTGGAATATTTCCGCTATACCGAGATGGATTTTGTCAAAATCCAATACGAGCAGGCTTATACGCCGCTGGACTTTCTGCGCACCCCCGCCGATTGGGCCAAGCTCGTGCCCAACCGCCTGGATTTTTACGCGCCACAGCTAGAAACCGTGCGGGAAATTGTAAAGGCTGCAAAAAAAGAGGCGCTGATCATCATGACCTTGTATTCCCCCTTTATGTGGGCGGGGCATTGTGCGACCTTGCCCGTGTTGTTGCGCCACATGGAGGAAAACCCGGATGCAGTAAAAAAGGGTCTGGACATCCTGACCGAAAGCCAGTTGCTCTTCGCTCGGGCCTGTATGGAAATCGGGGTGGATGGTTTTTACATGTCTACCCAGGGCTCGGAGACCAACCAACTCAGCGATCCACGTTTGTTCAAACAATACGTCAAGCCCAGTGACTTGGTGGCCATGCAAGAAGTAAGCGCCAAATGTCCCTTCAACATCTTGCACGTATGTGACTACAATAACATTTATGCCAATTACGACGCGGTGCTGGATTACCCGGGGCAAGTGGTGAATTGTAATCCGAAGTTGACGAATCGGGAACTCTCCTGGCAGGAAGTTTCAACTATGTTCAAGCGACCAACTATGGGTGGTTTACAAAAAAATGGTGTGATCAGTAAGGGCAGCCCCGAAGAGATTGAACTTGCCGTGGCCAAAGTCATAAAGGATGCCCCTAAACAGTTCATCCTGGGTGCGGAGTGCACGGTGCCAGGAACGACGGATTGGGGGAATTTGCGGACGGCGATTAGGCGGGCGCATGGGGTGAAGGGGTAGGATGTATTCAAATTAGTGCAGCAGCGTAAACCTCTTTCTCGCCTAAACTAAATCAGGGAAGTTACAATTCACCATGTAAGAATATACGCTTTCCTTCTTACCTAATTCTATAAAATGATTTCTAGCATTTATAGATTCTGGGCCTCCTCCTCTTGCAACTACAGCTAGTAGTTCTAGCGTTTTCAAATAGAAAAGCCTTTCATCTGCGAGGGCTTTTCTATTCAAACCCGTTCTTTTTATCGTTTCTTTACCTTTCTCACTTTTATTCTTTGGGTTTAGGATTTCTTTATTGAAAATTAGATGTGGTGATGGGTCAACTGTAGGGCTTAGAATAAGGGGATCTTCATCTTCAATGGTTAAATCGTGATTTATTGCTCTTTTCGTTTCGGCTACCAGAGGGAAATAATTCTTTTTATAAGACGTATTGCACCGATTGCAGCTTAGGAAAAGGTTTTCAAAATCATATGCTAACCAATAATATCCAGGTTTAACCAGTTTAGATTTTTCCTGGATTTTATATCCGCCCGTTGGTCGATAATGCGGACTATGCCGCGGTGCGCTAGCAGAAATTGTTCTTCAACAAACACAGCATGCGTCA
>JAIYAV010000207.1 GCA_027488855.1 Saprospiraceae bacterium
ATAGCGGCACATAATCAGGGTGCTCAAAATAGGCTTTGCGGATGATCCGGCTTTGCCCAGCATGCGAGCCCTGCTCGTGAGGAATGCTGAATTGCTCCAGTCCCAAAACTTTTAAACCACGCCTGGCCAAATGAAAACAAGTGGCTGACCCCATCGAACCTACTCCTAGTACAATGACATCGAAGGAGTTGTGTTTTGAGTTCGCGTCTGTAGTTTGTACATCCATAACGACACAATCTGAATTTTTTTCCTTAATTTTTGGCTGAGTAAATGTAGAAGGAAAAAATCACCTATTCAGGTGAGGCGTGCCCCTTTTTTCTGCTGCAACTTTGTGGGGTATTCAATCGAATGCTTAGATAGCTGCTCAAGATTGAATCAAATTCATTGAATCTCAAAATCCTATTACAATGAAAAAAGTATTGTTTTTGCTCGGCATGTTCACCTTGTGTGCAACGGTAACCTTTGCTCAGGATCGGCCAAAAGCCAACGCTAGAGTCGCAAAAAAGCCTTCTGGTTGGAGAGATGACTCCTTGTTGTGGGTAAAAAAACCAGTTGGAAATGCTACCATCAAGAGCCCTCGTGATGCGGCTAGTGGCCAAAAAGGAGGTCAGCAAACCCAAGACAAACTGGGCAATTTTGAAATTCAGGATGTAAAAGCACCTGAAAACAATGCCCGCGAAGCTGGAAGTGGTCAGGCAACAGGAAGACGAGTACAAAAACCTGTTCGCCGGAAGCCTAATTAATTGGTGTCGCGCCTTCTTGATAAAGCTAAAAGTTGCACAAATGAGGACATTTCGTGCAACTTTTAGCTTTTTTAGGTAGTTGGGCGATACACAGATACGATTTTTGTAAGATTGCTTATTTTGGGGCAAAGCGCAAAACCGTACCTATGCAACGTCTATTTACCTGCACCTTTCTTTTCTTTGGAGCCCTGATTTCCCTTTTTTTTTTTTTTTTATTGTCCAGCGAGCTTTTGTCCAAACTGCCTTACCGCAACATCGGCCCCTTCCGCCCCGGCTGCTGGGTGGTAGACATTGCCGTACCCGAACAACCCCAAAACGAGCATCTTTACACCATATATTTGGCCACGCGCAACGCTGGCTTGTACAAATCCAGCAATAACGGCACCACCTGGACTTCAGTGTTCAACCACCCCGACGTACATTCCCTTGGAGCAGTAGCCGTTGCGCCCTCCAACGCCAATGTCATCTACCTGGGCACTGGTGATTCATACTACGCCCGCAGTTCCTACAGCGGCAATGGGCTGCACAAAAGTACCGACGGCGGCAAAACCTGGACCCATTGTGGTTTGCCGGAAAGCCAGCACATCGGCAAAATTTTGGTGCATCCCAAAGATCCCAATACCGTTTACGTTGCCGCCATGGGGCACCTCTTTGGCCCCAACCCAGAGCGAGGTGTTTTTAAAAGCAGCGATGGGGGCAAAACCTGGCAAAAAGCCCTCTTCATCAGCGACAATACCGGGGTAGTTGATATGGCCATGGACGTCAACAACCCCAACGTCATTTACGCCGCCGCCTACGAAAAATACCGTTATCCCTGGACCCTGATCACCGGAGGCAAAGAAAGTGGGATTTACAAAAGTGTTGATGCCGGGAAAACTTGGAAAAAACTCAGCCAGGGGTTACCCACCGGGGACTTGGGCCGCATTGGCCTGGATGTATGCCGCAGCAAACCCAATGTAGTGTACGCGGTGATAGAAAATGTGAACCTCCGCGACCCATTTCCTGCCGAAAGCAAGGCCGATACGGATGCGGGACGTGAACCTCAAAAACGGGAAATCGGCGGCGAAGTGTACCGCAGCGACGATGCCGGGGCAACCTGGCGCAAAACCAACCGCGCCGAAGACAATGTAGGGGGCAAAGCTGCTTATTCTTTCAATACACTCCGCGTCGACCCGGTAGACCCGCAAAAGGTTTATGTTACTGGTTTGAACCTGCAACACAGTTACGATGGCGGTAAAACCTGGAAAGGCATCGAATGGACGGATACCACCAAAATTTTCCGCGAAGCTTTTGGCGATGTCCGTACCCTGTACATTGATCCCTTTAATCCTCAACGGATGCTGTTGGGCAGCGACGGCGGTTTGCACCTCAGCTACGACGGTGGGATCACCTGCGATTTTTACGACAACATTCCCGGTGGTGAAATTTATGCCATCGGGGTTGACATGGAAGAACCTTACAACATCTACGCTGGCCTGCAAGACCACGACTCCTGGAAAGGCCCCAGCAACGCCTGGTCGGGCGAAATTACTCTCGAAAACTGGGTGCCCGTTGGCGGCGGCGACGGCATGTACAACCAAATCGACCCGAGCAACAACCGCTGGGTGTACAATGAAGAACAATTTGGGAATCACATCCGCGTAGATCAATGGACGGGCGTCCGCAAAAACATCGCCCCACGCCGCCCGGCCAGCCAAAAACCTTACCGCTGGAATTGGTCGCCGCCGATTCGCCTTTCGCCTCACAATCCATCGATCATTTATACTGGTGCTGAAGTATTGCTGCGTTCCCTGGATCGGGGCGATACCTGGGAGGAAATCAGCCCTGATTTGACTACTAACCATCCACACCGCATCAATGGCAAGGGCAATATTCAGTTTTGTACCATTACCAGTATATCCGAATCGCCCACGCAAGCGGGCGTCATTTGGGTGGGCACCGACGATGGCCGGGTGTGGGTAAGCAAAGACCATGGCAAAACCTGGGTAGAAAGTACGGCAGCTTTGATTGATGTAGGTGGCCCCAAAGAATTGTGGGTGAGTCGGGTATTTGCTTCTGCGCATCGCCCTGGTACGGCGTACGTCACCAAAACTGGCTTTCGGGTGGATGATTTTAAACCTTACGTGTTCAAAACGAACGACTTTGGCCTGACCTGGACCCGAATCACCCAAGGTTTGCCCGATAAACCCGTCAACGTCATTTATGAAGACCCCAAAAACCCGGCTTTGCTTTACGTAGGTAACGACAAAGGGGTATATGTTTCCATGAATGGCGGCGAAAACTGGCAGCATTTCCAAAGCAATATGCCGCCAAGTGTGCCTGTACACGACCTTTTGATCCATCCCCGTGAAAATGACCTAGTGGTAGGGACTTATGGACGCGGAGTTTTTGTGGCCGACGTCAGCGCCCTGCAAGAATGGAAGCCTGAACTGGACAATACCAATTTCCATTTGTTTGACCTGGAACCCAAAGCCCTACGTTTGGAAGGCACCCAATTGGCGAATTACCAGCTCTACGGGAACCGCCACATTCGCACGCCAAATGAACCCAACGGGCTCTGCATCCGCTATTACACCCGCAATGCCAGCGACTCAACCCAGGTGAGCATCAAAGACATCAATGGCAACCTGGTGCGGAGCTGGAAAGTTTTGCCCAAAGCAGGCCTCAACGAGATCATCTGGAATTTTCGGGCAGCAGGAGCAGGTGGCAGACGCCGTGCTGCAGAGAATCCTGTAGCTCCCGGTGACTACGCCGTCATCGTGGAGCAAGCAGGGCAAAAGCAACAGAAGATTGGGAAGTTTACCAAGGTAATTGGGTGGAAAATTGGGGCAACGACGATGGAAAAAGAATGAACTCTAAAAATCCCCTTAACGCGGTAAATTCTGAACCATGATCAAAGCCTTACAAACCTGTTTATACCTCTTAGTGATGCTGAGCTCTTTTCAGTGTAGTAGCCAAGCCGACACGGCAAGTGATTTCAATGGTGATCGGGTAGCCCAAGCCCGGCATTTGGTTGGCGAGCAATTGGCGCAGGATTTGAAGGCCAAAGGTTTAAAACCCGGCGCGGCCATCTTCCTCCGTGTCTTTAAATCTGAACAACAGCTGGAAGTATGGATTCGGGACTCGTTGCAGTTTCGCCATTTCCGGACCTATCCCATTTGTAGAGTGCCCGGCCTGCTTGGCCCCAAACGCAAGGAGGGTGACTTGCAGGTGCCCGAGGGTTTGTACTGGATCGAGGTGTTTAACCCCAAAAGCAGCTACCACCTTTCGATGGGCATCAATTACCCGAATGCTTCGGATCGAATTTTGTCTGACCCAAAAAAGCCGGGGGGTGAAATCTACATCCATGGCAATTGTGTGTCGGTGGGGTGTTTGCCAATCACCGATGAAAAAATTCGCGAGTTGTATTTATTGGCTGCGGATGCCAGAGATGCCGGGCAGCAACAAATCCCCGTACACATTTTCCCTTGTCGGATGACGCCGGAAAACCGTCAAAACCTCTTGGCCGCTAATCAACCGGAGTTGCTGCCATTTTGGGATAATTTGACGGAGGCGTATGATTTTTTTGAGCGAAAAAAAATCTTGCCGACTTATACCATTGAACCCGGAACCGGCAACTATGTGCTGGCGCAGTAAAAACCTATCCCCTACCCTACCCATAAACAAAAATGCCCAATAGCTCGATTTATTCCACCCTCCGCTGAAACACCGCCATCTGCGAAGCTGCGCCCAAATTGGGATCCTCTTCGCCAATGCCTTCAATGGTAGCAGTATAACCAAACTGCTCACCGACCTTTTGTACCCATTCGGCAAATTCCTGCCGAGTCCATTCAAAGCGGTGATCGCCGTGCCGCAACTTGTCCTCGGGCATGGCGTAGTGGGCATTGTACTCGCGGTTGGGCGTAGTGACCACCACCGTAGCCGGGCGTGCAAACTCAAATACAGCCCGCTCCAATGCAGGCAAACGTTCCAAATCCAGGTGTTCAATCACCTCGATCAGGGCAGCGGCATCAAAACCCACCATGCGGCGGTCGCGGTAAGTAAGGGCACTTTGAATCAGTTCAATCCGCTCTTTTTGCTTCGGCGTCATGTCCTTCAAGTAGAGGCGGCGGGTGGCGATTTGCAGGATGTGAAAGGACACGTCCGCCCCCACAATGCGGGTGAATTGCCCTTCGCGCAACAGCATTTTTAACAAACGGCCTTCACCACAACCCAGGTCGAGCACCGACTTGGCACCCGAAGCTTTGAGTACTTCCAGTGCGGCATTCAGGCGTTGCTGGTGCAAAGTGAGGCGTTCTTCTTCCACTTCAAGGTTGATGGGCTCTGCTTCAGGGGCTTCGCTATCCTCTTCGTCGATGAAGCGAGCCAGGGCCATTTTGGCCAAAGAAGTATTGTTCAGGTAGCGCTTAACGATGAACTCCCGTTCGGGGTGATCTTTGAGCCAGGTTTCCCCTTTTTTCAACAAAACCTCAATGTCGTTGCTGGAAATGTAGAAGTGCCGCTCGGAATCGAACACGGGCAGCAAGACGTAAAGGTGCTGCAAAAGTTGCTGCAAAGAAACCTGATGCTTCAGGGTAATGCTGAAATAGGAGCTTTCACCCCATTCCGGAAATTGCTCATCCAAGGGCAGTCGTTCCGCTTGCAAGCTGTAGCCCAGGGGTTGAAAGATGCGCTCCAACAATCCTATGCCTCCTTTTACCTTGAGCGCCGGAATTTTGGCTTCCAGGGCCAGGGGTATACCGATCCATTCCGGTTTGTCCTCGCAGCGGCCATTGAGCGCCGAAGCATATACACTGGAAATGGCCGAACTAGTAAAAGAAGAGGCCACATAAGGCCGATCGTTGACGTAATGCTGTAACATGCGGCTTCCTCCGGGTACTTTGAGGCTACGCACGAGCTCAACGGGGTCGATGTCCAATAGCAGCACGGCCGTGCAACGCTCATCACTGGCTTCAGGGAAAAATACGTGGGCTTTGCCTCCTGCGGTGCTGAAGGTTTGGACTTTATCGGGATGCTTGTGGAGCAGGTAGCCGAGGTTGGTGGCGGGGTGTTGGGTCGTGGTGATGGATAGGAACATGGGATTTTGTGCGTTTTAGTGGTGTAAACTGGATTTTGGGGGATTTGGTTCCTTTAGGTGTTGAGAAGGCTGTCGAGGGTAGCTTTTAGGCGTTGGAATTGGGTGAGGTGTTGGTGGAGTATCTCGGGGTCAAGGGTTTCAAGAATTTTGAAAGATTGGTCTCCCTTTTGATACGGCCTTTTGCAATTGCGGGTAGCATGTTCCAGTTTTTTGAAAACCTCCTTACGATTCTGGGATTCTATCTGGGGTAGAGTGGGTAGAGCATTTTCTTGCAGGTCTTTGCCAAAAAAGGCTTTTAGCGCTTCCCGATCGGTGGCAATCCATGTTTCCATACTGGTCGCCATGATCAGGGCTTGATAAGGTTCAGTATCTGCTGGGCGAATCCAGCCATCGCGAAGATTTAAGTGAATCCAGGCTATGTCGGAATGAGGATCGGGGCTGAGGTTTTTGAGGGGGTCTTCGCTGTCGACTAGGAGGATATTTATGGCTTCAGGATTGAGTTTAAGAGAATTGATGAAGTCCCTGTAAGCTCGGTTGCGGGTACCGCAAGGAATGAAAGTAGGCATTTTGCCTTTAAATCCCATTTTTTCACATAGCGTTTGAAAAGCCCTGCGGCATACAATTCGCTGCTCTCGGCTATCTCCACTACCTTCTAAAAAGATGTTTATAGCTCTTACCATCGATTTCCACCTATTTGCCCTTTTGACCAAAGATCACCTAGGCGATAGTCTTCTAGCCAAGGTTTAATCTTCTCGGATTCTAAACGATGTATACTGGTTTGTCCTTCATATTTTTCACAGACCAGAATTGAATCAGGATGATCTGTGAGCGCATCTACAATTACATCTGAATGGGTAGTAATGACCAATTGGGTACGTTCAGATGCTTCGATCAATAAATCAGTCAATTGGGGCAAAATATCTGGATGAAGACCTAATTCTGGTTCTTCTAGGCAGACCATTACGGGAGGTTTAGGATCTAATAAAATTGCCAGTAAACACAAATATCTAAGTGTGCCGTCTGAAAGTCGACTCGCAGGAATTGTATAATCCCCTTCAAAGAAAAAGATTTGAACATAACCACCTTCTATTGCAATGTCATAGTCAGTTACCCCTTGGTAAAAATGTTGAAGTTGGTAAATTAGATTTTTTTTGACCTTCGGCTCTCTACGTATTCGACTTAATACTAAACCCAGATTTGTGAAATCAGATTCTAGTTTATCTGTTCTCAGATCCGCGGGTTGTGGTTTTCGAATAGCTGCATTTTGACCAAATGTCCAATTCCGGTAGATGCCAATATTTTTATACGTTTTTTCTAGGTATTCGAACTGAGCGTAGATTTCTGAATGAGGTAGGTATTGAACCAATACCGATTTATTGCTTTGTAGTATTTTTTTTGAATATGGTTCTTCGCCGTATATGGTATACTTTCCCTCGGCATATTCATAATAATCGGTTTCAGAAATTGGAGAATCTATCTTTTCACCAAGAATCATAAAACGATGTTCATTGGAAGTGAATTTCAAGCTGTGCCTAATTTCTGCTCCATCTTCTTCGGAGATGGTGAGCGCAAGATTGGCGGTATTATCTGATGCTCCTTTCCATATCCACTCATTTACTCCACCTCCTCTAGTAAAAATGGCATTGGTATCACTTACGGTACTCCGCATCAAATCAATCAACTCCAAAAAATTCGACTTCCCCGACCCATTCGCCCCTATCAATACATTCAACGGCTTCAATTCCAGATCCAGCCCATCGGGTCCAAACGACAAAATATTCGAGGCTTTAATGTGCTTTATCATGACGCGAAAATAAGTTCAAATCAAACATTGAGGTAACTCATCAAACCCTGATAACGTTCCTTCAAACTATCCAAATATTCCGCTTCGTTGAAAGACGCCTTGATTTCGTACTTGAAGCGTTCGAAAGTGGCCAGGATATTGTGGATGTGTTGGAGATTGACTTTGAGGGTAACGTCGATGCGCTCCGATTCGGGGTAGGAGGTGATGAAAGAACTGAGTAGGGTTGCCCCTTCCGATTCCACAATCCGGGCTATTTCCGTCATGGAATAATCGCGGCGGCTCAATTCCAGTACGATGATGCTGCCCGAGTCGGCAAAAGAAACCGTGCGGGCAAAGTACCGCAGCAGGTCTTCCAGCGTAATCACACCGAGGTAATTGTTATCCGCGTCCACTACTGGGACGATCGAAAGATCCTGGTCAGCAACAATGCGCATGACCTCATAGATGTGGTCGTTGCTGTGCACGTAGGGCCTTTGCAAAGAAAGACTATAAGAGCCAATGGCTTCGTTGACGTCGAAGTTCATCACATCGTCTTCCGACAATACGCCCAACAACTCGCGGTTGTTGACGATGGGTAAGTGGCGCACATAAAATTCGCTCATCATCTCCAACGCCACGTCACCAGTGTCGGAAGTTTGTAAGGGAATAATGGCCGTCGAAATCAACGTTTCTGCAATCATCCTAGATTAGTTCATTAGCTTGTTCTTCTGGGTCACAAATTCTTCTTCAGTCAATAAACCTTTCAGTTTCAGTTCGTTTAGTTTTTGGAGCTGTTCCAAAATTGGCGAATGATCCTCGATGGGTTCTTGTGTGGGCTGAGTCTGGGAGTTGGCTGCTTGTTTTTGCGGCGTAGGCTGTTTGAGGCGGAAACCATTGGCTTCAAACTCGTCAAAAGCATCTTGGATGCGCACAAAAGCCAAGGCATCGTGCTCTTTGATGCGTTTGAAATCCGTAAATCCCAGGGTTACCGCCCGATCCAAATGTTCCAATGCTTTGTCCGCTTCTTCATTCAAAGAGTAAGTGCAAGCCAAATTGAAATGGATGGAAATGTCGTTAGGGTCCAGTTCCAGGGCTTTTTTGAATTCTTCAATGGCCCCTTGGTAATCGTAATCCTTGTATTTGTCTATGCCGCTTTTTTTCAGCTGCTGTTGCTTTTCTTGATTCATTGGCTGGCGTACTGGAGCGGTACTGCGTCTTTGTGGTTCTTGTGGCCGACGACGTTCGTCCCGACGCACTTCTCTTTCTTCCCGGCGGTTCCCCCTTTTGACGATGCGGTAATGTTCAGGATTGTACTTAAGGTTGAACTTGTCCTCGTCCATTGTCAAAATGACCAAACCAGTGATAAAACCTACCAGCCAAGAAACCGGAAACCAACAAAAAATCAGGTGGAAAAATCCCAATCCGGTTTGTCCAAGATAAAAACGGTGTACACCCAATCCGCCTAAAAATATTGCCAACAGGCCAGCAGTTGTTTTGTCTTTCATAATGATGTATTAGGCCGGAAAATTTCGATCTCCAAACTCGAACCAATGTTAAAACGGATGAGTGCTGAAAATGGATGTCTAAACCGGACTTATTTTGCGATGTAAAATAACAAAAACTACAGTTTGAGGCAATGTCTGCCTTAATTTAGTACAGATCAAAATTAAGTCGATCAACTTCGCCACAATTGAGCCTAAGTTATCATAAGACGAGACTAAAGCCTCAACGGTTGTGAATTTTGCAAGTTAAAACAGTAAAATCGTCTGGATAGTTCTCTTCCCCTCTAAAAGTGTCCAACATGGTCAGCAAGCCACGATTGAATGTTTCTGCGGGCAGTTGATAGTTTTCCTGCACAAAGTCATACAACAAGTCCTCATTTACAAAGTCTCCAGCGCTGTTGCGGATGTCGGTCAAGCCGTCGGTATAAGCCAAGATGATGGCTTCGGCTTCTTCTACCTTACATTCCCCAATTTCAATTCCAGGGATTTTGGCGTAGGAACCCAGCATGATGCACCCTTTGTTGAGTTCCAAGAGGCGGTTTTTGGATACGAGTATGGGTGGGTTGTGCCCCGCGTTGACGTAGCGCAGCACACGGGTGCCAGTGTTGTATTCTGCGATAAAAAAGGTAATGAAACGATCACCCTGAGTAATGAGGTTGACCGAAGTATTCAAATCGCGGATGAATTCATCCAAGTCCGCTTGTTTGTTGATCAGCGTATGGAAATTGGCCTGAAAATTGGCCATCAACAAGGCCGCGGACAAACCCTTCCCCGTAAAATCACCAATGCAGAAGACAATTTTATCGTTTGGGAACTCAATGAAGTCGTAATAGTCACCACCTACCCCAAAGTGCGGTTTGTAGATGCTGGCGAACTCGTAATTGCGGCAAGAAGGCAATTGCTGAGGAATCAATAACTTTTGCACATCTCCGGCCAGTTCCATTTCCCGTTTCAGCCGCTCCTGCTCCAGTTGGCGTTTGAAGAGGCGCTTGTTTTCCATCGCCACCGCGATGATGTTGGTAATGGTAGTGATGATTTGCACTTTGTTGTACATGTCGTCATCTTCGGCAAAACCTCCAATGAAGACGTAAGCAATCGCCGTGTCCTTGTGGCGCACGGGGATCACTACATCAAAATGGCGCATAAGGGGGGATTCCGTTTCCTCCAAATTGCGCAAACGGGTGTACTTGGGTAGGTGAAGGGTGATGTCTTCAGTGAGCAAGGGGGCAGGAATGCCCAAAGAAGTTGCACAGTGCCATACCTCCTCCTCTTTGATGAACAGCGCCATTTTTTTGATGCCCATTTCCCAACTCAAAAATGAACTGTACATGTCGTACAATTCCACGCCGGACACATTGTTGTTGATGGCCTGAGTGATGCTCAACAGGCGATTGATCTGCAATTGTTTCAAATGCAGTTCTTTTTCCAAGTTTTCAACGTTGGACAGCCGGTTGCGGATTTCAGAAAACTCAGCCATAATGATTGTTTGGTACTGTGTGGCGGTAGAGACGCGATGATGAAGGTTTTTGAAAAAACCGTTCTTTAGACCCTGGCGATTGAATTGCCTCCAGCTTTAGCTGGTGGATCAAAGGCCAAACCTTGAATGGGCTTTAGCCCAAACTTCAATTTTGTAAATGGGGCTAAAGCCCAAAAACTAGAGGTCGCTGCTTATCCACCAGCTAAAGCTGGAGGCAATTCATGCGCTCCGAGTCTAAGAATTGAGAACGGTTATTTCAAAAAACTTCATCATCGCGTCCCTGCCGCACATTTTCACTGTGAAGATAAGGCAGAGAAAGGAAAAATAAACGATTTTTGTAAAATGGTGTTATTATCTTACCAAAGTTTAGTGATTTTTGTACTCCCTTGTTCGACCCTTCCTCACACACAATCGTCTATTTTCTAACCTCCAAAGCGCCCTTGATAATGCTTTTCCAACTTACACTGGCCATTTTCCCGGCTATGCTCATTGCATGGGTCATCTACCGTTCCGATCGGCACGAGCGGGAGAAGTGGTTTCCACTTACCCTTTGCTTTATGCTGGGTATGTTGGTTACCTTTCCGGTGATGAAAGTGCAGGAGTTCTTCTACCACCAGGGCATCGATGATCCAGCGAATTTGTTTTGGGTTTGTGTTACTTCATTTGTGGTGGTTGCTTTTACCGAGGAACTGTTCAAGTTTTTAACCTTGGTACTTTTCCCTTATTTCCGCCCTTTTTTCAACGAACCACTCGACGGCATCATTTATGCAGTGATGATCAGCATGGGCTTTGCTACGCTGGAAAATGTATTGTACGCCATGGAGTACAGCATCTCTACGACTGCGCTGCGTGGGCTTACGGCCGTACCCGCACATGCGGTTTTTGCCACGATGATGGGGTATTTTGTAGGCAAAGCCAAATTCAAGGCTGATCGAAAAACCAAAATTCGCTTTTTGGCCATGGGGCTGGGTTTGGCGGTTTTGGTGCATGGTTTATACGATTTTTTTATCATCCAGGAGTTTTACGACTGGCTCATCCTTTTAGCGATTGTTACGCTCTTTATCAGCATCTTTTTCGCCATGCGCATGTTGAAGGAGGAGCAGGAGGAATCGGAGGTTTTGTGGCAAAAAAATCACCCGCAACCTGCGGTGGATGAATCGGAGGAAATTGAATCAAACCCTTAATAACCAGAATTCAAGACCGACCGCTGCAAAAAAGTCCAATCTTCTCCTTTTTGCTTTAACATTTTTGTTTAATTTTACCCGATAGTGAAAGATTTACAAGCTGTGGATTTCATTCATCGCTTCAAAGTTGAAGGCATCGCGGGGGAAGAGATTGATTTCGCTGAGGTTAAAGGCAAGAAAATTCTAGTAGTCCTTTCGATGAGCTTATTTTGAGCCAAATCGAAGAATAACCCTTCCTTTGAGGCTGTAAAGCCTGAAAGCATCATGCGTTTTAAAGATATTATTGGACAAACCGAGACAATCAGCACACTCCGGTACATGGTCGAAGCAGGCCGTCTGCCCCATGCGCTATTGTTGTTGGGGCCTCCCGGTATCGGCAAACGTACATTGGCACTGGCACTCAGCCAATATTTGTTGTGCACCCAACGAACCGATGGCGACTCCTGCGGAGAATGCCCGTCCTGTATCAAAACCTCCAAACTGATCCATCCTGACGTGCATTTTTCCTTCCCGGTCGTCGGTGCGGGCATGATCAGTGACAAATTCATGGTGCAATGGCGACAAGCCTTACAGGAAAATCCTTACCAAGATAGCAACCAGTGGCTGCAACTGATTGGCGCCGAGAACAAACAGGGCAACATCAACAAAGATGAATGCCAAAACATCATCCGTAAGCTTAGCCTTAAAACCTTTGAGGCACCAGTTAAAACCCTGATTCTTTGGCTGCCCGAATACCTGGGCAACGAGGGCAACCGCCTGCTCAAACTCATCGAAGAGCCGCCGCCCGCCACACATTTCATCCTCATTGCTGAAAATGCAGAATTGATCCTCAATACCATCCTGTCACGCTGCCAATTGGTGAAAATTCCCATGCTGAATGATCAGGATGTGGTAGATGGATTGCTACATCGCGAGCTATGCCCAGAAGACAAAGCCTGGGGAATTGCGCATCTTTCTGATGGTAATTTCAATGAAGCCATTACCTTAGCAGCGAATAAAATAAGCAACGATGCAGCTTTGCTGCTCGATTGGCTACGCAAATGTTACAAAGGATACGGGCCAGAAATGGTCAAGTGGAGTGATCATTTTGCAACCCTTGGACGGGAAAACCAGAAGCATTTTTTGCAGTATGCCCTGCATTTTATGCGCGAATTCCTGATCATGATGGTTACCGGTAATACCAATGCCCGGCTCCAGGCAGAGGAATTGAGCAGTGCCCAAAATTTGGCAAAAGTGCTCAATGCAGACCAAGTGGAGCAAATAGTGCGTTTATTCAACAATTGTTATCAATACGTGGAGCGGAATGCAAATCCAAAGATCCTTTTTTTGGATGCTTCCATCCAGCTACATAAAACGATGAAACGATGGGATGTTTAGGTTGTACGAGTTGTGGAACCAGTAGTGGCGGCAGCACCAAAGGTTGCAACAGCAATGGCGGCTGTGCAACGGGTGGATGCAACCGCTTGAATACCTACGATTGGCTGTCCAGTTTGGATATCATTGATATTGACCCGCTGAATATTGTCGAAATCAGCTTTAAAAACGGGGTACATAAGCAGTTTTTTCGGGTGGCCGACCAGGTGCGTGTCGTTACTGGCGACATGGTAGTGGCCGAAACCGGAAATGGCTACGACGTTGGCAAAGTGAGCCTGTCCGGTGAGCTGGTACGCTTGCAAATGAAACGCCGCCGGGTGGATGAACGCTCGGTGAACAATTTCGTTTTGCGCCGCGCCAATGAGCGCGACCTGGAGCGCCTGCAAGAAGCCCGCGAAGCGGAACTACCGACGATGGTGCGTGCCCGGGCCATTGCGCGCACTTTGGGCCTGGACATGAAGGTTGGCGACGTGGAATACCAAGGGGATAAGCGCAAAGCGACCTTTTATTACACCGCCGATGGCCGCGTCGACTTCCGCGAACTGATCCGGCATTTCGCCAAGGAGTTTCGGGTGAAAATTGAAATGCGCCAAATTGGTGCCCGTCAGGAATCTGCTTTGATTGGTGGAATTGGCTCCTGCGGGCGAGAATTGTGCTGCTCTACCTGGCTGACCGACTTCAAATCGGTGTCGACCGCTGCTGCCCGCTACCAAAACCTGGCCATCAACCAGGTGAAGCTCTCCGGGCAATGTGGCCGTTTGAAATGTTGCCTCAACTACGAATTGGATACTTATCTGGACGCACTTTCGGATTTCCCCAGCGGTGCCGATAAACTGTATACCCAAAAGGGCGCAGCGACTTTGATCAAAACCGATATTTTCAAAAAACTGCTCTACTACGTGTACGATCACGAACGGGGCAGGGGTGCGATTTATCCGATGGATTTGAGCAAAGTCAAAGAAATCCAGGAAATGAACGCGCGGGGTGAAAAACCGGCCGAGTTCGATGTAGCGGCTACGACGGCTTTTGTACCTGAAGAGGACGGTTTTGTGGATGTGACGGGTGATATTGAATTGCCCGACGACAAAAAACGCCGCAAAAAGAAAAAGAAAAAACGCCCTGATCAACAACAGCGCAGCGGGGAAGGAAATACCCAAAACAATCGGGGTGAAAACCGCTCCAATCAACAAGGTGGAGGTAGTGGCCAAAACCCAGGTCAAGGGGATCGACAAGGTCGTCCCGAAAATCGTCGTCCCGATCAGCAACGTGGGAACAACAATCCACGACCACCTAGAGAAGAAGGCACAAATCCTCAAGCGCCGAGAGGAAACAATCAAGGACCTCGTCCGAATAATCCGAACAATCCCAATAATCCGAACAATCGCGGTGGGGGCGGAGGAAACAACAACAATTCTGGCGGTAACAACACCGGAGGCAACAATTCTGGCGGACGCCCCAATCCACGTCCACCTCAGCCACCCCGAGGCCCACAAAACCAGCAAGGTGGTGGTGACCGTGACCCAGGCAACAACAACCCCAATCCCCCCAGCAACAATGATGGTGGTGGAAATCCAGAGGATGGCGGCCAAGGGAACAACCGGAGAAACAATAAAAATCGAAATAAACGCCGCCGGTAGGGGCAACCCTGTGTGGTTGCCCCTACATCAGGGTGCGCCACCCATTTCCATGGAACATGGAAATGCCAAATAAATAATCGGGGCAACCACACAGGGGCAACCACATCGGGGCAACCACATAGGGTTGCCCCTACGTTATTCTTTCAAAAAACTTACCGTAGCGCTTTCATATTTCGCCAATTGCTGTTTCAATCCAACGATGCTCTTAACCGGGCCATCATCCGCTGCCAGATTGATCAACCATTTGGGAATGCTGCCTCCAGGGTCGGATTTGAGTTGGTATTCGAGGCGAATCATGCCATTTGCCAAGGGCGTGTAAGTCCACTTGGTTTCTAACGTTTTGATGCGTACAATCCCGTCTTTTTCTGGCAACATGTGGTACGCTGACTTACTAGTTGAAGTCACCTGTTTGGTATGTGAATCCTGCCGCATCACATAGTGTACGATCATGTCCCGATCCGAAAAGGGCAGGGGGAAGTCGGTACGCATGTACAAATAACCTTCGGTTTGACTTACTTCTTTGACCAGATAGGACTCTTTGAGGCGATAGGCCCAGTTTTTGAGGTTGGGAATGTCGGTGGCTAAGGCAACTACTGCTCTCAAACTGGCTTTTACTTCAGTGCGCAGTTTTAATTCCAAAATTCCGGTAGTGCTGTCTTTGCGGGTATAGACTTGCACCCCATTGTGGTCGTGGCGAAACTTCCAAGGGTTGTTTTGGGCAGACAAATGATGAAGAGTCAGGCTGGTGGTCAACCAGAGCAACATGGTCAGGCATCTCATTGCGGGTGTTTTTAACAGTCGTTCGCCTGAATAAACGATATAAATAATGGGATTGTTTTGTGTAGGGGCAACCCTTGCGGTTGCCCCTGTATATGATTCGATGATGGGGCAACCGCAAGGGTTGCCCTTACTATTTCACATCCCCCATCCATTTTTTCAAAATGGGATTGAAAACGATGAACAAAACTCCAGAGATCACTGCAAAAATAACCACGGACAAGAAAAGAGCGGGCATTTGACTCGCATTTTCAGTGTCCACACCTCCCGCAAATAAGCCAGCAATCAAATTACCTAAAGATGCGCCCACGAACCAGATGCCCATCATTTGACCAACGTAGCGCTTGGGCGACAATTTGGTAGTGGCGCTCAAGCCCACCGGGCTCAAGGTCAATTCACCAATGGAATGTAAAAAATACGTAAACCACAACCAACCCATACCCACTTTGGTGCCAGCAGCAGCAATTTGAGCGGCAAAATACATGACCACAAAGCCCAATCCCATCAAGATGATCCCGATGCCAAATTTGATTGGTGTATTGGGGTTCAGGTTGCGTGCAGCGAGTTTTACCCACAACCAGCCAACAAGGGGCGCAAAAAGGATAATGACTAAGGAATTGGCACTTTGCAACATTCCTGCTGGCATTTCCCATGTACCAATCATGCGGTTGGTAAAGTCGCGGGCGAAGAGGTTTAAGGAAGACCCCGCCTGTTCAAACCCTGACCAGAATAAGGCTGCCCCAACGAAGAGGAAAAAGATCACCAACACTTTTTTCTTTTCATCGGGATTCAATCCTCCCGCCACCATGATGTACAGGAAGTAAAAAAGGGTAATCACTACAATGATGACTCCCACTGCCTGGGCAATGCCCGTCGCGGTGGTGACATCGATGATGCCCATCCACTGGAGAACCGATAAAAACACAACCAATGCAAGGCCAAGCACCCCGGCCAGGACTCCATTGACTTTTCCTACGGCTACACCTTCTTCCACTTCTTCCTTGAGTTTGGGTTTTAGCCCCAGCTCATTGAGGCTGCCCTGGGTGAGCCGGAATTGCAGCAACCCGAAAAACATCCCGATGGCAGCGGCCCCAAAACCCCAGTGCCAGTTGTAAGCGGCCAAAAAGGGGACAAAGATTTGACCAAAAAAGGAACCCAGGTTGATGCCCATGTAAAAAATGGAAAACCCTTGGTCGCGCCTTGCACCACCTTCGGGGTATAAATCGCCCACCACCGTGCTGATATTGGGTTTGAGCAAACCCGTACCACTAGCCACAAACACCAGGCCAAGTACAAATATGCCCGGACTGCCTGGTATGGCTAGAATCAAGTGGCCAATCATGATCAAAATCCCGCCGTACCAAATGGCTTTGCGTTGCCCCAAAATATTATCGGCCAGCCAGCCACCCGGTAAGGTCAACAAATACACTCCAGCAGTATACAAACCATAGATGGCACCTGCTTCGGAAGGGTCAATGCCCAAACCTTTCTCCGCTAAACTCGCGGTCATAAACAAAATCAAGATCGCCCGCATCCCGTAATAGGAAAAGCGCTCCCACATTTCGGTAAAAAATAGCGTGGACAAACCCGCAGGGTGCCCAAAAAATCCCTTGTTCATACTTTAGCCGTCGTTTCGTCAGTAAATTTTTTGCACAATTAAGTAGTCCCGGATGGCGTACTCGCTGCTCAAGATAGGGATATTCGGAAATTTTGGCACCGATTTGAAAGAAAAGCTCCAATTTGTCTGCTGTTCCCAAAGTTGATTAATAACATCTATTCGAAAGTGGAGATAAGTTACCCTCTTGATAAACATGCCACTCCAGGCCAATAAAAACCATAAAATACGGTTTGTTTTGGCTATCAACGCCATAATTTTGTACTGGGTATCGTCCGGTTAATTTCTTTTTTTGCCCATTGCAATCCTCATAGGAGATGTCAAATTGTTTGACCGAGTCGCAATAGACTTGTGAATTAGGGTCATAGTAATACGTATAAGTTCCCTTGTCTCTTGAGATATCGAATTTTTTTGTTTTGTAGTCATACATCTTTTCGTATTCCACAAATTTAACGACACACTGATTTTTGCTATCCAATAACTTGAGGTCGATTTTGCGAGAACTATACATTTCATTTAGGATATCCGTAGAACCTGTCCCAATTGAAGTTTTGACATCTGTTTCATGGCTTAACCACAGGGGCACGAAAATTTTTTTATTTTTCACTTTGATAATGACCTGTTGAGTGGGGTCTTGCAAACTCGAACGCAGGCTGTATATGGCGTGGATGGTCTTTTTAGAAGGTAAAAGTTCAAAACTCAAAAGATAAGGAGAATCATCATGTAGTAAAAATGAGTCAATGCAATATTCATTTTCTAACAAATATATTTTTGTAAACAACAGCCCCCAATTATTATAAGCGATTATCTCAAATGTTTTACCCTGCTCATCCTTGATAGCATGTCGAATAACTTTAAATACTTCTTCGTCCGGAGTATTAAGTTTGAAAACCTTTTTTCCTTGCTGTGTACAAGACAGAACTGACAAAAACAAGAATGAAATTGCTCCCATTAATAGGCTCTTATGCATTTTTTTGAATTTATAGAGGTGAACGAATTGATGAACAATATAACAATGTTTAGTTAAGAAATGAAAACAATAAATAGGTCACGCTTTCCGTCCACACCAAGACATTTTCACCAAAAGTCCGCACTTCCCACTAGCATTTCCGCCATAAAACCCGCAATTTCGCCTTTAAACAATTCCAAAGCCATGCGCAGCCTCATTCTCTCTTTTTTCCTGGCCTTTTCCCTTTTTACTTGTCAAGAAATTCCTCCGGTGATAACGCCCCTGGAGCCGGGTGGCCCCACTGTGAACGTCAAACGGCGAGTCCTGATCGAAGAATTTACTGGCGTGCGCTGCGTCAATTGCCCAGCGGGTACCGTGGAGGTGCTCAATCTGCGGGAATTGTACAAGGATCAGGTCATTTCCGTGGGCGTACATGCGGGTTCCTTTGCGCCGCCCTATCCCGATAGCAAGTACGACTTCCGCACCCCTGAGGGCGATGGCATCATCAACCTTCTAGGCAAACCACTGGGTTATCCTTCGGCAGTAGTAAACCGCAAATTGTACGATGGCGAATTTGACCTACAATTGGGGCGCTCGCAATGGGCTGGGTTTATTGCCCAAGAGCTGGCTGCTGCGCCCATAGTAGACCTGAAACTCAGCAAAACCTACAATGCAACGACCCGCGTACTCAAAGTCACCATCGATACCGAGGTGCTGCAAACCCTACCCCAGGACGATATCCGCCTCAGCGTGATGCTCGCCGAAGACCAGATCGTGGACGTACAACTCACTCCGGATGGCAAAAAAAGTGATTACAGCCACCGCCACAACTTGCGCGACATGCTCACTGCTTTTGACGGCGACTTGATTGGTGGAGAATTAAAGAGCAGCAAAAAAAGCTCGCGCAGCTATACCTTTACTTTGCCCGCAAATTGGGTGGCTAGCCAGTGCAGCATCATCGCTTTTGCCCATTTGGGCGGCGGGAAGTTGGATGTGTTGCAGGTGATTGAGGGGGAAATACTATAATGAAGAGATGAGAGATGAAAGATGAGAGATGAAAGAGGCTACCGCAGAGACTTAGACGAGGTCATCGTCAAAAACGCTGCGGTAGCCTCTTTCATCTCTCATCTTTCCTCTTTCATCCCTCCTTACGCCGGCATATTCATCAATTTCTTCTTGTCCCGTATCGTAATCATGCCATCGGTGATGTCAATGTAGCCATCTTGCTTGAATTCGGTGAGCATGCGGATCACACTTTCCTTGGCGGTACCGACGATGCGGGCCAGGTCGTCGCGCAAGACGTTGATTTCGTCTCGGCCTTCCTTTTCAGCGAGTAGCAATACCGCATCGGCTACCCGTTTGCGTACGGAATTGTAGGCCAACTGCAGGAGTTGTTCTTCTTTTTCAGCGATGTTGTTGGCCAACATTTTGATCAATTGGGAGGAAACATCGCGGTTGGCATGGAGTAGCGCGGTGAAGTCTTCTTTAGGGATGATGCTCACTTCGGCGTCTTCCAGCGCTGCCGCTGAGTCGTCGTAAGTGCTGTCTTTGATCAGGTTGACATAGCCAATGAAATCGCCCTCGGTGAAAATATCGATGATGTATTCCTTGCCACTTTCGTTGGTTTTAAAAACCTTCACTTTCCCACTTTTGACAAAATAGAGGTAGCGTGGATAATCGCCCTCTTCATACACCAGGTCGCGCTTTTTATAGTGTTTGATCTTGCGGTTGTCCGATAGTTTTTTGAGTTCTTCGTACCCTTTGGCGGCATTGATAAAGGCTGTGATGCCTTGCTCAGTGCGGTCGAACTGTTTGCGCAGGTGCTCACTTTTTTTCAGCCGGGTTTCGATCACGGCCAGGAGTTCGTCCTTAAAAAAAGGCTTGGTGATGTAGTCGTCTGCGCCCAGGTTCATGCCCCGGCGGAAGTCGACCCTTTCCGTTTTGGCCGTCAAAAAGACGAAGGGAATTGCGGCAGTTTCGGGGCGTTTGCCTAAAATATTGAGCACACCAAAACCATCGAGTTTGGGCATCATCACATCACAAAGGATCAGGTCCGGCTTGACTCGTTGAGCCGCTTCTACACCAACGGTGCCATCTTCAGCCAAATGCACCTCATACCCGGAGAGCTCCAGGATTTCCTCCAGGTTTTCGCGCACTTCCTGGTTGTCTTCAATGACCAGAATTTTTTGCTTGTTCATCGTTGTGGTGTTTTATTTTTCTAAGGGAATGTGAACGTGGAAGGTAGTACCCTCGCCCAAGGTACTTTCAAAATGAATCCGTCCGTTCATCAATTCCACATAACGTTTGACAATATTCAATCCCAAGCCCGTTCCTGGAATATTTTCGGCGTTGTGGGCTCGAAAAAAACGGGTGAACAGATGTTGCTGCTCTTCCTCTGGTATCCCAATGCCATGATCCTGAATACTGACGTTCAATTCATTGTTTTCAATCGACACATAACAATCGATGGCTTTGCCCGACTCTGAATACTTGATGGCATTGGAAAAGAGGTTGATGAATACATTTTTCAACATCTTTTTGTCCAGGGTTATCAAAGTATCTGCGCTTAATCCATGATGCTGGAGGATTTGCCCGGGTTTAAGGATGGCTTGAACATCGTCCATCACCTCATGACAAAACTCTCCCAGATTGAATTCGATAGGAGTAATGCTGATTTTCCCCTCTTCGAGTTTGCTCAAAGACAAAAAATCATTCAGGATACTAATCAGGTTGTTGACTGCAGATTTAATGCGGGTGGTATGCCGTAGCCTTTTGTCTTGTTGGCCTTCACTCGTGTACATCTCCAGCAAGTCTGCTGAAGAAAGAATAGTACTCAAGGGGGTGCGAAACTCGTGGGAAGCCATCGACACGAACCTCGATTTAAGGGTGTTCAGTTCCCGTTCCTTTTCAATGGCTTTGCGCAAGTCCTGTTCGTTTTTGCGCAAGGTAGTTTCTGCCGCTTTGCGTTCCTGAATTTCGAACTCCAATTGATTGTTGGTATTCAGGAGTTGATTGATTGTGGCTGCGAGTTCTTCTGTGCGGGTACTTACTTCTTCTTCCAGGTGTTGATTGAGTTCTACGATGCGGGCTTCGGCGGCTTTTTGGGCGCTTAAATCGTGCAAAATGCCAGTGAATACCATTCTTTCGGGCAATTGAACCTCACTGATGCTGAGTCGAAGGGGGAAAGTGCTGAGGTCTTTGCGCAAGCCCATTACTTCTCGGCCAATGCCAATGATTTTTCGCACGCCAGTACGGATGTAGTTTTGGATGTAGCTATCGTGTATGTCCCGATGTGGATTCGGCATGAGCATACTAATATTTTGCCCCACCAATTCTTCTTCCGAATAAGCAAACAAACGCGCGGCGGCCTCATTCACGAGTTCAATGATCCCCTGTTCATCGATGATGATGATGCCATCGGTGGCCGTTTTGATGATGGCCTTCAACCGCAAGGCTGCTTCAGAGTCGTGTTGATGTGCAATGATCCAGTCCAAACCAATGATAATTTTGTGCTGTGAAGGTAAGATAAGTATTCTTTCGGTAATGACTTAATATGTCACTTAACCTGATGACAAAAGTCATTCCCCAAAAAAAACAGAAGTCTGATCTTGTGAGGGCAGAATAGTAGTGCCATGGTAAGAACAATATTTGAACGAAACGCGATGGAGCAATCAAGCAAGGCCCAAATCAAGTTATTAGGGATAGGCTCGGCCAAAGACCGCGCGCTAAAAGCCAACCTATTGGCTGCCCTAGAGGCCTTGAACTTGGAGGTAGAATTACTGGAAATAAGTAATGTCAATGAAATCCTCAGTTATGGCATTTCAGGTATTCCCGCCATTTTGCTGGATGATAAAATTATCTTCCAAAAAATCGTCCCTTCCATAGAGGAGTTATGTACCGTATTGAACGAATTGCTGCAATACCGGGAAAGTCGTAAAAGGGGCTAATCGCCAGCCTCGCTCAACCCATTTTTTGACAAATATCACCACTTAGGTTTGACACTGCTCAGTACAAGCCTCGAACAGGCTATGTACTTTTGATTTGTGACGAATGAAGATCTAGAGGGACACTTAAACCAATTTTTAAGTACAGTTCCTTTTTTGTTTCACCCAATCCACATGTATTATGAATCCGAATCGACCCATCAGCGAAATAATGACGGCCAAACTGATTACCGTCGGGCCAATGGACAGTGCTCATCAAGTCAAAGCGATATTTGACCAAAATGAGTTTCATCACCTGCCCGTAGTAGAGCCGAATGACAAGCTACTTGGCATCATCAGCAAGCAGGATTTTTACAAAGTGGCCTATGTACTGTCCTTACAAACGACAGGCCGAACCTGGTCAGAAAAAGAATACGAAGTGCTTAGTGCCAAAGATCTGATGACTGAACATCCGCTCACCTTGGAGCCAGAAGACACCATTGGACTGGCCGCAGATATTTTTTTAGCCAATCAATTCCATGCCATACCCGTTGTTGAGGCGGAGCGATTGATTGGCTTGGTCACGACCCACGACCTACTGTTGTATTCTTTTAACTCGCCCATTGTAGAAGAATGGCAATAAAGACCATTTAGCTCAAATTCATCGCATTTTCCTTTTGTGAAGGCTCTTCCGATTGAGGTAAAGAAAAAGCCCCCTGCTCGAACTGAACAGGAGGCTTTTTTAATTCGCATTACTTGTTGTAAAGTTATCGTTTGACAATTTTTTGGACATTCCCGATCAGGTTCCCCTTGGAATCGGTTATTCGTAAGAAATAGAAACCAGTCGGTTCGGAGCCTATCGAAAGGAGGATTTGTTGCACAAATTGACCTTTGTACAAGGATTGCCCTCGCGAGTTGGTCAAGTCATAGAAGAGTTTGACTTGATTATCCGTTTGAATAATCAATAAATCCGTGGTTGGGTTTGGATAAACCTTGAGACCTTCAGGAGCAACATCCAATGGAATATCTGGGTTAACGATCGTATCCTTTGGAGGAGTGACCACAGTATCCTTCGGAGGCGTAACCACCGTATCTTTGGGCGGAGTGACCACAGTGTCTTTAGGTGGTGTAAGGATGGTATCTGGTGGATTGGTTACCACGGTATCACCAGGGCCACCTATGACCACAGTTGTATCGACAGGATTTTTGATGGTATCCTTTGGAGGAGTGACCACGGTATCTTTCGGTGGTACAACAACAGTGTCTTTCGGTGGCTTCGGAGGATCGAGTTTTTTGGGATCGAAGGTAGGTACAAAGATTGTCTTAGACACAATTGTGGTTACACTATCGCAGCTAGGATCGATGAAAGACCGGGTGCGCAAAGTCAAAGTCAGGTCGTAAAAGCCAGTTCTTGGAAAAACATAGCGCAGGGTGTCCTTTGATTTGACCACCGTATCTCTCAAACCTTTAAAGCTCCAGAAGAAGGTAGAGTTTTTGACCATGGTATCGGTCAGGTTTCCACGGATGGAGAAAGTATAAAATGGTGCACCCAAAATCAGAGTATCCTCCACGATCGACAAATCTGCTGGTGGAATCAAGAAATTGAAAGCAGTACTTTGGAATTGTACCGACATGTCATCCAACCAAAGTTTCTCGTCTCCTTCGCCAGAAAACTCAACGATGTAAGTGATCTTATTGTAAAAAGCGACACTGTTTGGGGCCTTAGCTTCAATGTTTTGGTAGGTCATGTTCAGCCCCGTAAATTCAGCCAATTGAACCCGTTGAGAAAAAAGACCTTCCAATTCAGCCCAGACTTTTACGGTATCCAAAGGACTCACAAATTCATTGGGTGACATGACTTTCAAGTTCAAGGCCAAATCGCCAAAGAACATGAAACAAGTGGAATAATTCAGGGGTTCCATCACCAAACGAGCTTTTCCTTTGACCCGTTCCAGCTCGATGAAAGACTTACCTGAATAAGGGAAGTAACCTTTTGCATTGGCAGGATTATCCACCACTTTGGCACCTGTTGA
Source organism: Saprospiraceae bacterium (assembly GCA_027488855.1). Classification (GTDB taxonomy): domain Bacteria; phylum Bacteroidota; class Bacteroidia; order Chitinophagales; family Saprospiraceae; genus Haliscomenobacter. The sequence continues at coordinate 24,075 of JAIYAV010000207.1, forward strand.
TTTACTGTTGCTCAACAACCAGGGTTTGCTCTGCCCCATTTCTGGCAAATTATAAGCTAGAAGTCCTTTGATGGATTCGTTGGTGGGTGCCGTAGTTTTTAATACCGCTTTTGACAAAGAAGCCGCTTCCAGGGTCTCATCCTTGTGGAACAACAATTTGTCAATGGTCATATTGCGGGTTGCTTCGGGCAACAAAACCACGGTATAGACTCTATTGGCGTTGAAGAAAAACGTGCGGCGAGAATTTTGCCAAACGTATTCAGCATCAGGGCCACCTGTAGCGCTTACCCGGCGACGGGTATTATTGGCGGCAGCTTCGTTGATTCTAGGCAGTACAAAACTTGCCGTTGGTGCAGAAAGTTTGCGGCTGAAGTACAAGGTGTAATTACCACTGTTGGTCACCTGAATGTGGTAAATGAGCTTGGATGCATTGTAGTCAAGATTGGGAAAATTGCGGTCGGCAGTAGTAGTGACACCTTTGGTTTTTCCATCTTGTTTTATCTCCCAATTAGCCGTTTGACCTTGTCCGCTTGCTTGATTGTCAGCAAACGATTCTGCTTCGAAAAGCAAATAGGCAGACTCAGTCTGGTTAATGATGCGCGCAGTTTGAGCGGACGCGAAGAGATAACAACCTGTTAGTAGCACGGATATGAATAGCCGAATCATGGGTATTATGATTGTGAAAAAGATGACGAAATAGAAACCAGATCAATTGGATGACCTTTACAAAGGTCCAACTGGCTTTTTCATGAGTATGAATCCTGTGCAAGACTAAAAAACAAGAGCTAGGAGAGCAATTAGCTTTGCAAATATAAAAAACCTTTCTGGTTTCCTATAACATTTTTATTGATAATAACATAAAATACCGGGTGCAGGGTAGGTGGAAATGAAAAATGAAAAGTGAAAAGTGAAAAACAAATTCCACTTTTCATTTTTCATTTTTCACTTTTCATTCCTTAGATGCTTCGCGTTCTCCCCCCGTCCACCAAGATACTGGTACCTGTCACGTAGGCAGCGGCAGGTGTACACAAAAAAGCGGCAACTGAGGCGATTTCTTCAGGGGTACCAAAACGTTTGGCGGGGATGGTTTCTCTGGCTTGATCCATCTCTTCTTCGAGGGTTATGCCTTTGCGTTGGGCCGCTCCGGAGAGGACTTCTTCCAGGCGTTCCGTTTCCGTAAAGCCGGGTAAAACGTTGTTTACGGTGATCCCAGAGGCGGCAATTTCGTTGGCGAGGGTCTTTGCCCAGGAGGCTACCGCCCCACGAGTGGTATTGGAAACCCCCAAATTGTCGAGTGGAACCCGCACCGAAGTGGAAACGATGTTCACGATGCGGCCAAAACCTGCGGCTTTCATTTGAGGAATGACCAGCTGAGCCAAAAGGTGGTTACACAGGAGGTGGTTTTGGAATGCTTCGAGGAACTGTTCGGGTTTGGCGTCCAGAATGGGGCCACCGCTGGGCCCTCCAGTATTGTTGATCAGGATGTGGATGGGTTTTAGGGTCACCAAACCGTGTACCCGTCGGTGCAATTCTTCCCGTTTGGTAAAATCCACTACCAAAAAATCGTGCTGTTGATGGGGATAATTTTGTTCCAATTCTTGTACAACTTCAGCCAATAACTCCGCAGAGCGCGCCATAAGTGTTACATTTGCCCCTAGTTTGGCTAGCTCAATGGCGATGGCCTTACCAATTCCTTTGCTGCTACCACTGACGAGCGCGTTTTTGCCCTGAAGATTCAAATCCATTGCTTGATTGTTTTGTAGCAGCAAAAATCGGAAATCTTATGCAAAAAACTTATTTCGCCTCCGATTTTCACCTCGGCGTTCCGGGAAAATACAGCAGCTCGGAAAGAGAGCGGCAATTGTTGCGCTGGTTGGATCAAATCAGTGTGGATGCTCAGGAAATTTTTTTGGTTGGAGATTTATTTGATTTTTGGTTTGAGTACAAAAAAGTTATTCCAAAGGGCTACACCCGTTTTTTGGGCAAACTGGCTGAGCTGCGCGACGCAGGCATCCCCATTCAGTTTTTTACGGGGAATCACGACATGTGGATGTTTCGCTATTTCGAAGATGAGTTTGGCATTCCCATTCATCGGCAGCCCATCATGCGAGAAATCAACGGAAAAACCTTTTTGATTGGCCACGGCGATGGCTTGGGGCCGGGGGATTATGGCTACAAGATGCTCAAACACATTTTTGCCAATCCTTTTTTTCAATGGTGTTTCGCCCTTGTGCACCCCAATTTTGGCATGGGTGTGGCCCAGTTTTGGTCGGGAAAAAGTAGGGGGGCGAATCCTCCACAAACGGAGTTTTTGGGCCCTGAGAAGGAATGGCTGCTTATTTATGCCAATGACCAATTGGAACACAAACCCGCTGATTTTTACATCTTTGGACACCGGCATTTGCCCATCGATCATGTGCTAAAAAATGGAACGAGTCGTTATATCAATTTGGGTGAATGGTTGCATTACAATTCTTACGCAGTATTCGATGGTGAAAATTTGGAAATACAGTTTTTCGAAAACCCTGAAGGGCTGGTGTTTGGACGCTAGCACTACTGCGTTTTGCGTTCTCTTCATTTTTTTCGGCCAACTGGCTGAGGCTCAAAGTATAGACAGTATTCCATTGGTCTACAGTTTTGAAGCCCAAGTGCAGGTATTGAGCAGCGACAAACTCAAACAAATTTACTTCGTTTCCCCACAGCAGGTCTTGTACAAATGCAATGAACAAGGCAAGGTGCTCTTTGAGTTCAGCAACCGTTATTTGGGTACCTTGAGCAAAGTAGATGTCAGCGATCCCTTCGATATCCTGTTGTATTACCCCGATTATCAAACCCTCCAGTTTTTGGATCGCACGCTCAATGTGACTGCGGATGTACGCCTCAAGGCCGAGCAGTTTCCGCTGCCAACTTTGGTTGCGCTGAGTCGGGATCGGCAAGTTTGGATTTACGACGCAGCCCTGAATACGCTTAATCGCATGGATCGGCAAGGCAACATCAAAAGCTCCAGTCAGGACTTGAGCCTGCTGCTGGGACGCCGCTTTAGTCCCAACCAACTGGTTTGTAACGAAAGAGGGGTGTACCTGGTTGATCCTGAGCAGGGCGTTTTGAGCTTTGATCTTTTTGCCCAGTTTCAAGCCTTTTTGCCACTGGTGGGTGTTGAACAGTTGCAAACTTTTGATCAATACCTTTTGTACCGCCAGCAGGGGAACTATTATGTGGGCGAAACGGTTGGTGCTGCCCGAGCGTTACAAGGATTACCAACTGGTCTTCTGCTTTTTACTGGGTTACCCAACTGGATTGTCGCTTGGGATGGCACAAAAATTTTGCGTTTTCAAAAATAATTTTTCAAGAAAAGGACCTTTGTAGTGGGGCAAAAATAAGTGATCATTTTGCCCCACTACTTTGCCAACTCGTACACATGAACCTACAGCCTTTCCGTACTGAACTCCGCATCCTCATTCATCTGGGTTTGCCCATTGCCCTAGCCGAATTGAGCAGCATGTTGCTGGCAACTTTGGGCACATTTATGATCGGGCAAGTGAATGTGACCGATGTCGCCGCAGCTGGAGCCACCAATCCTATCTTTTGGCTGATAGCGCTGATCGGTATCGGCGGATTGTCGATGACCTCACCCTTGGTGGCTGCAGCAGACGAAAGAAATGATCCCGCTGAAGTCAAACGAATTTTATACGCCGGTGGAATAACCTCTTTGTTGTTTGCGCTGCTAGAGGGAATTGTGCTGATTGTTATCGCATCAAATTTTGAGCTATTGGGACATGAGCAGGATGTAGCCAGGTTGGCCCAGCCCTATTTGTGGATATTGATTGCCCAATTGCCCATGATGTCCTTGTATTTCAATCTCATCTATTTTATCGATGGCTTGTCGATGACTAAAGTGGGTCTGGTGTTTTCGCTAGCCGGCGCCCTTTTGGGTGGTACCTTGAACTGGATTTTTGTTTTTGGCATTGGAGGCATTCCTCAATTGGGGGTAGCGGGCCTGGGGCTTTCATTCTCCATTACCATTGCTGCTCAATTGGTCGGCATAATTATTTATCTACGGCGCAGCGCTCGGTTTAAAACGATGATGAATACGGTAATCCATAAGGATGAAATCTGGCGCAAAACCAAAGAATTCATCGGATTGGCCTTGCCAGTCAGTGGACAAGCTTTGATTGAGTATTCCGCCTATTCGTTAGGTGCCATTTGGGTTGGGCAGCTGGGGAAATACTCACTTGCAGGTCATCAAGTGGCGATGACTTTGGCGAGTACAACGTTTGTAGTGTTGATGGCCATTGGTACTGCCGGATCGATTCGAATTGGACAAGCTTTTGGACAAAAAAACCATGGCCAAATTCGCTTGTCGGGTTTTTCGGCGATGTTTTTAGCGGTGGGCCTGGTGCTGATTCCCGCCTTGTGTTTTATGTTGGGTTCGGATAGCATCGCCAGGGCTTTTATCGACGACCCCAAAGTTTGGGACATTGCGTCTGCTTTGATTGTCATCGCTGGCTTGTTCCAGATATCGGATGCCATGCAGTCCGTAGGTATCTCACTCTTGCGGGGCATGGAGGATACCCGCATGCCTTCAATCATCTCCTTGGTGGCGTATTGGATCCTGGGTATGCCGGTGGCGTATTGGCTGACTTTCCATTTGGGATGGGGGGTACAGGGCGTATGGGTCGGATTTTTAATTGCTTTGAGTACGCAGGCCGGGTGGTTTACGTGGCGGTTTTATTGGCTCAGTGGACGGACTCAATAAATTTAGGGCATTGGGTTAATTACGGCTAAATGGTAAAACTCTATCTTCTCTTGTTTCTGTTTGGTACAAAAGAGCATCCCCAAAATCACTCATCTCACATCCTTGCAAAATAATACTGATCGCATTGTTGATTTCATTGTCATCAATGCCAGGGTTTTGTAAACTGGTGAAATGAATTTTTAGCCTTGATAAAAGCGGAAGCAAAATATCAAGGTCTTTTTGATCAGGAATATCCAAAATTAATGTTGTCATTGTTCCAATTAATGTTGTCTACAAAAGTATACCATTTTTCTTTAAAAAACACGAATAAATGGTCTACATCTGCTTCTTCCGCTCCCAATGATTCAAATCCTCAATCTCCTGCAAAATGTACAAATAGTTCTCATACCGCAGGGCGCTGATTTCATCCCGTTCCACTGCAGCTTTTACGGCGCATTTTGGTTCATTGCGGTGCAAACAAGCGCCACCAAAGCGGCATTGGGGGGAGAGCGCAAAAATTTCGCGGAAGTTGTGCGCCACCTGATTGGGCTCCAAGTGGATAAAACTGAGGGTTTTAATCCCCGGCGTATCGATGATTTGCCCGCCCATGTCCAGCGGGTGCATTTCCGCAAAAGTAGTGGTGTGCTGGCCTTTGCCAGACCAATCCGAAATTTCCCCTACGCGCAATTCCAGATTGGATTGAATCTGATTGAGCAAACTCGACTTCCCTACCCCCGACTGGCCGCTCAGCATGGTCACTTTGTCTTTCAGTTGAGCCTTCAATTCAGCTACCCCATCGCCAGTCATGGCCGAGGCCAAAATGACGGTATAGCCCAGGCCCTGGTACAAGTCCTCTAAATAGGCATAAACCTCCAAGTCTTCATCCCCGTACAAATCTGCTTTGTTGAATACAATGATGGTGGGAATCTCATAAGGTTCTACCATGAGCAAAAAACGATCGATGAACCCTTGTTTGAGCTTTGGGTGGGTGATGGTAGTGACCAAGAGTGCCTGATCAATATTACTGGCTAAAAGGTGCAAATCGTGTTTGCGGCGAGGAGATTGGCGCACCACGTAATTGCGGCGGGGCATTACGCCCTTGATCAGGCCGTTGCCCGATTCATTTTCCATTTCAAACAACACTACATCCCCTACTGCGATGGGATTGGTGAGTGGCAAATCGCTCAAACGCATTTTTCCTACTGTGCGACATTCCAATACTTGTCCATCTTCCATCCGCACATTGTACCAACTCCCCGTCGACTTTATGACTGTTCCTTGCATTTGTTATTCGTTACCCGCTGCGCGCACTGCCGCAGCAATTTCGATCAATAATCCTGGATCTTTTTCCAGTGCATTGCCAACTACCAGCAGATCTGCACCTGCCTTCAGGTTGGTATAAGCCAACTCGGGGGTGCTGATTCCACCGCCAGTAAAGAGCGGAACATCCACAGCGCTTCGTACTGCCTGGATCATCTCTGCACTTACCGGGCGTTGTGCACCACTGCCAGCGTCAAGGTACAACAGCTTTAATCCCAGCATGGTTCCAGCCATGGCGGTACAAACAGCGATTTCTATTTTTTCAGGCGGAATGGGTTGGGTATTGCTCATGTATGCAGCCGTAGTACTCACACCGCCATCGATCAGCAGGTAACCAGTAGGAATGATTTCCAAACCCGAAGCTTTGAGGTAAGGTGCCGCAATCACGTGTTGGCCAATCAATAAATCTGGATTGCGCCCGGAGATGAGTGAAAGTAGAAGAATGGCATCGGCACGGGTGGAAATTTGTAAGGGGCTACCCGGGAAAATGACCAGGGGTTGGCGCACGTTTTGGCGCAGCAACTGCAAGCATTCCTCCATTTTTTCATCCATGAGCAAACTGCCTCCGATGAAAAAAAAGTCGATTCCCCGCTCAGCCAGGGCAATGAGGGCATCTACCGATTGGGTGCGCAGTCGGTCGGGGTCGATGAGAACCGCTAATTGCTTACGTCCCGCTGCGCGCGACTGCTCGATGGATGCGTATACCTTTGGATTCACGTGTTGGTTTTCCCTATTGACACTATGTCTATTAAACTACTGGCATTGTTGATTGATGCCCAAAACATATTTTTCTACCACACCAATTTCCGCCGCAGTTTCAGCACCGGAAAAGCCAGTAATTAGCTTGTCTTTCATTTGGTTGCGTGCGAAAGTAGTCAATTTTTGTGAGACGGGCATATAAGACCAGTGCCACTTCTCCTCATTGTAGCCATGGGGGCGCTCGTCATTTTTGACGGAATAGGGCTGGCAAAACCCAAAACTACCCGCGTTTTTGATCAACCAGGCATAGATTTTTTGGCCCTCACCTTGTAGAAACCATTTGTCGGAAAGGTTATTCAGGTCAATGTCAGTACCCCAATGGTGGCGAGATGCGCCGGGCATGGCGCTGTATTCCATAATTTTGATGGCACGGTTTTTAGCAACCGGGTAGGCTTTGGTGGCATTTTCGCCATTGGATAAGATTCGACTGCCATTCCATTTGGCTTCCCAAATGCCTTTTTGAACCTCAAAATTGCGGGCTGCAGAGATGATTTTTAAGGAAATCCCCTCTTTGAGTGCCGCAGCGTGCATGGATTTGAACGCCTCATACGCGTCTTTGCGCAAATACATATCGGTACGATCCGAATAGGGGCTGCTAATTTTGGTGAAATCGGGATGCTGCGCAGGGTCGAAATGCCCCATCAGGTAATCCAAATCAAAATCGGCTTGCTCGGCTGCTTCGGTTTGTGCTGCCATGTGCGCTTTTGGCTGGGGCTTTTGTTCGCTCAATTTACTGGATGCACTTCCTGTATCGCTACAACTGGCACTCCAGAGGCCAAAAAACAAAACGGGGATCAAGTTTTTTATCATCAGTATTCAAATTCTTTTTGTTCGTAAGGATAGCCGAAGAGAAATTTCTCCTTGATGAGTGCGGCCACTTTGGTGGGCACCATCATTTCAAAACCAGCATTGCCGCTGCGCACCAGCGAGAGTACTTCTTTGGAAAAAATGTGCAGGATGTTGTGGTCGTAGCCTTCAATGTCGACAATTTGCTGGTTGTCGATCAGGTGGCGGTACAAAAACTTGGCACCTTCGGGTACCGGCGTATTCTGGGCAGTCATCAATTCTTCATTGCCTTCCTGCATGGCTGGGTACACGTAGATTTTGACGTTTTTGGTAAACAACTCACCAAAGGCAGCCAACAAACGCCCGTCCATGTTTTCATAGTATTTGCGGTTGACCAATTCCAATAAGAACTGCACCCCCAGCACCAAACCAATTTTATTGATGCGGTAATCGGCCAGGTAATTGATCAATTGAGCGTGCTCCTCACAATTGGAAATGATCACCGTTTGCCCCAGGGTATTCAGTAGTTCAGCGCGATCCAGAAAGTCTTTTTCATCCAGTTCACCATCTGCTCTCAGGTTGGAAAGGGTGATTTCGGTGAGCAGGTAGGTCTTCTTGCTGTCTACATCGGGCTCATTGCGAAACTGATGGTAGCCCGTTTTGAGCATGTCCATATTGACCAGGGTCGGGGGGCGGAAACTACCTCGGACTACCAATACATCTTTTTTGTACAAAAACTCCGAAGCCTGCAAGTTGCGGCCATCGGGGCCAAACATGGCGACATCCGACAAGCCGTGTTTGATCAAGTAAAGACTGAGCAAACGATTGTCTACATGGTCAAAATCAGGCCCGGTGAGGCGCACCATGTCGATATTGACCCGGCCACGGAGGCTGTCGATCAAGGATTCGAGTAGTTCTTCGGGGTCGTCATTGTGACGGTAACAAGCGTAGAGCAGGTTCACGCCCAGGATACCGATGGCTTGTTGCTGGAGTTTGTTGTCGTTATCGAGCATGCGCACGTGCAGCACCAGGTCGTTGGGTTCCCCTTCCGGGGTGAGTTGGAACCGGATGCCCAGCCAGCCGTCGCCCTGAATGGTTTTGCTGTAATTGATGGCGGCAATGGTGTCAGCAAAGACAAAAAAACTACATTCTGGCCGCTCCTGCCGCAAGCGGGTGTTCATCAGCTCGTACTCGTGGTCGAGCATCTTGTACAAGCGGGACTCACAGACGTAACGACCACTGGGCTCGGGCCCGTAGATGTGATCGGAATACACCTTATCGTAGGCTGACATGGTTTTGGCAATGGTGCCAGCTGCCGCTCCAACCTGGAAAAAATAGCGGGCTACCTCCTGACCGGCCCCAATTTCAGCAAAAGTGCCGTAAATGAGTGGGTCGAGGTTGATCTCAAGTGCCTTTTGTTCGGTTTCGAGTAGTTTGCGCATGGGGATGAATATTGGGCACAAGGTACGAAAGATGTGTGGGGTGTCAGTGCTTGTTGAATTTTTTTTGAAACTGGGGGGCTATTTAAGATCAATCGGGTGTTCAATCAGCATGGAATGGATGTATAAAAATGTGCTATTTTGGATAACTTGTATTTTCTTCTAGCGTTCTATTTCTTGGTTTCTACTGATTGTCAAATTTTTAAATATTAACATATATGATGAAAATTTATTCAACTAGCATGGTCAAAGGAAGATTTAATCATTTTGCAGAAAAGGGTGGAATGTGGAATCTATTGAAAACCAATCAAGAGAAGCGAAAAAGTATAAAAATTTTAGTAGTTGCCTTTACCTTGGTAGCTGTAATCAATTGTAAGGCCCAATTGCCAAATCCATTGGAATTAAACACAGCGGCCAATGGCGTAAACGCAAAAATAGCTATTGGAAGACTTGATACCAACTGGACTGTTGCTGATGGAAATGAGTCTGGCCCAACAGGTCCTTTTCTACCTTCACTGGTGGTTGGTAATTGCGCCCCTGTATACTGGTATTCTAGCTCATTTCCAAATGCAGATTGGATCATCAAAGATGTTGGATTTGGTAGATGTTACCCTTTTGAGTACCAGAAAGTTGAGCAGTATTTCCGAAGAAAAATTTTTTTACCTGCTACAAACAATTGTGGTCAACCAATAAGTGCGAGTTATTGCTTGACAATGGATTTTTATGCGGATAACAGTGTGGCCGAAATTAAAGTAAATGATACATCCAACTACATCGATACCCTCAACGCTGACCCATATTTTGCCTATGGCTTTCGGGATACTACCACGGTAAACCTCTGTAAAGGCTGGAAACCAGGTGAAAATTCTATTGTTGTGCATATAAAGAGTGGTGCAGGCCCAGCTGCTTTTTTAGCACAAGCAAACTTGAACATGAAAGGAACTTCGGATAGCCGTTTTATTCCTTTTTCAATAAAAAAGACTGTTTGTCAAGGTGAAACATATTTGGGGTACTCAAATTCTGGAACGTATATCGATACATTGTTAAACCTAAAAGGTTGTGATAGCATTAGAACCCTAACGTTGGAGGTGACTTCAAAGACATCAATAAAAGAGGATGTGAAAATTTGCCAAGGAGAAACCTACGAAGGCTATTCCAAAACTGGCGTTTACACAGATGAGTTCACTTCAAGTACAGGCTGTGATATCACTCGAACGCTGACATTGACCGTCTTGCCCAATTCGACATCTAGTCAACGTGTTTCCATCTGTCAAGGTGAAGTTTATCAGGGCTACAATAGGAGCGGTATTTATATAGATACGCTCACTTCTGCGAAAGGCTGTGATAGTGTTCGTACATTAACATTGACCGTTTTGCCCAATCCGACATCCAGTCAAAGTGTCTCACTCTGTCAAGGTGAAGTTTATCAGGGCTATAACAAGAGCGGTATTTATGTGGATACGCTCACTTCTGCGAAAGGCTGTGACAGTGTTCGTACGATTAATCTTGAAGTTAAAACTGCATATAAATCTTCTAGCGTCATAAATATTTGTGAGGGTTTAGGTTACAAATTCAATGGAGTAGACATTTCAATTGAAGGACGGTATGTAGCCAACTTAAAATCCATCTTTGGATGTGATAGTATTGTTGAAATTGAATTAAAGATCACAAGAGGAAACTTTTTAGGGAATGATAAGCTATTTTGTAATCTAGACGAATACACCTTAATCAGCCCATTTCCAAACACTCGGTGGTTTGATAATGAAGTTTCAAAAACGAAACGAGTGAATAAAAGCGGCACATATTGGGCTTCAATTGTGGATGATAATGGTTGTGAGATAAAAGATTCTGTCAAGGTTAGATTAGGTATTAAGTCCTTTACCCCAAATACCTTTACTCCAAATGATGATGGAATAAACGACTGTTTTAAACCTTTTTTTGCAGCAGAAAGTGAAATCACCAGTTATCGATTCAGTGTATTCGATAGATGGGGAAATCATGTTTACACCACTACAAATATGGTTGATTGCTGGGATGGAATGAATAGAGGTAAGGAGTGTGCTCAGGGAACCTATGTTTACTTTTGGGAAATTATTACGAGAGAGTGTGGTAGTGCATTGAAAAAAGGTGAATTGATACTGACAAAATAATAGAGATCATAGAAAAAATCTTGGGTGCAAGCACGAAAGATGTGTGGGGTTCGCGAATACGAGTACAAATTTTTTATCGTACGCTTTAGGCCACGTCTAGGCGTTCCACTCGGTCTACTACTTGGCAATAAATCGTACATCAAGATTCTTTTATCCATGCAAAACCTAAAGATCGCCACCGCCCAATTCGAACACAAAAGCGGCGACAAAGCCTACAATCTGTCCATTATTGAAAAATTGAGTGCTCGCGCAGCCGAGGCTGGTGCCCAGGTGATCGCCTTTCACGAATGTTCCATTACGGGGTATACTTTTGCTCGCAACCTATCTAAGGATCAAATGCTGGAGGTAGCCGAGTTGGTTCCAGATGGAGAGAGTGTCCAGGCCTTGATTCGCATCGCCCAACATTACAACATCGCCATTCTGGCTGGCCTTTTTGAAAAAGACGAGCAGGGTAATTTGTACAAGCTTTACGTGTGTGTGGACAAAACGGGCTTGCTGGCCAAATACCACAAAATCCATCCATTTATCAATCCCCACCTCACCCCTGGCCAGGGGTACTGCGTATTCGACTTGTATGGCTGGAAATGTGGCATCCTGATTTGTTACGACAACAACGTGATTGAAAACGTCCGGGCGACGCGACTTCTGGGTGCCGACATCATTTTTATGCCCCATGTCACGATGTGTACTCCTTCTACCCGCCCAGGAGCAGGATTCGTTGATCCAAAACTTTGGGAAAACCGGGAAAACGACCCTACTTCCCTGCGTCTGGAATTTGATGGGATGAAAGGCCGGGACTGGCTGATGAAATGGCTGCCTGCCCGCGCTTATGACAATGGCATTTATGTGGTGTTTGCCAACGCGATTGGCATGGATGACGACCAATTGAAAAATGGTTGTTCGATGATCATCGATCCTTTTGGGGACGTAATTGCGGAGTGTCGGACCTTGGGAGATGATTTTACTATGGCGACACTGACGCCGGAGAAGTTGACCCAGGCGGGGGGATATAGGTACATCAAAGCGAGAAAACCGGAGTTGTACGGAGAAATTTTGGCACAGGAGCATCAGTCGGAGCAGAAGGTGGTGTGGTTGACAGAGCCTGAGCAATAAAAGGTGCCATTTTACTGTACAAAATGGCACTCTTTACTTTTTATTGCTTCGGAATCACACCCAAATGCTGAAGCGTAATGGTTAAGCATTTTCCAAACGCATTGCTATCATCGCCACCAAAATTGGCCAGATAATATAGCACAGCACCAACAAGCGGTTGGCATAGCCAGCCAGGGGGATAACGCCTTCGGGCAATTTTTCCGGTGGTTCGACGTCCGGCCCCATTGGGTAGCCCGCTTTTTTAAACCCTGAAAACAACAACGCCATGGCTCCGCCCATCAAAACCAAAGCGATCCAGGGGGCGTGAGAAGAAAGCAACAGGACACTCTGGTACGAGGACCAGCCTTCCAAGCTCAGCAAGTGATGACCAATGAGCAAGGTAGCCAGCGGAAGTGTGGGCACTCCAAGCATAAAAGAGAGGCCATGTTTAGGGTGTTTTATATCGAACAGGCCGCCCATAATGGCACCAATGCCGGAAATAAAGAGTAAAACCAGCCCGATTGATGCCCAGATGGTGCCAACAAGGTTCCAAAGCAGCATGGAGCTCAGGATGGAACAGGCGCCCCATAAAAAGAAAAATGCGGTCAAGAGCCTTTTGTTTTTGCCCAAAGCGTATTCACTAATCATCCGCCAACTCGGCTGAAACTCAGGGCTGACAAAATGCAAGGCCAATAAACAAAGCAGCGACAGGCCGCCGGATACAATTGATAAAATGGCTAAAATTTCCATAGGTGCATCATTTTTTCAGTTCATCAAGCAGTTCCTCCAACTGGTCAAGTGCCATCGACAGGCCTTCTTTCATGCCCATTTGAATGACGGTTTCCAGATCGGCAAGTGATTGGTAGGTCACCACCGTTTGTACCAGGGTCGTATCTGAAAGTTCTTCAAACGTGGAATGCCATTCGGCACGGGGAAGTTGAGTGTTCATTTCTCCCTCTGCATCGCAGAAGCCGTCCCAGGCCTTGAAGTTTTCGATGGGGCGAATGCTAATGTAATCCATACGTCCCCAATGCTCTTCGCCTTCGGGACCGCACATGGCATAATGCCAGTAGCCGCCTTCACGGAAGTCCATACTTTTCGTGCGGGCTTTCCATGGCTTTGGAGCAAACCACTGCTCCAATAGTTCACTCTTGGTATGGCAGTCCCACACCAGTTGCCGATCCGCTGCAAATTCGCGGCGCACAGTGATGGTGTTTTTTTCCTGGTCAACCAGGAAGTCGAAAAGAAGTTTGGCGGTCATGCTTTATCCGATTTTAAGGTTTGAAGTAAATCGTCGAGTTGATTGTAGCGCTGTTCCCAAATTTTGCGGAACTGCTCAAGCCATTGGTCGATCTCTTTCATTTTGTCGATCTTGAGTTGGTAATAAATCTCCCGGCCTTGTTGCTGCTGACTCAACACCTCGCATTCGGTCAGGATTTGCAGGTGTTTTGAAACAGCTTGACGGGTCGTTTCGAAATGTTCGGCGAGGGCGTTTGGCGTCATGGCCTGCACCGCAATCAGGGCGATGATGGCCCGGCGGGTTGGGTCTGCAATGGCTTGGAAAATATCTCTGCGCATGGATAGGTCAATTTGTGCAAATGATCGGTTGCAAATATATGTGCAAATGATCGGTTGCGCAAATTTTTATAGCGCTTTTTTAAAAAGAATGGCTTGGAATTTTAATTTGTTGATTTTCAATTAAGATTACTCCCCTTGTGCCTTAAACAACTCCATCGTATAATCCAACAACTCCTTGCCTCCCCATTTACCATGCCCAGGAATCACAAATCTGATATCCGGGTATTGTGCCTTCACTTTCGCCACCGTTTTTGGCCAGTCGCCCACATTGGCATCGGCGAGATTTCCTTTACTTGCATTGGATTCTTTGAGCATGCAGCCACCAAACAACACCTGCTCGCTGGGTACATAAGACACGATGTTGTCCTTGGAATGGCCTTCGCCAAAGAAGCGGTTTTCTATCACTTCGCCCCCAATTTTCAAATTCAGTACTCCGTCAAAGCCATGTTGCGGCAAGGTATAGCCGTTTGCCTTGGCCAAATCAATGGTCAACTGATTGGCATAGGAGGGGATCCCCCTTTGGTGAAAAGCATTGAGTCCGCCCAGGCAGTCGTTGTGAAAATGGTTGACCACAATGGCTTTTACTTTGGCTTTTAGCTTGTTTTCAATCCAGTCGATCAGTTGAATAGAAACGCTGTCGTGGGGTGGGGTATCAAAAACCACCGCTTCACCATTGTTGCAATAAATCATGCCATTGCAGGGTACTCTACCCCATTGATTGGTATTGAGGTAGGTGACGTGGACCAGGGTTTTGGGCGTGAGCGCCTGAATTTTTAGGCTTTTATGGTTGTATTCTGGTAATTTTTGAGTGGCACAGCCAGAAAGTAAGGCAAGCCCTAAAATAGCTAGTGAGAATGCTTTCATGTCGGTGTGAGGTAATTATTTGAGTTATCGAAAATACGTGTTTTTGCAAGATTTATTGCGAGATTTTACGGTTTTGAAATCAAAAAACTAGCTGATTTATGAACGGATGAGCGGTTTGGCACCTGGACTGAATATTTGAGTGCCCTCCACAAATGAGTAGATTGCAAAACTGTGTTGCATTAGATCCAATTTTTTTGCTCAATTGGTAAATATTATTCAAAAAAAATGCCCTTATACAATTGTTTTACTATTTTGTTTTCATTCCTATTGCTCTCTATGAAGATTTCAATTTCTCTTACCAAATAATTTACAACTCACTATGAAGCATTTTTTACTATCCATGCTTTTGCTATTATTCGGCTTAAACATGACATTTGCTCAGAAGTCGATCTCCGGCAAGGTGACAGGTTCTACCGGAGAGGCACTAATCGGTGCCAACATTAGTGTAAAAGAGACCCCAACTATAGGCACTTTTACAGACATCAATGGGGATTTTCAATTGAGCGTGCCATCTGGTACAACTACCCTGGTATTCAGTTATACCGGATTTGAAACAAAAGAAGTACCCATTGGCACTTCGAATACCATCAATGTGATCCTGGAAGAAGGCACGCTACTAGAAGAATTGGTAGTGACCGCCCTGGGATTCACCGCTAAAAAAGACCGTTCTGGATCAACCTCGTCTTCAGTGGGGGGAACTGCAATCAGAAGTTCAGGCGAAGCGGGTATTTTGAATAGTTTGGCTGGTAAAGCTTCCGGGGTGAAAATTACCCGGTCGAATGGCGACCCTGGCGCAGGGGTCAATGTCCAGATCAGAGGGGCAAATACCATCGGGGGTGCCTCCCAACCCTTAGTAATCGTAGACGGTGTACCACTCTCCAACGACAACTTGTACGGGAGCGGCAGTTCCCGAAGTGGTGGGGTATCTCAACAATCCCGCCTAAACGACATCAACCCTGAAGATGTAGAATCGGTGCAGGTTTTGAAAGGTGCCTCAGCAGCAGCACTCTGGGGCTCCAGAGCTGCCAACGGGGTATTGGTGATCACCACCAAGCAAGGCAAGCTCAACCAGGGGATAAAAGTATCCTTGTCTACCACCTACTCCATGGATGAAATCAATAGACGGCATCCGCTCCAGTCGACCTTCGGACAAGGGGCTGCTGGAAGATTTAGCCCCACTTCCCTCAATTCATGGGGGGATAAAATCTCCGCGCGGGCAGGAGGCCCCGATGAAGTGATCACCACTGGTGAGTATTTTTTGGCCGACAATGGGGACAAGATTTATCCCATCAGAACAAAAAATTCCAAAGAGACCTTCAACGACGAAAATTTTAATTCCGTTTTCCAAACCGGTCAATTCATCGAAAACAACTTGACCATTACTGGCGGCGGAGCCAAAGCCACCAACTATTTTAGCCTCGGCTACCTTACGCAGGATGGGATAATCAAAAACAGTGATTACAATCGGGCCACGGTTCGATTCAACAACCAGACTTTTTTTACTGACCATATCTCGCTCACGACCAAGGCCAATTACATCTATTCCAATGGCAACCGGATTCAACAAAACTCCAATACTGCAGGCTTGTATTTGGGGCTTTTAAGAACGCCAGCTGATTTTGACAACCGGAATTATCGAGGCACACATTTCAGCAGCACCGGAGTAGCCTCTCCGAATCGGCACCGCAGCTATCGCCGGTATCTGGGAAACAATATAAACCCCGTCTACAACGCCCCGCTGTGGACAACCAACGAACAAGAGGCTACCACAACGATCAATCGCTTCAATATGTCCTCTAATCTCAACATCAAGCCAGTTTCCTGGCTGAATTTGGATTTTAGAGGTGGCGTCGATTCCTATATTGACAAGCGGGTTTATTTTTCACCCATCGGTTCGGCCAGTTTCAACAACGGCCGATTGGACAATGAAGACATCAGCAGTACCGAGCTGAATTTGGACGCCATCGCGCGGGCCGATTTCCCAGATTTGGTGCCGGGCAAAATCGGCTTCAATGCCACCTTAGGTTTCAACATCAACGACCGCCAGCGCAAAAACCTGTATGCGGCAACGCAAAACTTTCTGGTAAACACCAAGTTGCAGTCATTCACCAATGGTGTGGCTCCTTTTGAAGTGTCCAACAGTACCAACCACATCCGTTCCAATCGATTGTATTCCGTGCTTTCGTTTGACTTCTTCAATCAGTTGTTCCTGAATCTTTCCGGTACACAAGAAGCGGCTTCCAGCATCGAGGGTACTTACTTCTATCCCTCCGCAGACCTGGCCTGGCAATTTACCAAGGTGGGTGCCTTGAAAAGCAATTTTTTGAGCTTTGGCAAATTGCGCGCTTCCTGGGGACAGGTGGGTGTGCAGCCTACCGCTTATCGATTCAGCACCACTTACGAGACCTTCAGCTACGGTACCTATGATGATGCTTTAGATATCAATGAATTTGGTGGCGGTTTCAGATTGAACGACGATCAGGGCAACCCCAACCTAAGCCCGGAAATAAAGACGGAATTGGAAGTAGGGGCCGATTTGCGGTTCTGGAAAAATCGGGTCACCCTCGGCGTAACCTACTACCAAAATGAAATCAAAGACATCCTGTTTTTGCTCAGTCTGTCCCCTAGTTCGGGTTATTTATCCAAATACTCCAATGCGGGTCGGATGGAAAACAAAGGATTTGAAGTGGATCTTGGGTTCAAACTTTTGGACCATAAGAACTACGGATTGGAGTTGTACGGCAACTTCAACAACAACCGAAACAAGGTGTTGGACCTTGCCGGAGTAGACCGAGTTCCGCTTTCAGATCAGTCCATTACGTCAAATGCCATTGTAGGTCAGCCTTTAGGCGTACTGTTTAGCTCTCGGGCAGCTAGAAACCCGGATGGTACATTGAAATTAAATGCCCTTGGTTTTCCTACCCTTGATCCTGAACAGGGCATCATCGGTGATCCCAATCCAGATTGGCGGGGCGGCCTGGGACTGCGGGGTAATTTCAAAAACCTCAGTTTCAATGTCTTGTTCGAGACTTACCAAGGAGGAGATTTTGCGGAAAGAACCCGATTTGTACTGACCAGTTTTGGTACCTACGGGACAGTAGGCAACGAAGTTACCCTGGATAAGAGACTGGTCAATTCAGCTGGAAAAGCATTTGAAGCAGGAACTACCGTAAGGGGCAATATCTTTAATTACGGCGGCGGCGATGTGCTGCTGGACGAGTCTTGGTACACTACACTCGGTGGTGGATTGGGCGGCTCGGCCATCAATGAGTTTTCCATCACGGATGGATCATGGACTCGTTTGAGAGAAGTATCGCTGGGTTATACCTTCTCTGGGGCAAAATTCAAAAAGGCTACCGGATTTCAGGCCGTTGAAATCTCGCTAGCCGGAAGAAACATTGCATTGTGGACCGATGTTCTGGGGATCGACCCCGAGGTCAATCAGTCTGGAGTAGACAATGGATTCGGGATTGAATATTTCACCAACCCAAGCACCCGTTCCTGGTTGGCTTCTTTGAAGCTGAGTTTCTAATTTATTCACGCATTTAAAGTGTATCCAATGAATACGATCAAATATATCTTCTTTGTTTTCATTTTTCTCGTTGCCGCAGGTTGTACCGAGCTCGTGGACGGCATCAATGACAATCCAAACGAAATTTCTTCTGATAATTTTGATGCCGGAGTCTTGTTGCTCAAAGGCATCGAACTCGCCAATATCTCGGTTCAACTAGGCCACCAAACCCGTATCTCGGGCATGTGGAGTGGACAAACTATTGGCGTTAGTTTGTTGTACAAGAGCCTCTATGAGTACAATATCTCGTCTGAAGAAACCTCAAACATTTGGGAAAATGCGTACCAGGGTGTGGTGAAACAAGCCAGATTGCTGGTAGGCCAAACGGCCACCAACCCCAAAGCCAAACAATACGCAGGAATTGTAAAAGTGATTGAGGCCAATACCATGGGAACCATCGCCAGCTTGTTTGGCAATGTCCCTTACACCGAGATTTCAGATGATGCCATCCTGGATCCAGCTTTTGATTCGCAGAAAGTCGTGTTTGCCAAATTGCAGGACTTGCTCAATGAGGCAATTGCCGATTTAACTACGGCGCCAACAACTGCCGTTCCGGAAGATTTATACTTTGCTGGCGATACCAAAAAGTGGATAAAGGTGGCCCGCACCCTCAAGGCCCGCATGTACATGTATACCCGGGAATACGACAAAGCCTACCAGGAAGCATTGCTGGGTATTTCATTGTCTACGGAGTCGATGATTTTCACGCCACCTAACCTGGGCATTGGTAGCCAAAACCTTAACTTCAAAATGATTGATCAGCGTGGCGGGTATTGGGGCTTTACCGGATCTCATCTCGACCAATTGATGAAATCGAAGCGCAACCATGCCAAAACCAACGAAGCTGCTCGCTTGGCCTATTATCGCTTTGACGGGAATACATCCAACAACAATAAAGGTATTGCAGCCGTAAACCGCGCAATGACGGTGGTTGGATATGAAGAGAACCTCTTGATCTTGGCAGAAGCTGGAGTGCGTACCGGAAAAGTAGCCGAAGGTTTGGCCAAGCTCAATGAATTGCGCGCTCATTTGGCTTCAGGAAGAGCATTCACAAAATTGGCGACCACCGACGTATCCGTGTATCAGGCATTCGTGCTAGAAGATTTTGCAGCAGGCGGGATCGAGAACGCCGACAAAATTGACCAAACCCGAGCACTGCTGCGCGAAATCATCGAAGAGCGCTACGTCAGTGGCTTTACACAATTGATGCCTTTTGATGATTTGCGCCGCTTGAGCAGCAAGGAAAAGGACATCGCTGTATTGCCACCCTTCAATTCCAATACCGCAACGAAGTATCCGCAACGGTTCATTGTTTCGCAAACGGAATTGAGTGCCAACCCAAATGCCCCCACCGATCCGGGCATTTTTGCAGAAACAGAGGTGAATAAGTAATCATACTTTTCAACTGGAGTTCAATAAGAGGAAACCCCTTCACTAATCTGTGGGTTTCCTCTTGTTTTTTAGGTCTTCTTCTTTTTTTTCAAAAATTTCAACCTAGCGCTATGAAGTTTTTTGCTTGTTTGTTTGCCTGCTTTTTTTCCATAGTCCTGCTTGCTCAGGACAATCCAATTAACCTATCCGGCCTTAGCTTCCGCAACATTGGTCCTGCCAGTTCGGGGGGGCGCGTAGTGGATGTTGAAGCCCATCCCCAGGATTTTACCAAGGTTTATGTGGCCTCAGCTTCTGGGGGGGTATGGAAATCAACAAACGCTGGGACTACCTGGAAACCCGTTTTTGATGCCTATGAGACGGCATCCATTGGAGATATCGCCATTGATCCATCCAACCCTGAAACCATTTGGGTAGGAACGGGTGAGGCCAACAACCGCAATAGCGTATCCTGGGGGAATGGTATTTATAAATCAACCAATGGCGGACTTACCTTTGAAAACAAGGGATTAGAATCCACCCATCAAATCAGTAGAATATCCGTCAACCCTGCTGACGGCCAAGAGGTTTGTGCATGTGCCATTGGCCACCTGTGGGGCTATTCGGGCGAAAGGGGCTTGTTCAAAACGAAGAACGGCGGGGCTTCCTGGGAAAAAAAGACCAACGGCCTCCCCAATGACGGAAAAACAGGCTGTATTGATTTGGTGCGGGACAGCAAAAATCCCAAGGTGCTTTACGCCGGATTTTACCATCGATTGAGACAACCTCATAATTTTTACTCCGGGGGCGAACAAGGAGGAATTTACAAAAGCACTGATGGCGGCGAGACCTGGAAAAAGCTGACCAACGGCCTCCCAACTGGCCCAACCGGTCGCATTGGTCTGGCCATTTACGAGAAAAATCCGGCCATTGTGATGGCCATTGTGGAGGCCGAAAAATCCGACACGCTCGCCAAACCCGGTAGTGGCATTTATCGAACCGAGGATGGCGGAAAAAGCTGGACCTACGTCAACAAGTACAACAATCGCCCCTTTTACTACAGTCAAATCAGAATCAATCCGCTTGATGACAAGAGAGTCTACGTGCTGGCTACCCCATTTATGGTATCCGAAGATGGGGGGCGGACCTTCAAAAACGGAAGCGTCGACCAGGAAATCCACGGCGATTTCCACGCCATGTGGCTGGATCCCAACAACAAAAATCGCTACTATCTGGGCGCGGATAAAGGATTTTCGCTCACTCATGATCATGGTGCCAATTTTCAATTGATCGATAATCTGCCCATCTCCCAGTTCTATCGGATCAATTACGATATGCAAAAACCCTATTACGTATATGGCGGGTTACAAGACAATGGATCGATTGCTACTGCCTCCTTTGCCCGCGATGCCCGGGGCATTTTGAACGATCACAACTGGAAGATGCATTGGGGCGATGGCCAGTACGCAACCGTCAACCCATACGACCACAGCGAAGCCTACAGCGGAATGGAAAATGGCAGCTATTTTAGCTACAATACCGTCACGCATGCCATGAGTCCAATCAGCCCTAATTTTGGCAATGTCTCCAACTACTCAGCTTATTTTAAAGCCAATGATCCAGACCCCGAATCGGCAATCCGCTTCAATTGGTCGGCGCCCTTGGTGATGTCTCCACATGACCCATCCGTGCTTTACATCGGAGGAAACCACTTGTACAAGTCGGTGAATAAAGGTAAAAGCTGGACAATCATCAGTCCCGATTTATCCACAAATGACCTCGTCAAAAGAAAAGCTGGGCAGAGTGGAGGCATTACGCCCGACAATACTGGAGCCGAAACCCATTGTAGCATTTATTCGATTTCAGTGTCCTCCATTTCTGAAGCCGTGATTTGGGTCGGAACGGACGACGGCCTGGTTCAGGTGACCGTAGATGGTGGTCAAAACTGGTCAAATGTTCGCTCCAACTTACAGAATGTGCCAGCCGGAACCTGGGTCAGCAGGGTACAAGCTTCCCATTTCCATCCAGGAAGAGCGTATGTGACCTTCGACGGCCATCAGAGCGATCATTTTGAGCCCTGGGTTTTTGTTACTGAGGACTTTGGCCGAACCTGGCAGCAAATTACCAACGGACTCAAATCAGGAGAAGTGATTCGATCTATTGTTGAAGACCACAAAAACCCCGATTTGCTCTTCATCGGTTCAGAAACTGGCGTATGGATGACCCTCAATCGTGGGCAAATGTGGACCCGTATGAAGGGACTCCCAACCGTTTCGGTATACGACCTTAAGATCCACTCGCGAGAAAATGATTTGATTGTCGCCACGCACGGCAGAGGTATTTGGGTGATGGATGACATTTCTCCATTACAAGAATTGACGCTATCCAAAAGAACCAAGCGGGTTCATCTTTTTACCCAAAAAGAAGCAACCCTTTGGGAAAATGTGAGCCGGGGTGGTCAAAGAGGGCATTTTTGGTGGGCTGGCGGCAATCCAAAATACATTGTGAATACCTCCAGTTTGCCTCGGGCAGAATTTGAAAGCACCGCGCCAATCTCTTTTTATGTAGGAGATGCCAGCATCGACAGTGTACTCCTCACGATCACCGATCCAAATAAAAATCTCAGCTTTAGCCATCAGGTAAAAGTTCAGCAAGGCATTAATCGCTACTATTGGAATAGGGAATTCGACGCCCGGGCCTACACAGATGTGGAAGCTAAACAGGTGCAAGAGTTGTTTAAAGAAATCATCGCACATGACAATGCTACCGCCACGAAAAGTCTGTATCAGCGATTTTTGAAAGCGACAACTCCGCTACAAAAACGCAAGATCATTGACCAACTTTCAACAAGCTCGCTCAACATAATCCCGGAACATTTAGGTATGCTCCGTGCGAAAGAAGGTTTCTACAACGTTCAACTCAGGAACAAGGACAGCGTAGAAGCAGGGGCGATTGTCATCCAAAAAGATCCTTTGTCAAAATAGCCGGGCAGATTATTGCTTTATTTTGAAACCGTTCCTAAAGTCCAATTTCTAATCCATAAATCACCAACCGACATGATTCAACTGTTCAACATTCAAGACAAATTTCAAAAAGTTACCGAGTACTGGTCACCTAAAATCGCCGGAGAACTCAACGGACAATACGTCAAATTGGTCAAAGCCAAAGGCGAAATGATCTGGCACAGCCACGACGATGAAGACGAGTTGTTTATGATTTTTAAAGGCACTTTTGTGATGGAGTTTCGTGACCGTATCGAAAAGGTCGGCCCGGGAGAAGTACTCATTGTGCCCAAAGGGGTAGAGCATTGCCCCCGCACCGAGGGGGAGGAAGAGGTTTGGCTCATTTTGTTTGAACCCAAAGCAACCAAACACACGGGTAACATTGATCATGAAATGACCAAGTACGAGCAGGACTGGATTTAAGCACATTTTAATTAAGGTTCAAAACGCCACAGGCTCATTTCCCGTCGAATTTTAAACCCCAGTTTTTCATACAACTCGATGTTCTTTGCACTATCTGCATTGGTGTGAAGGAAAGGAATTTTATTTTTCCTGAAAATGTTGTTGGCGGTATGGGTAACCAGTTGTTTGGCGTAGCCTTTTCCCAAATGATCGGTATGGGTGACCACTGCACTCACTTCAGTGTAGCCGTCCATTTGCATCCGTTCCCCAGTAACTGCCACGAGTTCATTTTCCTTAAAAATCCCAAAATAATCCCCCAGCAGCATGGTTTTGCGTTTGAAAAAACTGGGATAAAAACGCTGCATGAAAGCAAATAACTCGTCTTCGTACTGGCCATTTAGTGGAATGATTTCTTCCTGAACGGGTCGATCAATGGGATTTTCAAGGATCATTTGTACACAAAGCAACTCTCCCTTGAAGTTCACTCCACTTGAAAACCGAGGTTGATTGCCAAGCACAAAAAATGGCCCGGCTACTTTTATATGCTCCATCAATTGGGAGCTCAGGTCATCATCACCGATAAACGCTCCGAATGGGCAAAAATCCGGGTGGTAGCACTTTAAGTTGCCATAATCCAGGGCTAAATCCCGATGGGTTTCGTGCAGGCAATGCCAAACGAGGTTATCCAGTTTTTCCATCTTGTGTTCATTTACCTATCAATAGACTTAAAGTAATTTGATAATCAAATTACCAGATGTCTTTATACCTCGGCAAGTACTGGCTCCCTCGCCAGTTCCCTCGCTTTTATAAAACTGGCCACACACAAATCGACGTCCTCCACCGTAGTTGCCCAGGAACAAACACTGATGCGAATTACCTTTCTACCGTGCCACTGAGAGCCACCGCACCAACATACGCGGAGTTCTTGCAGGTTTTTCAACACCTTTTCCGTCATTTCATCATCACCGCAGGCAATCAAAGCCTGATTGAACACCACCTCGTTGAGCACTTCAAAGCCCTGATCACCCAGGCTTTGGGCAAACTGCACGGCGCGTTCGTGTAAATTGGTGACCAATTCATCCACCCCACTTTTTCCCAGGTATTTCAGGGTTGCCCAAAGTTCAATCACCCTGGCCCGGCGACTCATTTCGGGGGTATAGTACATACCATCTCGCTTGCCTTCCACGATGTAGGCGCCACTCATGTGTAAGGCCGAAACCAAAGCATCTTTATCTTGGCACAGGATGATCCCACAATCGTAAGGTGTGTTCAGGGTTTTATGACCATCTGCCGACCAGGATTGGGCCAGTTCCATTCCTTTGGTCAAATATTGGAACCGTTCCGCAGCTGCTGCCCAGAGGCCAAAAGCACCGTCGATGTGTACCCAGGCCCCGGCTTCATGCGCTTGTTGGCAAATTGCTTCAATAGGGTCAAAAGAACCGGAGTTGACATTGCCCGCCTGGAGGATGACCAAGGTATTGCTGTCCAATGCGGGCATACTTTCGAGAATAATCCGGCCCTGCTCATCTACCTCCGCCCATTCGATGTTGGCTTTGCCAAACCCAAGTAACTGGATCGCTTTCAACACCGTGGAGTGGGTATGTTTGCCCGTAACTACCCGCACTTTAGGGGCACCATTCATGCCTTGCTCGTTGACATCCCAGCCGTTTTTTTGAAAAAGCCGCCAACGTGCTGCCGCAAGTCCACAATAAATGGCCATCGAAGAACCACTGACAAAACCTGCCACGGTATGTTGGGGCAAACCCAAAATTTCGCACAACCAATTTTCTACCACTGTTTCAAGCTTGGCAGAAATGGGTGACAAAACCTCCATTGCTGAGTTTTGATCCCAAAAATCACTCAGCCCTTTCACCGCTAAAGTAGCGGGGATAGAGCTGCCAGTTACAAAACCAAAATAGCGGCCTCCGAGAGTGGGAAGCGTGGCAGGTGAACCAAAGTGATGCAGGCTGTCCAGAATTTCCTGCACATTTCCAGAGGAGTTGGGCATTTCCTCTTCAAAATGCGCCAGCTTATTCAAAGCCTCCTTGGTGGGGTAAACATTTCGATCGAAGACCTCGTCAAGGTATTGAAAGGCGTAAGTTTGGGCGCTTTTGAAGAGTTGATGATCCTGGATTTCCTGGAACATTGCGTCCTGGATTTTGCTCGACTTAGTGCTATTTGCCATAGGTGTGGTGATTTTATCGCTTACAATGGGTGCAAAATTAGGTGTTTTCAATTATTTATCCGCGTCCTTCAAATTTATCCGCATCTCCAAGAGATTGGGTGTAAAACCTGCTTTTTCATAAGCCCGTATGGCCACCTTGTTTTCAGCGTATACCTCCAAACGGATTTCAGCTATGCCTCGGCTTCTGCTCCAACTGGTCAAAGCCTCCAGCACCAAGCCGTTGACGCCTTGCCCTCGAAACTCGGGTTTGACGTACATGAATCCCAGATAGGCAAAGTATTCGTGAGCATTGTAATCTTTTCCTGGCCGAATCTGGGCATAACCGGAGCCTACAATTTCTTCACCGGAAGTAGCTACGATCACCTCCGAATCAGGTGCTAAAATCAAGGCTTTCAAATCATAATAATGAATTTCGCCTGCTTTTAAGGTCGGGTCGAAAGGCCGTTCGGCGGCTACAATGCCTTGTTCGAATTGGAGGAGTGTGTCCAGGTCTTCCACCGTAGCGGAGCGGGTAAGGATTGGGTTCATCGTTGAAAAAACTGATTTAGGATTTTGTAATGGGGCTAAGAAACGATGGAAAGTATACAAAAACATCAATTGTCTGGTTGTGCCTGAATGGGGTTATCTGCTCAAATTGTTTGACTTTTCGGTTGATGTTGAGAAAAATCTAGCCTGGATCAAATGATATTTTTTTTATATCGGGCTAAAAGTGCCTTTTTTTTGAAGATTTAGCCCGGTATAAATTTTTATATCGGGCTAAATGTGGTATTTTTATAGAGATTTAGCCCGATATAAATTTGGCAGACCCACCAAATCGTTTACTATGCAACAAGTTCTAGTTGGCAGGAAACAGGAAATAGACCTGTTAAACAAGGCTTTACACAGCCATGAACCGGAAATGGTGGCCTTGATCGGTCGCCGGAGAGTGGGTAAGACCTTTTTGGTGCGGCAGGCGCTAGCCGGGAAAATTGATTTTGAACTCACTGGTGAGCAAAACATAGGGATGCGCCAGCAACTCCAAAATTTTGCAGACCGATTGACGCTACACAGTAAACCCTTGGTACCGTTTCAACGGCCCAATAATTGGCATGAAGCTTTCAATATGCTCATTACCTGGTTTGATGCCGATACGAAGCCACAAAAAAGGGTGCTTTTTTTTGATGAACTGCCTTGGTTAGCGACGCGTCGCTCTGATTTTCTACCTGCGTTAGGTTATTTTTGGAACAGTTGGGCCTCACAAAACCATATCATGCTGGTGATTTGTGGATCAGCTGCCTCATGGATGATCCAAAATATCATCCGCGATCGGGGCGGGCTTTACAATCGCATTACGCGGCGCATCCATCTTCAACCCTTTAATCTGGCTGAAACGGAGGCATTTTTGTTTCATCGTGGAGTAAGACTCGACCGCTACCAATTGTTACAAATTTATATGGCATTGGGCGGCATCCCGCATTATTTGAAAGAGGTAGAAGGTGGCAAAACAGCAGCCCAAAACATTGACCAGATTTGTTTTTCTCCAAACGGGCTGCTGACGGATGAATTTCAACAACTCTATCCAGCCCTCTTTGAGCAAGCGGACATTCACATCAAAATAATCCGATTACTAGCCCGTTCGAGGCAGGGCATGACCAGGTCTGAGATCATCGAGCAGGGCGAAGTGGCCAATGGGGGCAATACTTCTAAGGTGTTGGAGGAATTAGAAAGTTCTGGTTTTATAACCGGCTTTTACGCTTTTGGAAAAAAGAAAAAAGAAATACGCTTTAGGCTGACGGATGAGTACTCTCTGTTTTTTTTAAAATTTATGGAAGAAAACAACAACCTTGAACGGGGCTCCTGGCAAACGTTTAGCCAAAACCAATCCTGGAAAAGTTGGAGCGGCTACGCCTTTGAAAACCTTGCCCTGCGTCATTTGCCGCAGATCAAAAAAGCCTTGGGCATCGCCGAATCTTCCGCTTTTTCCCAGCGCGGGAGTGATCAGCAGGCCGGATTTCAAATAGATTTACTCATAGATCGGAACGACCATGCTATCAATGTCTGCGAATTGAAGTTTTACAGTGAAGAACTGATCCTGACCAAAGCAATGGCCACCGCATTGCGGCAAAAAATCGCCTTTTTTAAGGCGGCAACCCAGACCAAGAAGCAGATTTTTTTGACCTTGATTTCACCTTTCCCTTTGATCTCAAACGAACACAGCGTGGGTTTGGTGGACGTTTCGCTGACAATGGACGCATTTTTTGAATGAAAAGGAAGCTTTATTTTTGAGGCGCTACCGTTTGAGTGAGGGTAAATCCTATTGTTTTACATCCCTTATTGGTATTTAAAACACCAATGACCATGTTGTACCTCACTGGGATTATCCTCTCAAGTTTTCTTTTATTGTTGCTGTTGTTGAAAAAAGATAAATCCAGGGCTGATTACATCCTGAGTACCTGGATGGCGATTATGACCCTGCATCAATTGACCAATTACCTGGAGTTTTCTAAAATAGCCTATCAATATCCACACCTTTTGGGCATTGGGTTTGCGCTTCCACTCTTACATGGAATAATGTTGCATTTTTATGTAGCGGATTTGACTGGAACACAAAAATGGACATTGCGGTATATTTTGCCCCATTTTATCCCTTTTGTCCTGCTCATCCTGCTGGCTATTCCCTTTTACAGTTTGTCGGCAGAGGGGAAAAAAGAAGTTTTCCTTCAGCAAGGCGCTGGTTACGAATGGTACAGCGTGACCCAACTTCTCACCATCCTTGCTTCAGGGCTTGGTTGTGTGATTTTGTCGCTTCGAAAAATCCAAACCGGGCAAAAAATCTTAAATCAAAATCCTAAGCACCAAAAACACTTACAATGGGTCAAGCACCTCTCCATCGGGCTAGCCATCATCTGGATATTGGTCATTTTTTTTAATGACCAGGTCATTTTTGGCGGAGTTACCGTTTTGGTGTGTGCCATTGGCATTTTGGGCATCAACCAGGTACCTGTTTTTGTAGGCAATTTTATGCCCGATCCTTCGACTCCCGCTCCTACAAGCAGTCTGCCCCGCTATGCCAAATCTGGCCTGAGTGCCAGCCAATCCGACGCCCTTTTTGAGCAGTTGACGCAATTGATGAAAACGCAGGGAGTGTACAAAAACCCCGAACTCAGTTTGGGTGAGCTGGCTGAACTGTTGAGCGTCCATCCCAATTCCCTCTCGCAGGTGATCAATGAAAAAACGGAGAAAAATTTTTACCAGTACATTAACCAGTTACGTGTAGAGGCGTTTTTGCAAGTGGCCGCATTGCCCCACAAGCAACATTATTCCCTCCTGGCACTGGCTTTTGAATGCGGGTTTAACTCCAAATCGACCTTCAACAAGTATTTCAAGAAGCTTACTGGTGAAACACCATCTACATTTTTTTTAAGCTTAAAGCAGGCCTAAAAGCTAATTTTTGGCCTGCTCATAATCTTCACCAACTCCTGAAACCTTCAAATTTTTATTTCCCATCCTTTTTCATAAGTCCGGCTCCAAAGCTTCATGGCCTCCTTGTCGTTGAGGATGTGCCCATTGCTCGGGTCACAATTTAGCGTTCGGCCAACGCGGAAAGCGATATTCCCCAATTGGGGCAATAAGGTAGATTTATGCCCTTCTAAAATGGGCGCATTGATGGGTTCTTTACCCCGAATGGCCTCACAGAAGTTGAGTAAGTGTTGGGTGTCGAGTTTTTCCAATGGACTCACGGTGTTGGTAGGGTCGTAAGGCGTATCGTCTTTGGCCTCAAAGACCAATTTGTTGTTGTAATCAAAAACCTGATAACTGTTGGCCCCAGGATACACAATGGTACCCTGATCACCATAAAAAATGACTCCCCGGCCACTTTGTTCTGAGTTGAAACCGTTGCAACTCCGTCCTTCCCAGGTACACGCCGTATTGTTGGGAAAATTGTAAGTGATGGTTTGGGTGTCGGGAGTTTCCCAATCGTCCTGAAAATGGAAACGCCCACCACCCGATACCACCTTGGTCGGATAGTCTACCCCTAGGCCCCAGCGCATCACATCCAACTCGTGGGTGCCATTGTTGAGCGCCTCGCCGGTGCCCCAATGCCAAAACCAGTGCCAGTTGTAATGCACCAGATTGTCCTGGTAATTGCGGCGGGGCGCCGGGCCCTGCCACAGATCAAAATCCAGGTGTGCAGGAGCTGGCACTACCTTGCCTTTACCAATACTTTTGCGGTTGTTTACATACCAGCCCCGGGCAAAATACACCCGACCAATGACACCCCCGTGCAATTTTGCGATCATGTCCTTGACGTTGTTGAAGGTCCTCCGCTGGCTCCCCATCTGTACATGCTGCTGGTACTTTTGGGAAGCCGCAACCAGCAATTCGCCTTCACGCGGATTGTGGCTACAAGGTTTTTCAACATACACGTGTTTACCGGCTTGCAAAGCCATGATCGCGGCAGGGGCATGCCAATGGTCTGGTGCAGCAATAGCCAATCCGTCAAAATCCTTGCGCTCCAGCAGTTTGCGGATGTCGCTGAAACCCTGCGGTTTTTTACCGCTGAGTTTTTCGATTTCATCAATGGTTCTGGCCAATACCCTAGCGTCGGGATCGCAGAGATAAGCGATTTCCACGTTGGGCAATCGGGCAAAGGATTTGGCTAAAAAAAGTCCTCGGCTATTGGTTCCCATGATCCCCAGCGACACTTTTTCACTGGGGGCACTCCACAAGGAATTTTGAGCCGAAACAACTGGCGAAACCAACAATCCCGCTCCGGCCAGAGAGCTCGTATTCAGAAATTGACGGCGGCTAATTTTAACAAACATCGTAGCAGTATGAAAATGTATGAAACTTAAGCTTGCAAAAAAAAAAAGGGGTTTAGTACCCAGGGTTTTGATCTACCTTCAGTTCTATGTTGGCGTCAATGAATTTTTGAGGGATGGGGAACAGCGCATGATAATCCTGGATGGAAGCCCTGCTGCGCTGGTTGTATTTTCGGACCCGTTCCACCAGCTTACCCAAACGATTCAGCGTCAGGCGGCGCAATTCTTCGGTCATCAGTTCCCGAGCTCGTTCGTCCAGGATAAAGTCGATGCTTACGTCATTCGCGGTGATGGGGGTGGCTTTAGCCCGATTGCGTACGGTGTTGATGTCGTCTGCGGCTTTTTGTTTGTCGCCCAGGGCCAAGTGAGCTTCTGCCCGCAGCAGGTAGGTTTCAGCCAAACGCATCAAGTAAAATTCCTTAAACGTACGCCCATAAGTTGCTCCGGCCAGTGCCTCGCCTTCGATTTTGCGGATAAAGGGATAGTACCAATACATGGTATCCAGGTCTTTGGCCGTTTTCGGGTTTACTTTTTGGCCAAAAAATTTGGAAGAAGGCTCGTTGTAGTAAAAGTCGCGGCGGATGTTGTGTCGTGAATTGCGGATATCGGCTTGGGCGTCTTTCCAAATTTCGTGGTTGAAATAACTGGTACCCCGGTACCAGCCTACCGGACGGCCTAGGCTGTCAACTACCCGCATAGCAGTTTTTCCATCGGGATCTTTGATGGCAAAATAACGTGGCCCCCAAGCCCTCAAGGAACCATTGCCACCACCGCCTTTGGGGATTCCCCCCGGAGTTTGAAATTCAAATTGCAAGGTCCAGATGGTCTCTTTGTTGCCCGAAGTGCCACGGTTTTGGTTATTGTCTTTGAACAAATCCGAAAACACATCCCCGGGTTGATTGAGGTATTTCCCAAAACGGTTGGTCATCAATTGGTACTGGTTGTCGCTGATTACAGCAGATGCACTGGCTAGCGCTTTGTCATTTTGCCCCAGACTTAGGTACACCTGAGCCAGTAGGTGATCAGCAGCAGCTTTTACCGCACGACCATCCTGGCTGGTAGATTTGGGTAGCCATTGGGAGGCAAAATTGAGGTCTTCGGCCACAAAAGCCAGTACTTCGGCGCGAGTATTGCGCTTGAAATCAAGAATTGGCCCTTGCGCGACCTTATTCACGATGGGCACCGCGCCATACAAATGTGCAAGGATGTTGTAAGCATAAGCCCTTAAAAAACGGGCCTCCGCAATAGCTGCATTTTTTTCTGCTTCATCTTTCCACACGGCTTCGGGCTTTTCGGCGTATTCAATGACTGTATTGGCGCGTGGAATCACTTTCAAATAAGCCCATTCCCAGTGGTGATTGACGGCGGAGGCGGTTGGGGTCACCCAGGTGCGGTAATCGACATAGGTGTTGATACCGGGGTCGCCAGTCATGCCTACATCGGTACCAATCTGAAAGTCCCAGATATTGCTCCCGTAGCCAAAGTCGTCGTTTTCGAAGTAGGCGCTGCGCAGTACAGCGTATACGGAAGCAAGGTAAGTATCAAAGCCCGCTTTGTTGACCAGTACCACATCGGGGTTCAAAAAAGCCTTGGGTACCTCATCCAGGATACTTTCTTCACAAGCCGTGGTGCTCATGATCAGGGCCAGGGCCAACAACACGCGGCTGAAGTGAGTTCGGAAAGCAGAGAAAAAGGGTATATTTTTCATGATCGAATTTCTTTTGGGTGAATTAAAAACTCAAATTGAAGCCACCAGTGACCGAACGGGGCGTAGGATAACCGGCCCAGTTGTATCCACTTTCGGGGTCTTGTCCCACATAATCCGTAAATGTTTTCAGGTTTTTCCCACTAACATAAACCCGCAGCCCGCTGATTTTCCATTTTTTGATCAGCTTGTCTGGGAAATCATAGGTCAAACTGACATCCTGAATGCGGATGAAATCGCGGTCGGTGTAGTAGCCATAACCCAATGGGTTGGTGTACACCAGCGAAGGCCGGGTATTGGATTTGTTTTCAGCAGTCCACCAGCCAGCGTCCAGCATATTCACCGGACGATTCGGATAGTTGTTGACTGGATCAAGCAGGTAAAAAGACTGGGCCCAACCCGTCATGGCATTGATGAATACCGAAAGGCTAAGGTTGCCGTAGCGGAAGGTATTGTTCAATCCCCAGCGATTTTTGGGATCCCGTTGGCTGATCACGGTACGGTCGTTGGGATCGAGTTTGCCATCGCCATTCAGGTCTTTGAAGCGCAAAAAACCAGGCTTGTATCCTGCGGGCAAATTGTCTCCTTCCTGATACACGCCTTCCAAAACGTAATCGTAGTTGATGTTGATCGGTTGCCCGATGAACCAGCGGTTGCCCAGGTCATCGTCTTCGCGCCCATCTTCGTTGATGTCGCTTCCATACAGGTGGACGATGCTGTTTTTATTGGTTGAAAAAACCAGGCTGGTGTTCCACTGAAATTTTTCAGTTTTGACATTGACCGTATTTAGGGTTACCTCTACTCCGGTGTTTTTGGTAGACCCAAGGTTGGTCAGAATTTGAGCAAAACCAGTAGGAGAAGGTAAAGAGCGATTGAGCAACAGGTCGTTGGTATTCATTTGGTAATACTCTATGGTACCGCCCACCCGGCCTTTGAAAAGCTCAAAATCGAGGGCTAAGTTTTGGGATGCGGTTGTTTCCCAACGCAGGTTTGGATTACCCAGCGTAGAGGTAAACACCGCATTCACCGTGGCACCACCATCACCATATACATATTGGGTGGTGTTGGAAGTACTCAAGGACTGGTAGGGATTAATGGCCTGATTGCCCACCGAGCCATAAGAAAGCCGCAACTTAAGCAAATCAACGAAGTTGAATTTTTGCATAAAAGCTTCATCAGAAACAATCCAGCCCAAAGCTGCGGAAGGGAAAACGCCGAATTTGTGGTTGGCCCCAAATACCGAGGTTCCATCCCTCCGCGTGGTAAGGGTCAGCAAGTAGCGGTTTTTGAAACGGTAATTGATCCGTGCCATTGAAGAGATGCCATCTACCTGCTGGGCATTGGAAAAGGTTTGTTGTACTTGGGCCAGGTTGAGGTTGTTCCAACTCAATACGTCGGTAAAGAAGTTAGAAGCATTAGCGTTGGTCGATTCCCAGGAACGTTGGTTGCGCCCATAAAGCAGGGTTACATCTAGATCGTGGTTGCGCCCAAACTGTTTGGTGTAGGTCAGGATGTTTTCAATCATCCAATCGTAATCTTCCCGATTGTACTTTGAAGCGCTCCCCAGGTTGTTGAGGCCATTGCGCCGATAAATAGGTGAAGAGGAATAACGATGTTCCCAGCGGTAATTGGGGGAATAATTGACTCGATAACTCAGGCCACGGATAAAGGGAACATCTACGATGGCGTAAAAATTGGCAAAAAGGTTGTGCTTGATTTCCTCGTCCTTGTCCAAAACGGAAGCGAATACGGGGCTCCGCTGGATTTGGTCGTCTACGGGATAAGGAACTGGGTCGGTTTGGGCCTCGTCGTAGTACACTTTTCCATAAGGGCTCAAGGTGTAGCCCTGGCCCGTATCCGCTTCTCTGCCCGACAAATCCCGACGAGCGTATTGGGCGTTGAGGCCTACTTTGAGCCAATCCGTAATGCTGTTTTCCAGGTTGATGCGCATGGAGGTTCGATCGGCATTGTCGTTGAGAATCAAGCCTTTTTCAAAAACCTGTGCTGCTGACAAAAAGTAGCTTGTTCGCCCCGAACGCCCTGCCACGCTCACATCGTAGGACTGAATCGAGCCCTGTTGGGAAGTGGCCTCCCAGGGGTCAATGGTTTTTCCTTCGCGGTAATTGGCTGCTTCGGTATTCTGCAGGTAGGTGGCCACTTGGGCCGGGTCAGCCGCTTGTCCGGTTTGTTTCCTGACGTCCAGCGTTTTTTGAATGTAGCGTTCTGGGCTCAGCAATTTGATTTCGTTGCTCCAATCCGAAATGCCCGCATAGGAATTGAAGCGGATGGTTGGTTTGTCGGTGCGGCCTCTTTTGGAGTTGATTAGGATGACCCCATTGGCTGCGCGTGACCCATAAATGGCTGCGGAGGAAGCATCCTTTAAAATTTCGATGGATTCAATGTCGTTAGGGTTGATATCGGCCAGGTTGCCGTTGTAAAATACCCCATCGAGGATGATCAGCGGGTCGTTGGAAGCCGTAATCGAGCGGGTTCCCCGCACGAGAATAGAGCCTCCTTGACCAGGTCGGCCATTGTCGGTAAACTGTACCCCAGCTACCCGGCCCCGAATGGCCTGACTGACGTTGGTATTGGGCAGGTTTTCGATTTGCTTCATGTCCATTTTGGACACCGAGCCCGTTACATTGCGGCGAATTTGTGACCCATAACCGACCACTACAACTTCGTCCAAACCTTTGATTTCTGCCTTTAATACAACGTCCACATAATTGCCTGTACCCAATGCAATTTCCTGGTTTTGAAAGCCCAAGAAAGAAAAAATCAGGGTTACAGGTTCATCTTTCAGCACCAGGCTAAATTTCCCTTCTAGATCGGTAGTGGTACCTCCAGTGGTGCCTTTGACCAAAATACTCACTCCAGGCAAAGCTTCTCCTTTTTCATCTTTAACCGCACCATTGACGAGGCGTTCCAGAGGGGCCGCAAGTTGGGTTTCTTCGGTTTTTATTTTTTGCGATGTAGTACGTAGTGATTTGCTTTTTTTGAGCAAAATTCTGGTTTCAATCACTTCATAATCAATGGAAATAGGCTTTAAGATTTCATCCAAAACCGCTGACAATTTGCGCTTGGTGACATTCAGGTTCAGGCGTTGGTCTGACTTGATTTTGGTGCTGTATACAAACTTGATGTCCGTTTGTTTTTCGATTTGGCTGAGTACGCCCCGGAGTTCGAGCTGATCACCAACGATGGTGATTGGCCGATTGAGCACTTCTTGTGCGCTGGAGTTGTGGGCAAAAGCCACACTCGAACACAACAGGGTAAGCAGCAGGTGAGAAATGGTGATTCTCATAAATTTCCGCCAATTTTTGGAAATTAGTAAGGGTTTCTTCATAAATTCACTTGTTTTTTAATTGGAAAAATTGGAAAACACTGCCCTTCCACAGATTGGCGTTTGTAAAGGGCAGACACCTAGCCGAAAATGTTGCTGCATTTTCGGCTTTTTTATTTAGCAGCCATCTCCATTGATGAACACGACCGTGCCGCGTTTTTCATAGGTGGCGTCGATTGATTTGCAGATCAACTCCAGCTGGGTAAACATCGAGAGCCCGTTTAAATCAGCGGTGATCTGGCATTCGCTGGTTTTGGGGTTGGTGATGACAAATTCAATCCCATACACGCTGGAGAGTCGATTCAGCACTGTTTGTAAAGGAGTGGATTCAAAAATTAACTGGGGCATAGCCGTCTCTAAACGATCAAGTGGAACTGGGTTTTCGACTATGCTGGGAATGATGTTTTGAGAACTTTCGTTGAAAAGTACACGTTGGTTGGGCGTGAGAATCACCCCATTGTGGTCATTGTTCCGATTGGGATTTTCGGTATAAACCGAAACTTTACCCGTTTTAACCACAACTTCGATTGCGTTGGACTGGGGTATGGGCTTGATGCGAAAACTGGTACCCAATACTTCGGTAACCAGAGCCCCCGCGTGTACAATGAAAGGCTTGTTTTCGTCGCGTTTGACCTCAAAAAATGCTTCACCAGTCAGGTATACTTCGCGCCGGGTTTTGTTGAAATTTTTGTCGTACAGGATGCGGCTGTGTTGTTTGAGCAGCACGGTGGTACCATCCTCTAGTGTCACTTTTTGCTCAGCAGAGGTAGTATTGCTCAATTCGATTCCAACCTGTTCGGTTTGTTGTGCTGTGATAGGTGCCTGGGTAGCGTGAAAGGGAGTAAAAAAAAAAAAAAAAAACCAATACAAACCCAGAAAAGTAGCTGCAGCCGCACTCAACCAAATAACCCAAGGCGTTAGTTTGCGTGTACGGGTTGGGAGTTGTTGTTGAATCCCGCGCCAAATGTCTTTTTCAAGCTTTTTTTTCTGGGGCTCATCCAGTTTTTTGATTTCGTAGCCAGCTTGGTTTTTGTGCCATTCCAGCAGGTTTTGATTTTCCTCTGCGGTGGTTTTACCTTCCAGATAACGTTTGGACAAATTATTGAACTCCTGTTGAGTCATTGCATGCTGATTTATGTGTTTCAATTTTGGGATTGAAACATGCTAAGGTTGTTCCTCAAAAATTTCAAGGATTTGGTAATGTGGTACTCAACGGCTTTTTCGCTCAGGTTTAATTCCCGGGCGATTTCCTTCACGGACTGATTTTCAAATCGGCTACGCCGGAATACTTCTGCACTTTTTTCAGGAAGCCGACTCAGTGCTTTTTCGATGGCATTGGCGAGCTCTAAAAAGTTGACTATTTCGTCGGTGCTGTTGTGCTGGCGGATTTCCTGAAAAATGAGGTATTCTTGGTATTTGCGGTAACTAATTTGAGATTTGATGTAGTCGTATACCTGGTTCTTTATGGCCAGCGTCAGATATAAGTCCAGGTTTAGAATCTCTACATCTGCGCGCCGTCTCCACAGGCTCAAAAACACCTCCTGCACCAATTCCTTTGCTTCCTCCTGCACACCAGTCTGGTTGTACGCAATACAGTACAACTTGTACCAATACCGGAGATAAATCTCCTCAAAGGCACTCATTTTTCCTTCGTGCAGCAGCAGTACCAATTGCTCGTCACCAAGCATTTTTTGATTCATTGATCTTGTCGTTGATTAAGCCGTAAACATGCCATACAGTAGAACAATTTGGAAAAACCCCTAAACGATTTTTAAAAATTTTGAGAATTTAATCGTTTGCTTATGTAAAATACTTAAAACCAAAACATTGATGCACTTTTTTCTTGAGTACAAGGTTTTAAAAATGCGCATAAGGGCGTAAGTGGCCCAACTCATAACCTTTTTTGCTTGCAAGGAGGCTCCCACCCTTGTAAGCACGAACGTCCTTCAGGTACGCCCTTACCCACAGCGACGCTCCACGCTCTGAAGTAGTTTTCCTTTGCACAAAACTACTTTCAATATGAACCGACTACTTTTTTTAGGGCATCCGCAAGGGATGCGACCACGATGGCCATTGTTTTTAGGGCATCCGCAAGGGATGCCCCTACGGATGTTGTTATTTGTGCTGGTGTTGGCAGCGTTTTCCTGTCAAATGGAAGACCCCAGCACACCTGGGCTTTTGGTGCCCAAAACGGTGGACCAGGACCCTACCCTGCCTGCCCTGGCGATCAACAATACACTATTGCACGTAGAAACCTATGGCAAACCCAGCGATCCATTGTTGGTTTTGATCCATGGCGGGCCGGGTGGCGATTACCGCTCCCTACTTCCCGCTAAAGCAATGGCGAATGAAGGCTTTTTCGTCATATTTTACGATCAAAGAGGTACCGGGCTTTCCCAGCGGGTATCGCGTAGTCAGTTCGAAGGAGCTGATGCCATCCAACTCATGATCGAAGATTTGGATCAACTCATTGGCCATTTCAAAAAGAGCCCTAGCCAGAAGGTTTTTCTCATGGGGCATTCCTGGGGGGCCATGCTGGCAACCGCGTACATCAATCAAAACCCAGCGGAAATCAACGGGGCAGTTTTGGCTGAGCCCGGTGGTTTGACCTGGCCGCAGACGGAAGACTATCTGAGCCGCTCCAACAAGATCAAGTTTTTTTCTGAAGCGCTGAACGATGCAGTGTACCCCGAACAGATTTTTTCAGGCAGGGATGAACAGGAAATTCTGGACTACAAGGCTTCGTTTTTTGCCAGTTTCGAAAATGCGCCAGGCAATACTATCGGCAATGCTGGGCCTTATCCCTTTTGGCGCAATGGCGCAGTGGCTTTTAATGCCCTGATCGACAATGCGGAGCAGGTTGGGTTCGATTTTACGACGCAATTAAAAGCCTACAAACCCAAGGTATTGTTCCTGTACAGTGAGCTCAACCGGGCTTATCAGTTGCCTTGGGCACAAGAAGTGTCAGGTGTTTACCCCAGTGCCCAATTGGAAGAAATCAAAGCTTGTGGGCATGAAATGTTCCATTTCGCCTGGCCCGAAATCATGGAAAAATCCTTAACCTATCTCAAAGAATTGAAATGAAAACGCAATTTATTGTCTTTATCGCCGCGTTGGGCCTGGCCTGCAATACGGTCGCTGGCCAGGATCTGCACTGGGGCCAACTGCAGAAAGATCAACAACACTTTATTGCTGCCAAATTTGGTGCAGATTATGCCACCACATTGGGGCTGGCTTATGGGTACCGTTTGGCTAAAACACAACCTGCTTTCATCAGTGCTGAATTTTCGGTCCCTTTTGGAACGAATATACTAGACGATTGGAAATTCCGCCTGGCGTATCAACGCCGGGTATGGCAGGGAGGGGATCTGGCCCTAAGCCTTAGGCCCGGAATGATTGTGCGGACGTATGCATCCAATATTGCTAAAATACTCAATGTTGGTCTTGAGCTAAATACTTCATTGGGCTACTACCGCCCCAAATGGTTTCTGGCTGTCGAAGCCGGAGTGGATCATACCCTAGCCAGCAAACTCAAACAGGGTTCTTTGAAGGAAAATTATCCGGGCATCTATGAAGGCTGG
This sequence comes from Saprospiraceae bacterium, assembly GCA_027488855.1. Classification (GTDB taxonomy): domain Bacteria; phylum Bacteroidota; class Bacteroidia; order Chitinophagales; family Saprospiraceae; genus Haliscomenobacter. Next base: position 62,757 of record JAIYAV010000207.1, read on the forward strand.
ATTGGTTCCACTGGGGGGAATTTCAAGTTTGGTGCTAATGTGGGCCATTCTTTGGGAAAGCAGCTCGTATCGCTGCGTTTGGGGAAAGTTTATGCCCAAAATTTCCGGGACAACCCCACCCTACCCTTTTATTTTGAATTGGCTTTGCTGAAAATCTGGTGATAACACCTCACAACGAGAGCTGCCTTGGAGTGGTTAATATGCAACTCTTTTGGCAGCTTTAATTCCTCCTAACGTGGCCGCATAACCAATATCTTTCTTAGGTGCCCTTAGGTGTCTTAGGTGGTTCAAAACAAAGAAAGGCCCGGAGGGCCATATAATTTTTGAACCACCTAAGACACCTAAGGGCACCTAAGTTATGACACGCTTTATTTGTCAAAAATACCGCCCAATCTTCGGATGCTCCACAATCGCCCGTTTTAGCGCATAAAAATCCACTTCACCCTGGTGGCTCCAAACCACCTTCCCTCCGGGCTCGACCAAAATCGTATAAGGCAGCGCCCCATTCCATTTTGGATCTACCGCTTCGATCAGTGCGTATTTGTCTTCTTCTGAAAACAAATAATTCGGAACTGCCGAAAACTTTTCTTGCAAAAACTTCAGCGCCTTGGCCTCCTGATCCGGTTTGTCGGCGGACAAGGAGATAAATTCAAAATCCCGAGCACCGAACATGCGCTGCAAGACGATAAAATCTGGGTATTCCAGGATACAAGGCCCGCACCAAGTCGCCCAAACATTGATGAGCCGAAGTTTTTCGGAGCCCTCATTTTTAAGCAATTTTTTCACTCCCGCCTCATCCAGTTTAGCGATGGTTACGGGTTTAGCTTCCCATTCCTTTTGGACTTTTTCCTTATAATCCAGTTTCCAGCCCCACTTGGTAGAACAACCGAAGGTTTTGGTTATCGGGCTGGCCACCGGCTTGCCTGCCAGCACTGCATCGATGGCAGCGCGGAGGTCTTCAGCATTGGCCGCTCCAGGTTTTTCAATGGCATCGAATCGGCCAGTATAGGCCAATTTGCGTTGAGCGTCGAAGAGGAAAACATGCGGAGTCGCCACCGGGCCATACTTTAGCGAAACCGCTTCGTTGTCCCCGTCATACAGGTAAGGGAAATCGAATTGCTGGTTTTTTGCCCGGATTTTCATTTCTTCAAAATCATCGTTGAGGTCGGTATAGCCCAGTTCTTCGTATTGGAGACCCAAGGGGCTATTGGGTGAAATGGCGACCACACTCAATCCTTTGCTGCGGTAATCTTTCTCCACTGCTTTTAGCCGGTCTTCATAAGCCTGGGCGGTGGGGCAGTGATTGCAGGTAAACACGATGGCCAAGGCTTTGGCGGCTTTAAAATCGTCGAGACTGTGCCATTTGCCATCTACTCCTGGGAGCTTGAAGTCAGGTGCAGCAGCACCGATTTCCAAGGTTGTAACCGTTTGTTCAGCTACGGGCTTAGGGTTGGCTTTAAAAACCTCCGCTTGTTCAGGTTGTTTTTCAGGGGAACCGCATGCACTCAGCAGCATCCCCAGTATTAAGGACTGAAAAATGTTAAGCTTCATTTTTGTTTGTATTATAGTTGTGAACTGATGTATTGATTGAAGTGGTTGTAATCTTTAAAGGTAAAAAAAGAGCAGGATTTAATCAATAAGTCATTATTACTCGCGGAATCTCGGTTTTTTAAGGACTTCGAGCGAGCAATAAATTTGTATTGCTCGCTTTATCTCTATTTTTTTTGGACTTCGAGCGAGCAATAGGGTTGGAATACTCGCTGAAACTGCTGAATTTACCGGAAAATGGGTTGTAGAGAATTGCAAAGGCGCAGTCGTAGACTAAACATAAGTTTCACAATACAAAACCAACTATGGTACACAAAACAAGCCTCAAACATTATCCAGATCTACAATCACTTGCCGAGGAAATTGGTGATTTAAGGTATGACGCACTTGAAGCGTTCTTGCATCATCTAGCTTTGAAACTAAAGAAAGATAGCGAAGCTGACGCCAAGCGCGGCAGACCACAACTTGCGGGCAATTTGATGAATGCCTCCAATTTTTTAGAAACATCGGCTATTGAAATTGGGCGGGCCTGGACAATTTGTGCGCCTTATTTGGAAGATGGTTTGCCAGAAGATATCAAGGAATTTATTCGTGAAAACTTTAAAGCTGAAGAGTACTTTAAAGCGATAACGCTACTTTATGATTTTGAGGGAATTTACAAACAAGACTATGATTCTGATAAAAATAGCTTCAGGTTATCAAGATGTCTTTTGTATCTATCAGCAGGAAATATCGAACGACTGAAGGAAGAAATAAAAAACATGGATGATTATTGCGATTTAATTTTGGCAGCCAAGTATAACGGCAATTTGAAAATGATGCGCAATTTCAACAATCCATTCGGAGAGGAACATAAGTTAGAAACTGGATTTAATGACCCTGATTATGTGCAACAGCTAGGATATGATTTACCTTTCTAACCTATACAAAACTTTAAAACATGCAATCAATCGACTACATTGAATTCCTAGGCAACGCATTCGAAGAGTTTCATGCTTGGTGTGATCAGTGTGAGTTGGAAAGGCTCCGCACGGATGGTTGGAACGATGACTCCATGGAGTTTGCGGGGATAAAACTGGTTTGTGAAGATTGTTATTTTGAGATTAAGGCGTTTAATTCAACAAAATAAGTACTGAAAAATGCTAAACAAAATCACCTCCAATCCCAAGCAAATCTTCCTCCTGGACTGCTTGGGAGCCCTTCTCTCCGCCACCCTCCTAGGCGTAGTTCTGCCCAGCTTCCAGCCCATCTTCGGCATGCCCCACAAGGTGCTGTATGGCCTGGCCGCGCTAGCCTGCCTGTTTGCGATCTACTCGTTTTGGAATTATCGCTGGTTCAAGGAGAATTGGCAGCTTTATTTGCGAGGGATTGCTATAATGAATTTGTTGTATTGTGGATTGACCGCTGCCTTGGTGATCTACTTTCGTCAAGAACTGACCAAGTGGGGATTGTTGTATTTTTTGCAGGAGATGGTGGTAATCATGGTAGTCGTAATGATTGAATTCAAAAGGGTGCAGCAGGGATTTGTGCCCCTGTCCCTAAAGCGTTACTAAATTGTTAATCAATATATTCCAACGAAAAGCCAACAAAGTGGCTCTAAGAAAGTAGAGCATTTCGACATTTTTA
>JAIYAV010000188.1 GCA_027488855.1 Saprospiraceae bacterium
CATGAAACCAAAAGACCCGGAAAAAGAACAGATTATTTACGAAACAACGCTGCAACTGGTTCGGCAAAACGGACTCACTGGCCTCACTATGGCGGAATTGAGTAAAGTGGCCAAACTGGGAATGGGGACGATCTACGTGTATTTCAAAAGTAAAGAAGAGTTGATCAATTCCTTATTCAAACGCCTGAAACGATTGAATACCAGTAGAATTTATGCGTCTTTGGATGAAAAGGCTCCTTTTGCCATTTGTTTGCAGCAGTTGTACGAAAACTACCTGCGCAACCGGGTTAGGTTTTATGAAGAGCATTTTTTCATTGAGCAATGCGTCCATTCTCATTTTCTTGACCAGGAAGCAGTACAGCTGGATTTGTCCGCTTATCAGAGCTTGCATGAATTGCTCAATCGGGGAAAAACAGAGCTGTTGGTCAAAAACATCCAAAATGAGTTATTGATCGCTCATTTGATGGGGTCAGCCAATGAAATTGCCAACTTAGCGCTGAAATCTGGTCAGAAATTGAGTCAAACCTGGATTGATCAGGCTTTTGTTCTGTGTTGGGACAGCATTAGACGGTAATTTTTTTTCAACAAAACTGAATATTTATTCCATTATGCGTCATAGAACAGCCTGATATGCTGTCAGCGACGTGCTAAAATCCAATCTTATGAAATCTTTATGGAAAGTGGTACAATGGATACTCTTTACTACAGTTGCAGCCCTCATCATTTTTTTAAGTTGGTTTTACCTGCGGTACGGGGGCAGTGGCCAAGCTTTTTCGGATCGTGGGACTGCTCCGCTGTGGTCTTCCGATAGCCTGCAAATCGTTGCTACCTTACCTGAAGCGCCAGGCAATCTGGCGGTGAGCCCGGAAGGGCGTATTTTTTGCACCTACCACGCCGAAGGGCACCCGACCATCAAAGTATGGGAGTTGGTTGATGGAAACCCCGTACCTTTTCCCAATGAACAATGGCAGAGCAAAGCCAATGGTCCAGTTTTTCTTGACGCGATTTTCAATATTCGCATTGACGCAAAAAATCGTTTGTGGACTTTGGACCACGGTCAGAATGGGTTCAAAACGCCCCGCCTTTTGTGCTTTGATATCAATTCCCGCAAATTGCTCAACCGCATAGATTTGCCCAAAGCGGTTGCTGGGCGAGGCTCCTATGTACAAGACATGCAGATCGATACTGCTTGTGAAAAAATCTACATTGCAGACCTTTCCGCTTTTGGCCAAACTCCTGCGTTAGTGATTGTTGACATCAAAACCAAAACCTGTCGAAGGGTACTGGAAAACCATGCAAGCATGGTGCCAGAGGGCAACTACAGTGTGGTCAATAAAGGCCGCGAAATGCGCCCTGCTGGCCCATTTTATCATTTTCATCCGGCGGTGGATCCCATCGTACTGGATCGGCACAATGAATATTTGTACTTCGGCCCCATGAGTGGAAGTAAATTGTATCGAGTTAGGGTACGCGACCTCAATGATCCATCCTTAAGTGAGGAAAAATTGGGCGCCAGGGTTGAATTGTATACCAATCGGGGGCAGTGCGATGGCTTGACGATCGATGAGGCCAACAACATTTACATGACTGACATCGAGAATGGTGCCATCACGGTGATTGATACGGCTGGCGAATACTTCACCCTTGTTGACCACCCTAAAATGCGTTGGCCCGATGGCATGAGCTTTGGACCAGATGGATACGTATACGTGGCCGACAGCGACATACCCGATGTGATGATGCGGAGCAAGGCACATATGCGCAAAAATGCGCCGTATTATTTGTGGCGGTTCAAGGGCTTAGCAGGGGCTCGTGCCGGCCAGTGAGCTGTGTTGGTTTGGTTCACTTGATTTCATTTGTTGAGCTTAATTGTCGTTCCAAGATCAAAAAACAGCCTATTCCAATCGCCATCGCACGGCCATAATACCGCTGATCCAGCGCATAATCCGCAGTGATGGTATCCAATGCATAGCCGGATGTGGGGTTTCCATCTATGTAGCTGAATTTTACTTGCGCTTCCTGGCGCTGAACGGGTACCAAACTCAATGCGACACTGAGCTGAACGCCCCCTTTTTGGAAGGTACTTCCCTGCTGACCATAAAGGAATGGGGTGGTTAACAGCAATAGTAAATAGGGTATTATTTTCATAACAGATAAAGATACAAACAGCTAGTAGATTATTGAAGCAGAAGCGAGCACATTGGCCTAAGAGCGTCTACTGCTTAGATTTCTGAATGATACCCCATTCATAAATTTTTTGGAGCGCGGGCAAAAGGCTTTTACACTCCTCAGTTAAATTGTACTCTACCCTTGGTGGTATTTCCTGAAAAATTGTACGGCCTATCAAACCGTCATGTTCCAATTCTCTTAATTGTTGAGCTAACATTTTGTCCGTAATTGACGGAATGCTTCTCTTCAACAAGCTAAATCTGTTTATTTCTTCTTTGATGTACCAAATGATAACAATCTTCCATTTACCATTCAATAATCCCATAGCGTATTGTAGCGGACAATTTTCATTGAGGGCCTTATCATTGGCGGACGAAGTGGAAGCTGTTTTTCTCATTACTTTCTTTTTAGACAGTATCATACAATTTAGTTTGTACAGTTCAAATATAAACTTCCATTTTAACTTTGCAAAACCAATCATGGTATAACCTAAAAATTTAAAAAAGATGAAAGCAAATAAGGTGAAATTTTCAGCACTATTGTTGCTGATGGCAGTTGTTCTGTCGAGCTGGACAACAACGAAATTGCCCCCGGAAGACTTGGCCGCAAAGCAGGAAATCCAAGAACTGGAATTCAGATTCGCCCAATCACTCGATACAAAGGACTGGGAGCTGGCGAATAAACTTTTTACCGATGAGGTTAAAACCGACTTTTCTGCCTATGGAATTCCGGCTAAACCGATGAAAAAAAATGATCTGATTGGACTCTACAAGTATTCTTTCCGCAATGAGAAAATGATTACTGAGCACATTTACAGCAACTTTTTAATTGAGGTAAAGGGAAAGACTGCTACTTGTCGCTTCAATTTTGTTGGTAACCATTTTGTTAAAGGACTGGAAGGCGGAGATGAATTTTATCTCTACGGACAGTACAATGACAAGTTGCAACAAACCGCTAACGGCTGGAAAATCAGTGAAAGAACATTAACCATTTTCTACACAAAAGGCAATGGGGCAATGTTGAAATAAAATCACTACTAACAACAGGGCCTTCATTCTGCATGCAATATCAAGTATGAAGGCCCTGTTGAACGAGACCTTTGGTTTGGTTTCCTAGGATAGGATTCCCACTTCTATTGTATTATGTTTCGAGTGTTTTGTGTGGTCTATTATGGGTGAGGATCAGCCTGTTTTCAAAAAACCGGGTACTGATGAGGAGCTTAAATATACCACTAGCCAGCAGCGTAGTGAAACAGTATAGAGCGCAAAACCTGCATCGTGATGTAGGTTTTGCGCTCCATTATTCGCCCTTTTAGTAGCGCGTTAAATTAAACCTTCCCGTAGATATTTATCCATCTCAAATCCATTGATTGTTATCCCATTCACGGTAATTCATCCATCATAAAGATTTTGTTCCAATTCAATAGCACTTCCACCTGGTCCTCCAACAATTACAAGAATTATCTTGTCGCTGTTTTTATTGCCGCTAACTAGGATTTTTCGACCGAAAACGACCTAAAATATTGATTAAAAAACTTTTATGGTTTAATTAATTTTAAAACCTTAAACATTCCATTGTACTGAATGTTTGCAAAATAAACTCCGGATGGCTGTGCACTTAAGTCAATGGTTGAATTATTCATTTTTTGCAACACAATCGTTTGGCCAAACAAATTGTGTACCCTGATATTAAATTGGGGCGAATCAGTATTCACACCCGTCAATTGAAATAGACCAAGTACGCTAGGGTTTGGGAATGCGTTCAAAAGTAATTCGTTAGGATTGGAGGTGGAGGTAGCCACATAATTGTTAAAATTGAACCGCCAGTAGCCACCTTCCCGCGCCGTAAAAGGTTTGGTGATCGTTTTACCATTGTTACTGATTGCTTCGATGAAGTACTCTATGGTATCCAATGGTGAAAACCCATTGCCGGGCAACGTAAAATTGAAATTATTGCCCGTGCTAGCCCTCATATTGACCGATTGCCATTGCGTTTGACCTGCTTTTCGGAAATACGCCTTGGCACTGGCAATACCACTTTTGTTTTTCACTTCTGCTGTGAGTGGGTAGTTGTTTTGCCAGTTCTGTGCTCCTGTAAGGGCTTTATGTCGGATGAAAATCGGGTTTTCGGCCGGTATTTCATGTGTGATACAGTGTAGGGAACCGCCAGTTCCATACATAGCGCGACTGTCAATCGGAATAATGGTGTAACCAGGTAGGGCTTTTTGGAAAGCCTCTACCGATGCTTGATCAAATGGTGACAAGCCTGTGTCCGGATCGCTTTGTACCGGCATAATGAATGATTTATTCACAAAAACACCGTTCATATAGGTGCGTTGATCAATTTCGCATTCCGATTGTGGCACACCGCCATCGGTGAGTGGCATCGGAAGAATGCTGATGGTATAAGGCTTATTGTTGTTGTCTGTTGCCGCCTCAAATGCAGCTAAATTGGTGGCCCAATTTTCATAATCGCTGTGTCCAGGTGCGTGAGCGTAATCAACTACCCCCAGCCTATTGTCATCAAAAAGTTTGCAGTAGAGATCAAGGTGTCCTGTGCCGCCATCACAATTCAAAGCAATCGGCTCTATGAAATTATTGGTATTGTATGATTCGACGAATAGTTGTTCAAATTCACTATCATTGATTGCTGGAAAATTGGCATAGGTGATCAAGCTTGAATCTATCGTAACTTCAAAGGTTATGGTGTCAATAAGATAGCCAAAACTAAATCCCACATTACTTTCTCGGGTACGGGTGCTTGACCAAGTTGCACCCAAGCCATCAAAAATAAGGTTGCCGCCTTCGTTATTCAATGTTGTTTTATAAACAGGATATCCCAATAATCCACCAATAGCAATTGGGATAGAGTCATCATGAATCCTATTGAACTCATTTATAAGGTTAAAGTCCGTAATAATACTTCCATCTTCTAATTCCACCGCCTCGTAAGTATAGTAGTCCATGTCAAGAATACCGATAGAATCCTGATCTGAATAATAAAAACCTACCGGGCCACTGTCACGATCCCACCAATCATCAACAGCAAGTTCGTAAAAACGATAGTTGTAAAGTGGAGTGCCACGATCAGACATCAACTGCAGGATTGCAGTCGAGTCAGTCCATGAATTTACTCGAATAATTACCAATGCGTTACGCTGGATGGCATCAGCAAGATCGCAACTGATTTTTCCCAATAGGGTATCTGGCGAGATACTTGAGGTTATAACATTAGAGACAGTATCTAGGACAAAATCATATAACCAAGTCATCACAACTGCTTGGCTCTCTTCAAACTGCGCCGCAAAACGGGCATCAGCAGGCAATGGATCCATTCTAGGATTGCTGCGTTCCGATGTCTTAGATAGAGACTTGTACGCAATCAGCTTTTCTTTGAGTAGTGCATTGTGCTTGGCCGACATTGTTTTGTCAAGCCTTGGATTTTTATGTGGCATAACTTTGGTCTGTGCAGTCAATACCTGTACAGCAAAAAACGCCAGGCAAAAAAGAAATGCGTTTTTTGTGAATGATTTTTTTACTAGAGTGCGCATAGGCTATTTTTTTTGTCGAAAGCAAAACTACAGCGAGCGTAGTGCAATGGCAAGGAATATATGACTAAGACCTAGTGGATTATGTGAACGGCGTTCACATAATATGGCGTGGAGCTAGCCCGATTGCTCACCTTTGTAGTACAAGTTGTTTGATATTGCCCTTCTTTTTGTGCATGTGAATAGATACACCCGTTGCATTTTGTTATAATCCATCCAAAAACTCTTTAGCATCCAAATAAGCAGGCCTGGTTTAGACATTGACGCCACATTTACGCGCCAATTATACATTCCGGCTGTTGTGCTGATATCATTGACCTGTAATTCAACGTTCCTCTGGTACCTATCCAAGTCGCTGGACAGGGGAAAGAAGTCTTTCAGCCTCCGCAATGCTTCATTCAACTGGGCAGCCGATGATTCAGGTTCGCCCTCGTAGTACAAACTGCTTGCTATTCCGATGACCCTGAATAGCTGATCTCGGTCAAATGGCTTCGCTGAATCATATGGATGTGCTCTCAACCAATTCAAAGTATCTCGATAGAATATTTTTTGATTACAGAAGTTGGTTTAAAAATTTAATGTTTAATAAACTTTACCGTCTTTGACTGTTTCTTCGCCATTATTGTGATATAATACAACCCTGATTTGAGTCGACTTACATCTATACTTCCAGAATTTTTGTTGATTACTTGTGAAAACATGTGGCGACCAGTTTGATCACTTATTTCTATTCTTTCTAAATGATTATCATTTTCAACATGATAATTTAAATAATCATTAGTAGGATTTGGGAATAAAACTATTTTGAAAGCCTGGTCGTCAATTACAGAAACTCCCGTAGTTATTTTTTCTAATGCCATTTTAACCGCTTTGTATGCATTGATTTTACCGTAACCCATGGTATTATTTGGTGCGCTTCCATAGCGCGTCACAAAAGAATCTACTATGGCTGATTGTAGGATAATATTTCTTAATTCTAAACCCGTAAGAGTTGGATTCGCCTGCAACACCAGCGCAGCAACACCCGCCACAACGGGGGCGCAACTTGAAGTGCCTCCCGATCCTATCGAGAAATCATAGGTAACGCCATCGAAGGAGACTATATCCTTAAGGAGGCTCGGGTCATCAGCAGGAAGCACATAGACCCCATCGGTGGGTGCGCTAATATCTGGTTTAGTGCGGCCATCGTACGTAGGGCCTTTCACCGAATAGAACACATGATCCCCGGGAGCGCCATAAGGATCACCCTCGAAACCCACGGGAACAAGGTCTCCGGCCATATTTACCACAGAATCACGGTTCACATAGCCGCCCACACCCAGGGTGTAAAGTCCGGTGCCGGGTGAACCTGCGATACAATAGTTGTCGTCTCCGGCGGTAAAGCCGTTGATGATTTGCTGCGTTCCAGGATGTGTATCTGTATAGTTCAAGAAAAGAACCTTGCTCTGAACCAACGCATCAGCAGCACTTACCATCACCACCAGTGCATAAGGAGAACCATCGGCCTGGCGGTAATCGAACTCGACCAAGGTGTAAGGCTGTCCATTCGTGGGGTATACGCTTTGCGATGCCGCTTGAAAGAAGAGTGTGTCGGAGTTCACGATCACCGTATCGACGAGGAACGCATCGGCTTGGGTGGAGATAAATGCTGTACGACCAACGAGCAAGCCAGCACCGTCGATGAGACCGAATGCGACATCGAAGTGCTCATTGCTCACACCCCAGAACGGAACCAGCATGGATCCTAAGAGTTCTAAGAGTTCACTGAACCCGAAGCGCGGGTCTATGATGCTGCGCAGTGTATCAGGAGCGTTTATCTGCATACGAAGGTTCTGATTGAGCTCTCCTTCGTTACCAATGGCATTACACATAATTACGGCGGGCTGCGCGTTCAAGGCCAGCGAATCGAGGTATTGGTCAAAGATTGCTGTACCATCCTGCGCCGAATAGTCGAAGCCCCAACTGGAATTCAGCACCAAGGGTTTGCCCACGCTTTGCGCGTAATCTACGCAATACTGGACGGCATCGATGGCTGTGGCCTCCGCATCCAAAGGGAAGCTCACGATCACCAGATCGGCATTGGGTGCAATGCCGCGGTACTCCCCATTGGCCATCCCATAACCAGAACCGCTTGCTGTAGATGCTACACTATTTCCGTGATCACCTTGCACAGTTCCCGGATAGTCCACGTTCCTGCTCAGGATAGCTGCGGAGTCTGTAAATTCGCTTCCATAGCCGAAGGCGGCGGGCGGGGTGCCGCTGTTGTCATCCTGCACCCAGAAGCGTTTCACGCGCAGCGCCCCGTTCTGGTCGCGAAAAAAAGGATGCCGAAGTGCAAAACCAAAGTCGATGATTCCGATCACCACGTTGGTTCCATTGTAAGCCTGTGGAAGGTTGAGACCAGCCTGCACACTATCGGCACGGGTGAATTTGAGTACACTGTCCATCCGCATCCGCGCCGGAGCGCCGATGTCTACGTAACGCACACCGGGCAGCCCTGCCAGCGCCGTGATCTGTTCGGGGTTCGCCGATACCGATATCCTGCCCGGGTAGGCTCGATTTAGACGTACGCCAATCGTCTCCAGCAAAGCGACATCGAAATCGGAGGCAACCAAAACGTTTATGGCCATTGGCCATGCTTTGCTGGCTTGGAGCTGAGGCCATTTACCCGATATCCGCTTGGAATAGGGCACCGATGGTTGACCTTGCTTTTGTCGCTGCAAGGTCAAGCGTGTTGTTGGAGAAAGAGTACTACCCTGTGCTTTGATCGGTTTGGTCGAAGAAATTACCTTGGGAGCATGCTTTGTTTGGCATATCGAATAGAGCGATGTCAAGAGCATTAGTGTAAGCAACAATATTTTCTTCATAAACTTTTTTTAATTTAAAAAGAAATGGAAGTTATCGAAAGCAAACCTACAGCGAGCGTAGTGCAGTTGCAAGGAATATATGACTAAGACCGAGTGGGTTATGTGAACGCCGTTCACATAACATATCGCAGTGTAGGTGTATAATCACTTGTTAAATGAAGAGGCAGGTGACTCATAGCGCTAGACCTTGTGAATACAATACCGAGAAAGTATAGGTTATTGTGGCTTTACATTTTCAAGCAAAATTTGAAATTTTCTGCCCACGGGAAGGCGTTCTCCATTGGTGAGATAAACATGGGCTTTGTCTACACTTTTAATAAACAGCTTATTAACCACGTAGGAACGATGTATTTGAATGAAGGTAGTTTCATCAAGTTGACGCTGTATGCTGGCTAAGCTGTCATAGACCATCAATGGCTTTTGTGAAACAGTAGAAAAAATCTTAACATAATTTCCTGAAGCGGAGAAATACAAGATGCTTTCGGAATGAATTGACTCTTCTTTCCCGTCAACCTTAAATGCAAGCGTTTTTTTAGCCAATTCTATTTTGTGATGCTGTTTACAATAAAGCTTTGCTTTTTCTAATGCTTTGATGAAACGTATGTAGGAGATGGGCTTTTTAAGGTAATCCACTGCATCGTGTTGCCATGCATCAAAAGCAAAATCCTGATAGGCAGTAGTGATAATAGTAGCTGGTTTAACAGTAAGTGATGCAAGCAATTCTATACCATTAACAAGTGGCATTTCTATGTCGAGAAAAAGAATGTCAATAGCTTCCGACTGAAGGATTTTTATGGCTTCGTAACCGTTGTAAGCATTTGCCGCCAAAGCAAGTCCATCTGTTTTTTCAATGTGCGAGGCAATCACTGCGTGAGCAGGGGTTTCGTCATCAACAATCAGGCAGCGGAGGAAAGGTTCCATAGTAGAAGTTTTGCAGTAAACTGATGTTCCTTCTTAGTCAGGGTAAGTTCATGTTGCGGATGGTAAAGTTCCAACCTACGTTGTAAGTTTTCAACACCCATTTTTGTACTTGTAACAGCGCGTGAAGAGGATTCGTAATTATTAATAATCGTAACTTCGATTTTATTTTCATGAAATATCCACGCTACCGCAACGCTGGGTGAGGGCATTTCCAATGAATACTTTACTGCGTTTTCGAGCAAGGGAAGAAAGATCATAGGCGTGATCCGATAATCTCTTATCTCACCTTCCATGGTTATCTCCACAGTCAATCCCTTTGTTTTCCATTCCATATAGCGAAGAAATTTTTCCGCAAACGTCATTTCTTCTAGTAAACTTATCCACTCTTTTTTACTGGTTTCAATCTGGTAAGTAAGTAAATCAGATAGTTCAAGAATTTTATCCGGAACTTTCTGAGGACTCGATAAGGCCACTCCATATAAATTATTGAGGGCATTTAGCAGAAAGTGTGGATTCATTTGTTGTTTCAACGTGGCTAGTTCCTTCTCGGTTGCGAGCGCTCGTTTTCTCTCGGCGATCAGATTATCGTTTATCCACAAGTTCAAAATATAAAGACCGCTTCCAAATGCTAAAAGGACAATGGTGGACAACAAGTCGGAAATAAAAGGGAACGATTCCTCCTGTTCATCAAAATAACCTACACCAAAATGGAATAAAACAGCACCAGCCAAGGCATACAAGAGAGCCAAGATTGAATACTTTCTGATTTTTTTTTTGAGAAAGTAAGGGGCCAGCAAAAAGTAGTTATGACCAAAAGTAAACAGATAAAATAGCAGGATAACCAGAAATACCAGCCATACTTCTTTTCGATCCGCCTCATTGGAGAATAGCATATCGACCGCATTCACTCCATAGAGCAAAGAAAAGACGATAAAGTTTCTGAACCAGGTATTTTCGTATTTCAATTGCATGGTCGTGGAACAAAGATGCACCGTAGATTGTTTGCACGGAAAATAAACATACCATCACCCTGTGGAATATCACAACAGAAGCAAGCCCTAAAAACTACATCGTGATGTAGGTTTCGCGCTCCATGATTTCTTGGAGATTTAGTACTATGGGTTTACTTTTACCAGTGGGGCGCGAAAAGTAGTAACATAAAAGCTCAGACAAAAATGGACCGAACCAAAATCATCTTGACAACGATAATTTTTGGAGTGATCATCCAACTCCTAACCTCTTGTAGTGACAATCCAAAAACAACAATTAAGCAAACTGATAAAAGTACAATGACAAAAAAATCAAACCCTGTTGTTTACTTTGAAATCCCTGTCAACGACATTGACCGAGCAATCAAGTTTTATACGGCGGTATTCAGTTTTAACTTCGACAAAGAAAATATTGACAACAATGAAATGGCCTTGTTTCCTTTCGATGCCGAAAACTCCGGGATTTCAGGAGCATTAGCAAAAGGAGAAATCTACAAGCCGACAAAAGACGGAGTTGTAATTTACTTCCACACAGAAAATATGGATGAAACCCTTAAATTGGCTACGTCAAACGGTGGACAAATTCTGTATCCAAAAACAGACAATGGAATCGGACTTGTTGCAGAATTTGAAGACACCGAAGGAAACAGGATTGCCTTGTACCAATCAAAACAGTGAAGAGCGAAAACAAACGCTATCAATAGGACCTTCGTTCGGCATGCAATGTCCCAGCTACCCAAGGTTTGGTTCAACACAAATGGCAAGGAAAGTGCGCATCTTTACGCACAATTGTAAACAAACAACTTCAAAAGTTGTTATGACGAAAAAAGAATGGTAAAATGATACAGAGCAGATATAGCGTGACAGTAAATGTCCCTATTGAATTAGTTTGGGCAAAATTGATTGACATTCAAAATTGGGCTACTTGGCATCCAACTTTAAGTAACATTAAATTAACAGACAGAACCGTAAAAAACGGCTCGGTGTTTACTTACCATTACGACAAGACTAAACTCAAAGCTGAGGTATTAGAAGTTATACCTCTTAAAACTTTCAAATTTAAGGCGTCAGCAAAAGGAGTTACGGGTATTAATACTTGGACACTTGAGGAAAAAGACGACCAAGTAATAATTTATGACTACGAGGAAATGAATGGCTTAATCGTCCGGCTCTTTAAAAAACAGTTCCAAAAAGGTCTGGAAGATGGAATGAAAAACTGGCTTGAGAACTTTAAATCATCTTTCTCAAAAAATGAAAAATAACTTATTTCCAGTATTATCAGGAAGAACCCTTTCAGGTGTCGAAGTTCAAACACCTGAGATACTGCTTAAAAAAACAACTTTTATCTCAGTAGGCTTTCAGATAGACGAACAGATAATTATCGACTATTGGAGTAAAAATCTTGTTAGTCGTTTTAATAAAAATCAAAATTTTAACTATTTAGAGTTTCCAATTGTCTCACCAAAACAAGCACCAAACAAATACATTCAACAATTTATTGACAATCAAATGAGGGCAAGTATACCTGTTAGTATTCACTCAAATGTAGTCACCATTTATGAAGACTATTCGCTTGTTTTATCAAAATTCGGGAAATACAATTACGATGGACCGTACTTTTTTATTACGAACTCAAGTGGAGAAACACTTGCATTTGCAAACGACAGTGATAGAAGAAACTTGGACATAGAACAATTTGGTTTAACAATTAACGAAGACCTTAGCAACTACCGCTAACTCCTGCAAGCATGGTACCTGAGGGCAACTACAGTGTGGTCAATAAAGGACGTGAAATGCGCCCTTATCATTTTCATCCGGCTTGACGATCGATGAGGCCAACAACATCTGTTTGACTGACATCGAGAATGGCACCATCACGGTGATTGATATTCTACCCTTGTTGTGTTTTTAATTGCCTTTTTCCCTATCCACCAATCCAAATCCAAATGGATACAATGGATCCTTTGAATCATAAGGCAGATCTTCTTTTTAAAATGAGCCCCATCATAAGGAAAAGATAACAGCACCCATTTTGAGATTAGTGGATGAGTTTGTTAATTTTGTTTTGTACAAAAAGTTGCTGTTGCTCAGGGTTTGCTTTGGCGGGAATATGCCCAGCTTTTCTGGGTTTCATTCCCAATTTGTACATAGATATGGCTTACCGCATCGTATCCCAAAATGTTGAGTAAATGAAAAAGCTGACCATTGTATTGTTGATTATCTCTATTCATTCTTTCGCACAAGAGAAAGTAGCGGAAGTGATGGATTCAGGGAGTAAGTTTACGCTGGAATCAAAAATATTGAACGAAACGCGTACCTATTGGGTTCGCTTGCCAGCCTCCTACCACAACCAAACTTATGATAAGCAATCCTATCCGGTCATGTATGTGTTGGATGGCAAGTCCGCTTTTTTTCCTTTACTCGGGGTGGTAAGTTTTATGAGTGAAAAGGAAAGCGTAAACTTTCAAATACCGGAAATGATTGTGGTGGGTGTTGATACGGAGAATCGCTTAAAAGACCTAACCCCGAATCCCTCCACCAAAATGCCGAGTGGAGAAGAAGCAAAAACTGAATCTCAAAAATTGATGATGGCAGGCGGAGGTGGCGGTGAAGCGTTTTTCAAGTTCCTGACTGAGGAGTTGTTTCCCAAAATCGAAGGAGACTATCGTACCCTTCCTTATCGGATGTATGTAGGGCATTCCCTAGGCGGGCTTACCACCGCATATACCTTGCTCAAACATCCGGGTATTTTCAACAGCTATTTTTCAATTGATGGTAGTCTGTGGTGGGATAATGGCAAATATGTACGAGAAGCATCCTCTGATTTGCAAAATATGAAGTCAAAAACGATCCAACGCTTTTACATTTCCGTAGTCGACTCAAGCCAAGCCGGGGAAGGGAATAAGTTTCATGCGCGATGTATTCACCAGCTTGCGAAAACCCTTAAAGATTATGGCCCCACCAATGTTCATTCAAAACTGGAAGTGATCAAAGATACCGACCACTCGTCCATTCCTTTATTGAGTTGGTACAATGGCTTGCGATACATTTTTGAAGGCTACGATGTAAGTCACTACAGTTTTACGGCTAACCCCAATTTAATCGAATCGCATTACGCCAACCTTGAAAAAACAATTGGGCTAAAAATGCCTCCACCACAAGATGTGCTTGAAATTGTACTCCATTATCTCACCGCTCCCAATCGCTTTCCAGACAAAGAAAAGGCGCTGATGGTGGCCAAAATTGGGTTGAAGTATTACCCCAAGGCACCTTTTATTTTGGAAAAAATCGAAAAAATCGAAAGTTCGAAATGAAACAACTGCTTCTCATTATTCTAGTATTGCTGGTAGCCTGTAAGCCAACCCAGAAAGAGTATGATTTAATTTATACCAACGGTACCATCGTAGATGGACTAGGAAACGAGCGGTTTTTCGGCGACATCGGCATCAAAGGCGACAAGATTGTAAAAGTATCCAAAGAAAAAATCAATCCTGCCCTAGCCGAAACGGTAGTCGACATTCGAGGGAAGATCATTTCTCCCGGGTTTATCGACAGTCATGCGCACATTCAAACCACGATACACCAATTTCCACAACCAGAAAATTTTCTCCGACAGGGCATCACAACCATTTGCGCCAGTTTGCATAGTGGAGACCAACCATATCCTATTGACGATTATGCCCTTTCATTAAAAGTTGCGCCCAATGTTGCCTTCTTTTCTGGTCTAAACTGGACAAGAAAAAAAGTGATCGGTTTGGAAAATCGCCCCGCCACCACAGCGGAGCTTGACAGCATGAAGTATTACGTGGAGCAATCCATGAAGCAAGGCGCCTTAGGATTTTCGGTGGGTTTAATTTATGTGCCCGGTCTTTATGCTTCCACCGCCGAAATCACAGCTTTGTCGAAAGTGGCGGCCAAGTATAATGGTATTTATGTTACGCACATGCGCAATGAAGGAAGTGGATTGCTTGCTTCGATTCGGGAAACCATTCGGATTGCCAAAGAAGCCAATATGCCGGCGCAAATCAACCACTTCAAAGCAGCGGGAGTTGCGCAGTTTGGATTAGCGAGTAAGGGATTGGCAATTGTTGACTCCGCCAGAAATGCCGGCATGGATATCTCGGTAGATGTTTACCCTTACACCGCGGCCAACACCTATTCCTACATTCTGTTTCCAGCCTGGGCGCTTGATGGTGGCACCGCCGAATTGGCTAAGCGGCTGAAAGATAAGCAACTTCGCAAACGAATCGAATCTGACATGAGAGCCATCATCATGAACGACGAAACTGGTGAAGAGCTCTGGCGCATCCAGTTCAATAGCATTCCAGCAGATACATTGTTTAATGGCAAAACATTGGAAGACTACGTAAAAGCCAAGGGTTATCCCAATAATCTAGATGGTGGAATACAAGCCATCATTGACCTGGAACTCAAAGGTGGTTTCCTGGCGATTTACCATGAGATGGATGAGCAGGATGTGATCAACATATTGAAATATCCCTATTCTATGATTGAAACAGATGGTGACTTAGTGCATCCGGAGAAAAGCATTTTTCCTCACCCTCGCTCTTATGGATCCTTTCCGAGGGTGATTGCGCGCTATGTTCGCGAAATGAAAGTGCTTAAGTTGGAAGAAGCGATCAAAAAAATGACTTCCATGCCAGCCAACCAAATCAAGCAATACCATCGAGGACGGATTCAGGAAGGGGCTTATGCGGACGTCATTGTCTTTGATTTTGATAAGATTCAGGATAAAGCCACTTACACCGATTCCAAAAAATATGCTGAAGGCATCGAGCAGATGCTCATCAACGGTGTTTTCGTGATAAAAAACGCAAAACTCACCAACAATACGCCTGGTGTTTGGCTCCACAACAAAAGTGTACAACGGTATTACACTTTGCACCAAAAATGAAAATGCTAATTCATTTTTGGTGCAAAGTGTAATCTGCGTTCCTGCAAGTTTTGTTTCATGAGCATCAACGCGCAATTAAGATCTTTTGATTGTAGCTTGTTTTGTCGGTTTTAATGTGTATAAAATAAGTCCCCGCAGACAAATCATTTAGATCCAGTTGGAAAGTGTTATCTGTCAAGTTGATTGCATTTGTTTGTTTTACCAGTACGCCCGTAACATTATGAATCGCTACGGAGACTTTTTTGCTCAGCTGTTTTGATGAAAATTCAATAGTTAACGAACCAGTTGTTGGATTAGGGAAAGCAGACACTTCATGACTAATA
>JAIYAV010000404.1 GCA_027488855.1 Saprospiraceae bacterium
CGACGCTTGCGTCGTGAAACCGTCGCGTCGTCGTGTCGTCGCGGTTATTAAAAATCATTGGGCGCAGCCCAATCCAAAATGGTTTGAAACTAGAACTGATCGGCCCTGCGGACAACCGGGGCTATTCTAAATTCAATCGCTCCGCGATTAGAAATTCACGGGGTTGATGCCTTTAACAATTCAGTATGACTCATGTTATATCGATTTATAGCCTTCTTTCACAAGCACCCCAAGAGGCACTACCGCATCCCGTTTGCGCAACACCGCAGTTGGACAGGCGTGCCCCCCTGTAATCGCCAAAAGCAACCAACGCTGTTGTTCCGAAAATTCTGGGTGCAGCGGCATCAGCGCCTGATTCGTATCCGCCAGGTACCAGCGCTCTTCCACATGGATCAGTTGCAGCGATTGTACAAAATACAAACTCGACTCGACCCAAGGATATTGACTGAGGTCTTTGGCCAAAGCTGCCTGGGCCGCAGGCCAATCGGCTATTTCCTGGCGGGTTTCCGGCAATTCGTTGTGCGTTTTTGTTTCACTTTTAAGGATGGCTCTAAAAGGGCGTTGTGAGGGAAAAAAAGCCAAGGTGACTTCCAACACCATGCCAGGAGCAAAGAGGTATTTCGGGGCGGTTCCAGGGGCAATAAAATCCAGCAACAAGGCAGATCGGCCAGTCTTGCAGCCCCAAAGATAAAGGCGAGCTACGGTGATGTTGTTTTCGACACTGCTGTGTTTGCCCACCACCAGCCATTGATCTGCTACACTTAATGCCTGCTCATCGGCCAGAATCTCTTCTTGCTTGGGTGACCAACCCAGCAAGCTACGTACATCTTCCTGAAGCAGTTCGGGCAACTCATCGATGCGTTTAAACGCTTGCAATACTTGCCAAAGCTGCACCATTTGTTCCATGGCTTCGCTGTGCCAGGCATTGCCAGTACTGTAGTTGATTTTGGTGAATTGCCGCAGCATTTGAGCCAGTCCATTGGCTTGTTGATCGACCATGCGGGCGGCGGCTTGTTCAAAAAAGCCGTTTCCACGAGTGGGAAGATTCAGCAGACCGGATCGCAGCACATCGCGCAGCAACAATTCCAACTCGGCGGCACCGGCTTTGACCAACTCCAGGCGAACGGCTTCCCGTTTGGCTTTACTTTTGACGTCTTTTATAGCGGGATGTAAACGCTCGACTTTGGCTTTTTCAACTTTTTCTTCACGGGTATTCATCCATTTTTCCACCCACTCCGGTTCTGCATTGCTCTGTTGGAAAAGATCAGGACGACGGGCAAAGATGAACAACAACCCCAAGGCGTGTTTGCAAGGAAACTTGCGGCTAGGGCAACTACAGCTATAACCTAATGAGCCCTGGTCTACCTGGGTGCGGTAAGGTTGTGAGCCCGAGCCTTGCGCCAAGCCCCAAATAACGCGATGATTGTGATGCAGAGCGGGCCACTTTTTTTCATTGGCCAAATCGCGACCTGCTTTTAAGGAGCTGGCATCGGGAGCCAACTGGGCAATTTGTTCTTCGGTAAAAGTAGCCATAGTTTTACGCCACAGGATTTGGTTAAGGGTATTTTAGTTGCAACAAATTTAAAACAAATAATTTAATAACAAAATGATTTTATCTTATTTTTACAAAAAAAACATAGCCCCATTTACAGCTTAAACTGCAAATGGGGCTTTAATATTTTGGTTCAAAAAGAATTATGCCCGCCCATTTCGATGCAACAAATCATACATCATCCCATTGAATCCATCTTGCCCCAGCAAGTTTTCCAAAGTCAAGTGCATTCGATACCGCCAGTAATAAGGCATAATAGCGGGCACATTGATGCGCTCTTCAGCAGGGTTTTCGCGGCGCAGCTCCAGGTCCATGGCCAGTAAATCTTGCAATGGAAACACCGTCCACATGCTCGGCCAACGGAGGTGTTTTTCCACTACTGCCTTGGCAATGAATGGCTCGCAGGTATAAGGCTCTTGGCCCATGAATTGCAATTCATTGTGGAAAAAGCGGCTGATCAGCGCGGGATCTTCCTCTTCCCACCAAGCCCGGATCGGAGCCATGTCATGGGTGGAAGGGCTCGCAACGGAGAGGTAAGGAATATCGGCTTCTTGTAAAAATTCAGTGGCTGGATTTTTGGACATGCGCTGGATTTCGAGGGTCAATATCCCCATTTCGCGCATCACCCCCGGCACACAAGCGGGCACCATTCCGAGGTCTTCCCCACAAATCAACATATCGGTAGCCGCCTTGAGCGCAGGCAATTTTTGCATGGCCTGAGCCCGCCAGAATTCTTCCTGACGGCGGTAGAAGTAATCGAGGTACAAGTCTTGCAACTTGTTTTGTTGGCCATAATCCAGTTGCTGGAAAGAGTAAGTTTTGTTCAGGTCAATCCGTGGGTGAAATTCCCGGCCATTGCTGCCCGGAATTTCCAGCAACAAGACATTGCTGATCAGTTTGAACAGACCCGTTTGCAACTCGATTTTATCCTGATTTTCTGGCGCTTTAAAAAAGGCTTCAATCTTGCGCTGGGTATCAAATTCGGGTTTGAAAGCAAAATAATTGAAGCGGACTTCATCCAGGAATTGAGTGCGCACGTACGCTACTTCATCCCCAAAGCGCTCGTCAAGCAATTGTTTGGTGATGTAAGGTTTGCAGTAGCGCTCGTGGTCAAAATAAATGCCTCGGGCGTCTAGTTCTTCCCGCACAATGGGCAAGGCCGGGTTGAAAAAGCCCAGGGTACCTTCTACTTGATCCAGCGGAATTTGCCAGATGCGGAAAAAGCCCAGAATATGGTCAATTCGGTAAGCATCGAAATAACGGGACAGTTGCGACATGCGTTGCCGCCACCAGAGGTAACCATCTTTGGCCATTTCGGCCCAATTGTAGGTGGGGAAACCCCAGTTTTGGCCATTGTCGGAAAAAGGATCGGGTGGTGCGCCTGCCTGCCCATCCATGTTGTACAATTCCGGTGCCACCCAGGCATCCACGCTGTGGCGGTAAATGCCGATGGGCAAGTCACCTTTAAGGATCAAACCTTTGGAGCGGGCGTAATCGGATGCTTCGCGCAATTGTTTGTCCAGATGGAATTGCAAATAATAGTGGAAAGCGACATCGGCATAGTCTGGGGCATCAGGCGAAGCCAACTCAGCCAGAACTGCTGGAGAATATTGGGCGTATGGGCCCCAATTTTCGGCAAATTCTACCGATTTGAACTTATCCCGCAGGTAGCAAAATACCGCATAGGGTTCCAACCAATGTTTGCTTTCTGCAAAAAAGGCCTGGAATTCAGCATTTGCCAAAAAGGTCTTTTGGGTTTTGTTGAATGCTTCGCGCGCCAGACTCAGTTTAGACTTGTTGACCGCCTCGTAATCCACGGCTGGGTGGACATTCAGTTTTTTGCGTTCGGTCGCTACTTTTTTGGCATTGATGCCTTCCAAAACATCGAGGTGCAAAAACTGTGGATGCAAACCAAACACAGTAATGGCCGCATAGGGATAAGAATCCGTCCAGGTATGGGTGGCTGAAGTATCGTTGACGGGCAGGATTTGCACCATGCGCAAACCGGCTTTTTGCGCCCAGTCGATCATTTTTTTGAGGTCGTTGAACTCCCCTACCCCAAGGCTATCTTCGGTGCGGAGGGAAAAAACCGGAACTGCCACTCCGGCACCTTTCCAATTGCCTCCTGACTGGGCGTAGTACTCATCACAAACGATGCATGAATTCACCAGTGCATCCAGAGGTGCACCATCCAGTTTGCGATTGGGGCCTGCTTCCAGCTCTACGATCCGTTTGAGTTTGGGGTCGTAGAAGCCGTATTTGTATTCAAATCCCTGGCGATAACTGATGCTGATTTCGCCCGTCCAGTTGGGAAAATCGGCATTGCCCAAAAGGACAGGGTGACCATAATCCCAGGAGCCCAATTCAGGCAAACTGCCCAACAAAGCCAGTTGCAGCCCTGCTGGAACCTGCACCGCCCGCATTTGGAAACGGATGTTCAGGCGCAGCTCATCTGGTGCAACGCTGGTGCTTTTGTAGGCGGCTTGTGGTTTGAAAATTACTTTTTCAAACGCAGCGGTGTAAAAGGCATTTTCGGGGTGGTCTATTGCCCGCCAACTGTCTTTCAAAAACAGATGCTCGCCCGCAGCACGGGAAATCCGCAATTTGCGGCGATGGCCCCATTCTGCACTGATGGCAGACATGGTGCTGTCATCTTTAAGCAGGTATTTGTACTCCAGGTTGCTGGGCGCTTTTTTGAAGGGGATGGAAATCCGCCAATAACCGCCACCGATGTATTGCATCACCTGGGCTTGTTGTTCGTTGCCGCTGCCCAGCTCGGGTACATTGCCCACAATGGCAATTTGTTGTCCCCAATTGGTCAGGTAGTGGATTTGAAAAGTAATGGTCATGTTTCATACATTGAAGTGGGGCGAAAGATAATAAAAGTTGGGGAGTTTGGGGAATGTGAAAATAAACGTCTAATCTTTACACGATGGTTAATTTTAGCGCAAAACACTTACTAGCCACTACGTGGGCTCTCGATCCTGCTCGCCTTAGCGAGTGTAAAGGGATCAACGATCACTCATGCAGTAGGGGGTAAAATGGCAAAAATCGCTTTCTCTCGCTTGCGATAAACGCCGGGCTATTTGCGGACATTTTTTTAGCTCACCGGGAAGTCGAGATTGGTCACCTCAGTAACTAGAGGGCCAAACGAAAGCCTAAAATAAGGTAGCGGAGCTGTGGAGCGTTGAAGCCCCGATAGGAAACGCGGCAGCGCCCCGCACCGCTGCCCCAGCTACCGCCACGACCAACACGGTAAGAGCCCGAAGCTGCACCAGTCGGATCAATCTGTGTAGTACTAGGATAAACTTCTTTCCAATCCTGACACCATTCCCAAACGTTGCCACTCATGTCATACAAGCCCAGTTCATTCGCTTTTTTACCACCTACTGGATGGGTTCTGCCCAAGTTATCATTAAACCAAGCTACTTCACTCAGTACATTGCTACCCGCATATTTATAGCCATTGCTTTGGTTGCCGCCGCGGGCGGCGAACTCCCACTCAGCTTCGGTGGGCAGGCGGTATTTTTTGCCCGTTTTGGCGTTTAGTTGGGTCAGAAAAAGTTGAATGTCCTCCCAACTTACTTGCTCTACTGGGCATTGATCGCAATTTTTAAAATTGGATGGGTTATTGCCCATCACCGCCCGCCATTGCGCCTGCGTCACTTCGTGTTTGCCGATGGAAAAATCATTCAGGGTGACCAGGTGGCTGGGTTTTTCACTGCCATCACAATCGCTACCTTGTTCAGTGGTGCAGCCCATGGTAAAAGTTCCCCCTTTTACCAAAACCAAACCATATTCATCCTCCGCCACCTCGTTTCCTACTAAGAGTCGGTTTTGGGTATTGGGGTTGACCCAGAGCGAGATAGCACAAGTCAGTGCAACGATAATGGTAAAGACAGGGCTGTTTTGTATCATTTGTAGCAGCTTAAGACATTTGAACTGCTCAAAAATATTTATTTCAGGCCAAATTTTGGGGGTTGAATGCAAAATCTTGGATTTAAAATAACAATACAGAAATCTCTCGCTGCTGCCCAAAATCTTACCCGCCACTACGTGGGCGCTCGTCGATCCTTTTACGCTCGCTAAGGCGAGCAGGCTCGACGATCGCAGCTGCCTAGCCTACCTCAGCGCAACAAACTTACGCTACCCTGCAAATCCACCGCCTTTCCCAAAACATCCACACCTCGCAATCGGTAATAATACATTCCAGTATCCATTGCCCGTCCCCGGGAGCTTCCATCCCAACAAGGCTGGGTCTCATTGGGATTGGATTGAAAAACCAAATTCCCCCAGCGGTCATAAATCCACAACTGCGCCTCCGCAATACAAGGGCTAAAAGCACAAAAAGTATCATTGATCTGGTCGCCATTGGGGCTAAAAACATTGGGCATGTACACCTGGCACTTGCCATCAAGCGTGACCTCGGTACAGGCCTCACTGCGGCAATTGCCGTCGCTGACCACGGTGACGCAGTATTTCCCGGATTGGGTCGTGCGCAGCTCGGGGTCGGGGCAGTTGGTACAACTTAAGCCATCGGCGGGTGTCCATTGGTAGTTTCCGGGCTGAGTTCCGGCAATCAGTTTGAGGCTTTGGCCCAGTTTGAGTTTGTATTCCGGCAAAAGGGTCAACTCGGGATGAGCTTGCACCTCCAGAGTATAACTTGCGGTATCCCAACAGGCATTGGCATCCTGTACAATCAGGGAATAGCTACTGGTTTGTTGGGGGCTTACTTCGATCTGTTCCGTACTTTGACCATCCTGCCAGCTGTAGCGATACGGCGGGCGCCCAATGGAGACGGATTTTTTCAAAGTTCCTTTTTCGCCTACACAAAGCTGTTTCGGCCCGGTGATTGATAAGTCAGGTAGGGCGTTGACCAGGATGGAGACATTGCCACTCGTTTCACACCCTTGTCCATCGGCAATGCGGAGGCCCAGCGAGGAGCTATTTGGCGGGCGAAATTGGATTTTATTGCTACTAAAACCATTGCTCCAGGTGTACCTGTATGGAGCAGTACCACCGCTGACTTGTGGTTGAATGTTCACTGTTTCACCCGCACAAACCTCAATGTTACGGGGAAGTTCCAGTTTCGGGACAGGATTGACTTGTACCTGCACTTGAGTGGTATCTTTACATCCTTCGGCATTGGTGCCTATCATTGTATAGATCTTGGTGTCTTTTGGAAAAAAAGCCTTGCCGTTAATTACACCGGCATCCCAACTGTAGCTCAAAGCTCCACTCCCTTGCAAAGTCAGTGAATCTCCTGCGCAGATTTGGCGATCCGGGCCGGCGCTTACCGCTGGCTGTTCATTTACCTTGACGGAAAGATAGGCCGTATCCATACATTGGTTGTAGCCAGTGAGCACCAATCGGTAAGTCTCGTTCTGGGTTGGCTTCGAGCGGATTTCCTGGGTTTGCTCCCCGGTACTCCACTCAAATGTACCACCCTGTAAGCTTGCCAAAACCAGGGAATCACCTTTGCAGATACTGGAAGGCCCTACAATCATGGCCCCAACCCGAGGATTTACCGTTATTTGAAACGAGGTATTGGCACTACAAGCTCCCTGAGTACTGCTCCCAATTACATCATACCTGCCTTCCAAAGGTGTACGAAAGTATATGGACGACCCAGTACCTTGAAATCCCCCCGGCCCACGCCAGATGTATTCATCCGCGCCAGAAACTTTTACGACGAGGGGAACGCCAGTGCAAATGGTGAGATCCGGCCCGGGGTCAACGCGCAAATCCGGGGTAGCAAACACCTGCAGGGTGTAACTTGCTGTATCCCGACATCCATTGCCATCCTCTACGATCATAGTGTAGGTGCTGGTTTCACGGGGTGCCACCGTAATTTGTGCGGTGCTTTGGCCATCTTGCCAGGTGTAGCGATAAGGTGGGCGACCTACACTGATTACCCTTTCCAAAATGGCCTGATCGCCCGTGCAGATGGAGTCTGGGCCGGTGATAGACACCTGGGGTGGGGCATTGACCACGATAAAAGCGGTATCCCTGGCTTCACATCTTTGTTGATCGGTAATGAGGAGCCTCAATTCCAAATTGTACTGCGCTTGAATCTGGATGCTGGTCCCCCTGAATCCCCCGCCCCAGGTATAAAAGTAAGGCCCCGTTCCACCACTTACCCGAGGTTCGATGGTCACTGTTTCTCCGGTGCAAGCTCCGATGGTGCCGAGAAGTTCGATGATCGGTCGAGGGTTTACAATTACCTGCACTTGTGTGGTATCAGCACAACTGTTGGCATCGCGCCCAATAAGTGTGTAGGTCGCAGTATTCAATGGCCGAAAAAGTTGGTTATTGATCACTCCACGATCCCAGGTATAGGTCAGGGCACCTTTGCCTTCCAGACGGATTTGTTCCCCTTCACAAATGACTCGGTCGCTTCCTGCACTGATCCGGGGGCGGGGAAGAACTGAGACTTGTACCTGGGCGGTATCCCGACATTGATTGGCGTCAATCCCGATCACTGTATAAAGGCGACTTTGGGTGACCTGAAAAGGCTGCGCATCTTTGACATCCCAGTCCCATTCGTAAGCTATTCCGCCTGAGCCGCGCAAACTCAAGGTATCTCCAGCGCATACCCGGCGCTCCGGGCCTGCACCTACAGTAGGTTGGGGCACCAGGCTGAGGGTCATACTGGCCGTATCTCTACAGCCATTGTTGGCCTGACCAATCACAGTATAAGTACCACCAGATGGGGGCACAAAGCGCTGCCCGTTTACAATGCCACGATCCCAGGTATACCGCAAGGCACCAGTCCCTTGCAACACCAGACTTTCTCCTGGGCACAATCGACGATCGGGCCCGGCACTGACCTCGGGTCGGGGCAGTACCGTAACCAACAACTGTGCAGTGTCCCGACAACCAAAATTGCCAGTACCCACCACCGTATACGTCCGCGTTTCACGGGGGGTGAAGGGAATACCATTGATGGCGCCACCATCCCAAAGGTAAAAAATGGCACCTCGACCACTGAACATTACGCGTTCACCTGCACATACCGTTTGAGGTGAACCAGGATTGACATCCGGTCGGGGATCTACCTGTACCGTGACGGCAGTACGGGTACGGGAGCGCCCACAAACACTGTCTTGAACATAAAAAGTGGTGGTGGCAAAAAGCGGAACGGTGCGCAAACTATCCCCTTCACCCAATAAACGGCCACCTTCGGGCTGATCAAACCATTTGATAACTCCTTCACCCCGGGCTTTCAGGGTGGTGCGCAAACCTCCACAAATGCGCAGGCTTGTAGCAAGAGTTGTATTTTGAGGCGCCAGGGGAGCGTAACAATCTTTAAAACTGCTCAACAGCAGATCAGCGCCATCCCCACCGTAATAATTTTGTTGCGTGTTTGGAGTCCCCATCCCTTCGCGGGAATTCGTGTATCCAAGACAATAAATGTTCTTACTGCTATCGACCTCCATCGCATGAAACCCTTCATTTCCCGCTCCACCATAGTAAGTAGACCACAACAATTGACCTCTGTCGTCTAGTTTTGCCAGAAAAGCATCTGCCGGTCCACCTCCATACACGGTTTGCCAACCTTT
The DNA here is from genome assembly GCA_027488855.1 of Saprospiraceae bacterium. Taxonomy (GTDB): domain Bacteria; phylum Bacteroidota; class Bacteroidia; order Chitinophagales; family Saprospiraceae; genus Haliscomenobacter. The sequence continues at coordinate 9,115 of JAIYAV010000404.1, forward strand.
TGCACCAACAAAAGCAGGGCTTTCGGTAGTGCCTCCTGCTACAAAAATCGCGCCAGTACCGAGGGGGTCAAGTTTCAGATCATGACCATATTCATGCCCAAAACCACCTAAATAGCTAGCCCACAACAATTGGCCATCGTTAGAAAATTTGGTAACCTGAGCATCATACATCCCCCTCAATGGACTCAGCCCTGCATTGCTTCCTAATGGGTAATTGGCGGAGGAAGTTGCTCCAGTAAAATAGAGGTTCTTCTGGGCATCTAAAAAAAGGGCCACGCCCGAATCATCACCAGTACCGCCACAATAAGTACTCCAAATGATGTTAAAACTAGGGTCTAACTTCCAGAGCATCACATCTGCTCCACCTGCATTTTGGTTCTGATAAGCATTGCGGGGAATAACCCCGTTTAGTGAGTAAGTATTCCCCAGCACGTAAATATTGTCCTGATCATCACAAATCAGATCGTTTACACTATCATCACTACCTCCACCCAAATAAGTAGAAGTCACGTAGTTGCCATCTGCGTTAAATCGCGCCAAAAAGCCATCCGATGAAAATGAATAACGCTCCAGGAGCTGACCTGGAGCAGCAATCCCCGTTTCAGAGAAGGTAATTCCTCCGATAAAAATATCTCCTTCCTGGTTGGTAGTTAAAGTACCAGCATAATCATTGTCGGGTCCTCCCCAATAACGGCTCCAAATGCGGTTACCATCTGAAGTGAATTTTGCCAAAAAAACGTCATACTTTCCGACGCGTTGAGCAATCTCTACACCTGGGCTGGCAATATTATCATCGGATTCGGTACGTCCCACGACAATAAGCTCAGCAGTAGAGCTTAAGTGGATTTCGCTAGCATCCTCATCTCTCCTCCCACCAAAAAAACTGGCCCAGATTCGTTGACCACTGGTATCAAACTTGGCAACCAAAGCATCATTGTTGCCATTTTGAACGCTTTGATGAACGCCTGTAGTCGCTACATTGCTGGTCGATTGGGTGGTTCCGCAAAGATACAGTTGCCCTTTCCCGTCGTATTCCAAATCCCATCCGTAATCATAACCGATGCTGCCAAAATAGGTCGACCATTTTAGACTAGGAATTGGGTCAATGATCAGGGTCTGGTTCAAGGCGCCACTTGGGCCACTAAATCCAACGGTGAGGCTACCTTCTGGCTGCTGACCCTGATCAATCAAGCGGTAAGTCAGTGGAACTTCCTGTTTGCTTTCGACCCAAAAACTAGAAGGTATACTTTCCCGAAGACTGCCCATGCTGAGTTGCAAATCCAGGTAATCGGGGTTAAAGTGTGTTTTTAAAGCCCCTTGGTAGCGTATTTTTATGTCGGCCAAATCTGCGCCAGGGTGTAAGATAAAATTGTATTCAAATGGTTTGGCTGTCCCTGGATTGGCCACAAGCTCCAGGTCGATATGGGGATAAAGGTTGTGGAAAATGATCTTTCGATGGTGCCGAACCCGCACTCCAGCGGGATGATCTGCCGGGTAAAAAATCAGGTAATCTTTAGCCGCTTCAAGCGATTCAACTTGGACATCAGGATTCGATCCAGGAAAATCAATATCTACCCGGTGAAACTGGTAAGTCCGAGCCAATTTCCGGGATTTTTTGGTTTTGGGGTCAACAATAAGGGTGTCCCGAACAATTTGGTAAGCATCGTAACTGAAACCTCCCTCGTGTACCTGAACGTTTAATCCCGATTGAGCGGTATAGACAAAGCGGGCTGGAGCTGTGGCATTGTCTTGAGTATGAATTTGCCCCCGGTTTTCGATGAATCCATAGGGCTGCATGGTTTGGCTCCAGGAAGATTGGCTGAACAGCATCAGACAGGCTGACAAATAGAGGGCAAGTAATTTCATGGGAATATGATTTGCAGTTTTTGGAACTAGCCTGGAACAAGGTATTCAGGCTTGCAAACCAAAGGTAAGCTGCTTGCGGATGGAATGACCAAAGTAATGTATAAACGTAAGCATACGCTTTGTATACGTAGGGTTTCATTGAAGCAACGCAGCTCAGCCCGAAGGGGCGACATCTCCTAGAGAGAACGTAGATCAGCCCCGAAGGGGCGACATCTCCTAGAGAGGGCGTAGCCCTTTCGATTTTAGGCCAGATCACAGATCCACCATCCTCCCCCCCCAAGGCATCGCCTCCTCCAACTGCGTCGCCAGTCGCAACAACAAATCCTCCCGCCCCTGCATGGCCGTAAACATGGTTCCAACGGGCAGGTTCTCCTCCGTCCACAAGGTGGGAATCGTCATCGAAGGCTGGCCGGTCATGTTGGCAAAAGGTGTCCAGGGGATATAGCCAAAAGCTTTGTCCGCCAATTGGCCAACGCTGGCTTTGACCATGAAGCCCAGATTAAAGGCATTGACAAATTTGAGCAAAGTTTGTTCAGCAGGGCTGTTTTGCAAAGCCCCAATTTTAATCGGGCGGCTGGCAAGGGTGGGTGTAAGCAACAAGTCGTACTGCTGGTGAAAACGAGCTACCCGTTGGGCAATCTCATTCCATTCCTTCTTAGCCTGGGCAAAATCACCAGCTTTGAAGGTACGCCCCAACAGAGCCAAAGCATAGGTATTGGTTTCTACATCCGAAGTGGTTGGGCGGCGTTTGAGGAATTTACTCAATTGTTGCATTTCGCCTTCGGCTTCGCCGGATATTACCACTAAAAAACGTTCCAATAAATCTTCTTTGAAATAAGGTAAAGGAGTGGCTTCGCTGACCTCATGCCCCAAATCGCTCAACTGTTTCGCCATTTTGGCCACGGCATCTTTGCAAGCCTGGTCTACTGGCAGCCCGAGGGGGTGAACAGTGCTGAAGGCAATGCGCAGTTTCCCCGGGTTTTGCCCCAATTGGGAAACATAAGAACCATCCAACGGAGCGGTCAAATATGGGTCTCCGGGTTGAATACCACCTATCGCGTCCAGATACGCTGCCGTATCGCGCACCGAACGACTTACACAGCCCTCTACCACTGCCCCGCTCCACATTTCGCCGCCCATAGGCCCGAGTGAGATGCGGCCACGCGTAGGTTTTAACCCAAACAGACCACAACAAGAAGCCGGAATCCGAATGGAGCCGCCACCATCACTGGCAGTGGCCATCGGTACAATCCCTGCCGCCACCGCTGCTGCTGATCCGCCACTACTGCCTCCGGGCGAATGCGCCAAATTCCAGGGATTGCGGCTGGGGCCAAACAATTCTGGTTCGGTGTAAGGGGTTAGTCCAAACTCCGGGGTGTTGGTTTTGCCCATGATCACCAATCCCGCTTCACGGATCTTTTGGATGGCATAACTATCTTGTTTGGAAATGTAGCCTTCGTAAGCCCGACAGCCAGTGCGGATGGGGGTGTTTTTTATTTCCAGACCAAGGTCTTTGACCAAAAAGGGGACTCCGGAAAATGGCCCGGTTTCACCTATGGCTGCCGTATTCCTGGCGGAATCGAACAATGGATAGATGATGGCATTGACTTTGGGGTTGACCATTTCAGCCCTTTGGATGGCCGTTTCCAGCAATTCGCTCGCAGTAACTTCTTTTTTTTGAACCAGTTCGGCCAGTCCACTGGCATCGTATTGACGGTATTCGGTATAGTTCAGCATGGGAGATCATTGTGTTTTTCCGTGAATAAAACTAAGCAATCCACTGTACATTCCAGCTTTTATTTTACCATATATTTTATTATCCTAAAAAAAAGCAAGCAATCGCGTCATTTTCCTTTTTTTATTCTTTAAGATTTAACTAGGTGTAAGAAATACACTATCTTTCTCCCCATTTATTAATCTTCATGGTTGAGAGGTTTAGAAGTTGAGAAGTTGAGGCTGCCGCAGC